>JBCDHQ010000058.1:0-17199 GCA_038749815.1 Pseudomonadota bacterium | reverse complement strand
GCCCTCGCAGCAGCGATCCTCGACCGATCCCCCGTCCTCCCCCTCAAAGACCGCTCCCCCCGCCTCGTTCGGCGGCCGCTCCACCCTCGAGCACACCCTCAAAAGAAAACGCCAAAACGGCTCCCCCGCCGACCCGGCCACCCGTGCAACATCTGAGCTCGCCGCCCCCCGCGGCCCGCCCATCTCCCCACGCCAAACCGCACGCCCTGTTCAGCCTTGCCCGACCCCAACCGCAAAACAGGACGCCGCCTCAACCCCCAAATCTGCGTGTCGCTTGGAATCTGGAGAGGCGGAGCGGTCGGGCTACTTTGGCTCGCGTCCGCCCCTGAGGAAAAGGCCGAGCGACCCGGCCAGGAGAAGCGTCAGGACCGAAAACACGGCCACGTTGGACTCGAGGCCGAGGAGGCGCGTTTCAATGCCATTGGGATCCACAAGGGCGCCACCATAGAGCGAGGCTGTGAGGACAGCGGACCAGAAGCTGGCCACGAAACACAGGCCAATGGTAATCCCCAGCAGGACGTCATTGCGGATCCAAATCAAGTAGAGTGCAGTGATCGCCATGAAGGCGCCAAAAAAGAGAAACCAGGCGCCATGGACACGGGCATGAGGGCTCCAGTCCGGATTGTAGAGATGGGTCTCGTTTAGATCCGCAATCGCAGGCACAATACCGTAGACAAGGCTCACAAGTGTCACGATGACTTTGATGCCCAAGTTGAGGTGTGCGCTTCCCATTGACGTGCCTTGTGCGGGTATTCCACACGTCTGTGGTAGCGGAGCGGGCCCTTTGGACACAAGATGAGCAGGTGCGCACCCGCCCGCGCGCAGATTGAGCATAGGTTGGCGGTGCGCAACCTCTCGCCCGGGACCCGTTTGAGGTGCTGCGGCCGCTATCCAGCGGACAAAAGGCTGAGGCCGATGTCGCGGCCGAGGCTGTCGGGCACGTCGACATCGTCGAGCAGCAGCATCTGGCCGGGCTCGATCGCGCGCGTGACGGTCGCGTTCTGGATCAGGCCGATCGGCACGTGGTTTGGAACATCGGCGAGGCGCACCGCCTCGCCGCGCAACAGAAAACTCCCGATGCCGTGGTCGATGACAAGCCCGGCCGGGATGGCCCGCTTTGCAATCGCGGCCACGCCAATGCGCGGCGATGTGGAGTTGTGGAGGAGCGGAGGCGCACCGGCGCGAACGGCACGAAGCGTTTTGGGGATTTCCATCGCGCAGAGATGGTACGGGCGAACCAAGATGTAGTGGGGCCCGTCACCCATCTTGAGATTGCGAAGGATCGTTTTGTGTTCGTCGGCATGTGTCGCGACGATGAAGACGCCGGGGACTTGCCCCGCAGAGACGACGAAGTCCGAAATCGGCTGGCCGTGACGCTCCGCTGCATGCGCAAGCCGGAGCGCGGCCTTGTCGAAATCGCTGTCTTCCGGGGCGAGCAACCCGGTCTTCACGATGTCGGCCCCGTACATGTTGGCGATCAAGGCCTGCTCGACCTGCACTTTGGTGCCATCTGTGAAGGATGTCGTCATTGCGACGCTGAAATCCTGGCGCTTGGCCCAGTGCTCCATGTCCTCGGGGCTCGGGTCGAGGCTGAGAAAGCCCTTCATGTTCCCGTAGACGAGGGGCGTGAACCCCATGCCGATGACATCCCGGTGGAGCGCGGCCGTGGCGCCGGGCTGATCCCCCTCGGCCTCCGTCAAGTAGCCCTTATCCACGAAGTGCGAGCCGCAGGTGACGTGAAACTCACTGTTCATGGTCACGACCGGCCTGCCGGCTGCCATTGCGTCCCCAATGACCTCGGCCGCGTGCACGACGTCGCCCGAGCATTCGACGACCACATCGCTCTCTTCGATCAGCGCGGCGATGTGGTTGGTGAGTGTGACATCCGAGGCGATGCCCGTGACACTGTCGATGGGGCGCCTCGTCAGCACTCGGGTCACGGTCAGGTCGGGCATCATCCGGATCAGGTTGATCAGGCTGCGCGCCGTGAACCCGGTTCCGATCACGCCGACGCGCCAGGGGCGCTCTCCTCCAAACTCGTGGTCCATGAACCTAGGCCACCGCGTCCGTGTCTGAGATCAGCCCACGCTGCTTCAAATATGTATGAAAATACGCATATGTTCGATCCTCGCTGCACTCCTCAATGGCGAAACGGCGCCCCGCGGATGTGATCCGCTCCGCGAGATCCTGGTCGTCCCACAACCGCCGAACTTGAGAGCCGAGCGAGGACGGATCCTGGGGCTCACACTCGAGCGCGGTCTCCTCGCCGTCGACATAGTCGATCATGGCCTCGGATCGGGTGACCACAGATGGTGTGGAGAGTTGCATCGCCATGATCAGTGTGCCGTGCCCCGCCGGCACGTCGCTGCTGACCAGCGGCAACACATGCAGCCGCGCGTTGTGCGTGATGTTCCAGACCTCCTCAAGCGGGATGTTGGTGCGCACATCGACGTTCGTCGGAACCTCCAATCCGGCAATGTTCGCCGGCCGTGTCACCAGGACGAGCTTCAGATCCGAGAGCTCTTTCATGGCGGCGAAGAGTGTTGGAACGTCCCGCCCTTCACCGCCGACCGCGCAGATATAGTCGCCCTCGATGAGGGCGGGAGCAGCGACGTCGTAGTCCGGCTCCGCAACGCTCCAGCGCAAGATGTCGATCTTGTCGGTCGGGATGTCGAAGACCTCCGCATAACGCGCCCTCTCGATGCTCGAGAAACACACGAACCGATCGATGCCCCGGATGGCGCGCGTCATGTAGGCGCGCCCCATAGGGCCGGGTAAGCGGGTCATCGTAAACGCAACCGCCAAGTGCGGAATGCGAAGCCCCGTCGTCCGGCAGAGCGCGCGGGTCGCGGCCGCCAATTGCGGGCCATGGGTCACGATCAGCACAGCGTTCTCGCGCCGCGCCGCCGCCACACCCGAAAAAACGGCCCGGTACCGGCTCAATTGGGGGCGGGTGATCAGCCTCTCAACGGCAGATTGCGGACGTTCCGAGTAACTCTTCCAGTAAAACCGGTCTGGGGGCGTCCTGTGAGACAGCCAACTCCAACTCGGTTCCTTCGCATGGAGATTAACCACAAGCTCTTCGGAGGACATGGAAGCTATCTATACTCTGCGGGCAGCATGGGAATGACTTGGACGGGCGAGGGACCGGTGTACTCAACACATGCTGGCGTAATGTGGGCGGTGCCAGACACGAGACGTGCAGTGGACAAAAGAACCATTCAAACGGCAGGTCGACGTCGCGTGAACACGCACCGCCCGGACATGCCGTTCGCATCGCTCGGGCGGAGAAGAGTTCACGGCGAAATCCCCTGACTAGACGGATGCTCAACTGAGCGGTCCGCGCAACTCTAGTCTATCTGCCGACAGGCATCTCGCAGGATGTCACTTTTTGTCACGGATCCCCTTGGTGCGCTGGGACGGATCATCCGAAGGAAGCACCTGCCTTTGCGCTCAGCTCATGCAGCGCGTCGTCTCGGTCGCCTCCGCCGTTTGCCGTTCGCCGGTGGTGAGCCCGCGTTGGCAGGCTTCCCACCGCGACGCCGCGCGTCCGGCTGAGTGGACAGGGGCGCGGTGCCACTCGCCACCGGGATCTCCACCTTCATCAGGTTTTGGATCTGCCTCAGCAGGGCGCCCTCATCTGGGGTGCAGAAGGCGATGGCCTCGCCGTCGCGTCCGGCCCGCGCCGTTCGCCCGATCCGGTGGACATAATTGTCGGGCACCTCGGGAAGATCGTAGTTGATCACATAGCCCACGCCGGGAATGTCGATCCCGCGCGCGGCAACGTCCGTTGCGACGAGGATCGTGACAGTGCGATCCCGGAACGCCCGGATCGCGCGGTCCCGTTGCCCTTGGCTTTTGTTGCCGTGGATCGACGCGGCGTTGTATCCATCGGCGATCAGCCCTTTGGCGAGCTTCTCTGCACCGTGTTTCGTCCGGGCAAAGACAAGTGTCAGCGCGTCAAGATCTCTGGAGAGGATCTCCCGAAGTTTGACGGGCTTTGACGGCTTCTCGAGGAAGTGCACCGATTGCGTGATCTTGTCCTCAGCTTTGCCCGGCGGCGACACTTGAACGCGGCGCGGGTTTGTCAGGTAGGTGCGGCTGACCTCTTCCATCTGTTTCGGCATGGTCGCCGAAAAGAGCATCGTTTGGCGCGGTTGTCCCAGCTTTGGTGCAATCCGCCTGAGCGCGTGAATGAAGCCGAGGTCGAGCATCTGGTCCGCTTCGTCGAGAACCAGATGGTGGACGGACGCGAGACTGACCGCGCCTCGGTCCATCAGGTCGATCAGCCTCCCGGGCGTGGCGACCAGGATGTCCGTGCCCTTCGCCAGAAGGTTGATCTGCCGCCCGATCGACTGTCCACCGACGACAGTGGTGACCCGGATCCGCGTGGCGCCCGTCAGCGTCTTGAGGCTCTCTGCGATTTGGTTGACCAGTTCACGCGTTGGCGCCAGCACCAGCGCCTTTGCCGTCTTTGGCTGAGGTTTTCGAGGCTCCGAGAGCAGAGCGTTTATGAGGGGCAGTCCAAAGGCCAGGGTCTTCCCAGTGCCGGTCTGCGCCAGGCCCAAAACGTCATGACCTTCCAGGGCTAGCGGGATCGCCTGGTTCTGGATCGGCGTCGGTTCGCTGAACCCCGCACGTTTGAGGGCGTCGTTCAGGGCCGCGTTGAGCCCCAGCATGTCAAAATCGAACACGTCTATCCTTGCTGGACCACCCTCGACCACGAAGCCGGAGGATCCATGTCTGATCCCGCACCAGGAGCCGGTGCGAGACGGTTGCCGCGCACGTCGGTCGGCGCGAGCGTGTCCCGCGCCGGTCGGCGAACGCGTCATGAACCCAGCGTGAAAGGGAACAAATGAAGTTTGGTCGCTGTGTGCACGTCGTGGCACGGCTTGCTCACGCGGAAGCGCAGCGACACAGGTGATGTATTCATTTGGCGCACAATGTCAAACATCGTTGGGCGGGGCCCGGTCGCCAACGGCGCTCAGGCACGCGTCTCTGTCGCGCCAGCCGGATGTCGGACACCGAGCCGGCGTCGGAAGCGACGGGAGCGCAGCCCTCCTGGACTGCGATGTGGCGCGGGTCGAAGCTCGCGACCTTAGTTTCCGTGGGACGGCGCAGATAGGGCAGGCAACGGCGCCGGTCGCGCGGGCTCTGCTGCCGGGCAGGCGATCAGAGCTTTCGAGGTCCACGTCATCAACCGGGTTGGGATCTGGTCAATGGGCTCGGCGCGCGCACCGGCGCTGGGTCTCCGGTCGCGTGGCAGCACCTCGCCAACGGCGCGCTGGTCAACGGGCGGCCGGATCGTTAAGGACCCTCTAGATTTTCGCAGAGCCAGCCGCCGATGACCCAGCATAAGTTCGCGCCTCAACCCGGGATCCTCGATATCTCTCCCTATGTGGGGGGGGCGGCCCATGTGGAGGGCGCAAACAGCGTCACAAAACTCAGTTCGAACGAGAACCCGCTCGGCCCGAGCGCGGCGGCGAAAGACGCGGTTCGCCGCGCGGCCGAGCGCCTTGAGCTGTACCCCGCGGGGGACCACGGCGTGCTTCGGGCGGCGATTGCCGAAACCCACGACCTCGACCCGGACCGAATTGTCTGCGGTGCGGGCTCGGATGAGCTGATCGCGCTCCTCTGCCAAGCCTATGCGGGCCCCGGGGCCGAGGTTCTCCACACGGAGCACGGCTTCGCCATGTACCGCATTTCGAGCCTCGCCGCGGGCGCGACACCGATCGCTGTGGCCGAGCGCGATCGGGTGGCGGATGTCGATGCGCTCCTCGCGGCGACGGGACCGGCAACCCGGCTGATCTTCCTGGCCAATCCAAACAACCCGACCGGGACTATGGTCCCGATGTCGGAGATCGAGCGGCTTGTGGACGGTCTGCCGCCCCAATGCCTTCTGATCCTCGACGGCGCCTATGCGGAGTATGTCGAGGAGTATGACAGCGGCATCGCGCTGGTTGAGGCCGGGCGGCCGGTTGTGATGCTTCGAACGTTCTCGAAGATCCACGGCCTTGGCGGGCTCAGGGTGGGGTGGGCCTATGCGTCGGGCGAGATCGTCGACGTGCTCCACCGGGTTCGAGGGCCGTTCAATGTGTCGGCACCGGGACTCGCGGCGGCCGCGGCGGCAATTCGGGACACCGACTGGATCGCGCATTGCCGGGCTGAGAACGCGGCCTGGCGGTCCTGGCTGACCGAAGAGCTCCGCGCACTCGGGCTTGGTGTCGATGCGTCGGAGGGGAACTTCGTCTTGGCGCGCTTCGCCTCCTCTGAGACGGCAGGGGCCGCTGAGGCAGCGCTGGCCGCAAGCGGCATACTGGTGCGAGGCGTTGCCGGTTACGGTCTGCCGGAGGCGCTCAGGATCACGGTCGGCGATGAGGTCGCGTGCCGGCGCGTGGTTGGTGTTCTGGCAGGCCACCTCCACCCATGAGCGCACCGCAGTCCCATGTCGCTTTGCTCGGGCTCGGGCTGCTGGCGTCGTCGATCGCCCATGCGTTGAGGCGTTCAGGCTTCGCCGGGCGAATCACAGGTTACGACCTGAGCGCCGACGTCCGCGCGACCGCGGCCAGGATTGCGCTCTGCGAAGTGTGTGAGAGTGCGGCGGATGCCGTGGAGGATGCCGATCTGGTGGTTCTCTGCGTGCCTGTCGGCGCGATGGGGCAGGTTTCGGCGGACATCGCGCCGGCGCTTGCGCCGGATGCGATCGTGACCGATGTCGGCTCCGTCAAAGGACGGGTGATCGAAGCCGTCAGGCCACATGTTCCGGCAGGTGTTCACTTTATTCCGGGCCATCCGCTTGCGGGGACGGAACACTCGGGGCCGGAGGCGGGCTTTGCCACGCTCTTTGATCAGAGATGGTGTCTGCTGACCCCGCTCGACGGGACTGAATCGGGGGCGCTCAGCCGTCTCAGGGCGTTCTGGGAAGCGCTCGGCGCGACGGTGGACACCATGGATCCGGCACATCACGACCTCGTGCTCGCCGTGACGAGCCATGCGCCGCATCTCATTGCCTACACCATGGTCGGCGTGGCGGATGATTTGCAGCGTGTCACGCAGTCGGAGGTGGTCAACTACTCCGCCGCGGGATTCCGAGACTTTACGCGGATCGCGGCATCCGATCCGGTGATGTGGCGGGACGTGTTTTTGGCCAACAAAAGCGCGACGCTCGAGATCCTCGGGCGGTTCACGGAGGAGCTCTTTGCGCTTCAACGTGCGATCCGAACCGGTGACGGCGCGCATCTTGAGGCCTATTTCACCCGAACGCGCGCCATCCGGCGTGGTATTCTCGAAGCGGGTCAAGATGTGGCCGCACCAGATTTCGGGCGGCTTGCGGCCGGGGGCGCCGCGTGGGAGGGGGAGCGACATCATGATGAAGTGGATCGGGGCGGTGATGGCCCTTCTGGCGCTTAGCGCCTGCGCGCGGGGCCCGGATGAATCCGTTCTGGCTCGCAACATGGGCCTGCCTGCGGATGTGCGCGGTCTCTGCGGCCTGGACGATGTGCTTGGCTATGAATTGGATCGCATCGGCTCGGGCGGCGCCTGTGGCATCGCAGAGCCTGTCAAGGTCTATGCCGTCGGGGGCGTGAAGCTCGACAGCCAACCGCGGATCAACTGCCGCACGGCGACGGCGCTCCACACCTGGGTGACGGGTCCCGCCCAGGATGCGGCGCGGGAGGAGGGTGTCCTCATCACCGACATGCATGTGGTGGCGAGCTATGCGTGCCGGCGGCGGAACAACCGCCCCTCGGGCAAACTTTCGGAGCACGCGAAGGGAAATGCCATCGATATCGCGGGGATCACGCTCTCGGATGGCAGTCAGCCGACGGTGACGCGCGATTGGTCAGGCACGAAGTGGAGCGGGCTGATGCAAGCTCTTCACCGCGAGGCCTGTGGCCCCTTCGGCACGGTGCTCGGGCCGAAGGCGGATCGCTACCATCAGAATCACTTCCATTTCGACGTGGCTGAGTACCGACGGCCCTATTGCCGATAGACGAGCTGCGGTGCCGGGCCGATCGGGATCGGTCCGATCCGCGTCCGGCCGCCTGAAAACGCGAGTGGGATGCTCAACGTGTCGGGCGAACCGGATGTGCGCGCCATAAGGTCGAGCGCGCGCGAGATCGCTCGGGTCTGGTCCGCCTCGATCAGCGCTGCGTCCTCGGCCAGGCTCAGCATCTCGCGCCAGTTGGTGGCGGACACTGTCAGACGCCCATCGGCGCGGCCGAGGCGGTCGACCTCGAGGTCGCCTGACGCTTCGATCCGGATCGGACCCCAGGAGAGCAGGACGCGCTCGACCGCCACGGAGGTAAGCTCCGGCGGTGGCCCCTCGGCGGCAAAGCGGTCCCAGGGACGGTCAAAGACCGGGGCAAGGCGCGCCTCAACGGTCGAGAGGGTCTCGGGCAGACGGGCGTTGGGATCAAGCTCCGCCAGAAGCTGGCGCGGCAGGCGGAGGTCTTCGATGTCGATCGCGACGTCATAGGCGTTCGGGGGCGCCGTCTCGAGCGGGCTTTCCCGCACGGCGAGCTGCGCGCGCGCCAGCGTGGCCTCCCACTCGGCGCTGGTGAGTGCCAGATCCGCAGTCTCGAAAATGCTCTCGCGCAGCGGCAGGCTCAGGGTCGGGCCGAAATGCACCGAGGCCGCCAGGCGCGACGCGGCGATCTGGATCTCCTCCGCGCCGAGGGTGAGGGTCTGGGCCGGGGGGAGCGTTGCGATGATTTTGTTCGGTTGGTACGAGAGCGCATAGACGCGGAGCTCGGGTGTGGTCCAGGCCCAGGCGGCAGGCTCCTCGACGGCGAGATCGGTCAGGATGACGTCGAACCTGTTGGGATATCCGGTCGTCGTCACCTCACCCGCACGGATCTGCGGTGTTCGTCCGGCCTGATCGTCGAGCCAGGTCTCGATTGCCGACTTTTGAACCGTGGCGCCGACATACCAGTACCCGCTCCACCCCGCGGAGAGAATGAGAACAAGGACGAAGAGAAGACGCATTGGGAAGCCTTTGGGGGATGACGGCCACGGCTTCGGAACCTATTGCGTTCGGATGCCGAGGGAAGGGGATCGCGGTGGATGGGTTTTGGGTGTTTGGCTACGGGTCGCTGATCTGGAATCCGGGCTTTGAGGCAGAGACACGAGAGCTCGCGACGGTCAAGGGCTATCGGCGCGCGTTTTGCTTGGCCTCCATCGTCTATCGCGGGACGCCGGAGGCGCCGGGGCTGGTCCTCGCGCTCGATGCCGTGGAGGGGGCCGCCTGCGAGGGTGTGGCGTTTCGGGTGTCCAAAGCCCGGGCGGCGGAGACGCTCGACTACCTGCGCGGACGCGAGCTTGTGTCCTCTGCCTACCAGGAGCGAGAGGTCGTCGTGGAGCTTGCGTCGGGCGCTGCAGTCCCTGCGGTGACCTATGTGATGGACCGTGGTCATGCGCAGTACCGCGGATCGCTCAGCCTGGCGGCCCAGGCTGATATCATCGCGCGCGCGGTGGGGCCAGCCGGGACCAATCGGGAGTATCTGTTGAACACGGCGCGCGCGCTGGCTGAGATCGGTCTTCATGATCCGGACTTGGCGTGGTTGGCGGAGACCGTTGTGCGGCGGGGGTGATCGCAGGCACTGGCGGTCCGGGCTGCGCCCAGTGCGCCCGGCCTTGCGCCAGCGGGGGGCGCGGCCGCTAAGCCGGGTCTTGACCCAGAAGGTGGCGCGTGACGATTTCGAACCACGCACCGTCGGCGCTCATCGTCTCCAGTGCCGTGTCGAGGCGCGCGACGAGGCTTTCGGCATCGGGATGATCTCGCCGCACGAGAATGCGCAAGCGGTCGACATGGCTGAGCGTTTCGAGAACGACAATGGGGTTTTCAACCTGCACATCGTCGATCAGGGCGCGTGTGACGGCGGCCTCCATCGCCACGACATCGACGTTCTGGCGGTCAAGGCGGAGGAGGCAGTCGGCCGGGCTGCGGCCGGTTAGGGTCGAGATGGCCTCCGGCGCGAGGCCGAGCGCCGCGAGACCGGCCCTTGGGTAACCCGCGGGCACGCAGAGCCGCGCGCCGGTCAGCCCTCCCGGCAGGACCACAGTCGCCCATTCCGTGTCGGCGCGCGCGTAAAACTCCGTCACGAACTCGTAGTATCCGATGCTCGCCACAAAGGCGTCGCAGAGCTCGCGATCCATTGCGGGCAGCGTCGCGCTGGTGCAGTCGGGATAAAACCACGGGCCCGTGATGTCGAAGCCGCCGCGGGGCATCAGGTCCCAGAGGTGGCTTTCGCGATCGTTCACGAAGACGACTTCGCCGGGCGGTCCGGCAGTCTCGCGCAGCGCTCTTGTCATCAGTTCCGTGAAGAGGCCGCCCGTCGGCCGCGCCTCATCCACAAAGGGCGCAAAGGGGCCACCAGTGAGGATGGCGACGCGCGCTTGGGAGGGGCGCGGCGCGATGATCTCGGGCTCTGGCGGAGCCTCCTCCATGACTTCGGAGGTTGCCGGGCGCGCGAGGGCTGCGACCGCGGCCTGGTCTAGACGCGCGCCGAGGGGGCCCGTGCAGGGAAGGGTGATGCCGATCCCCTCTTCAATGACGTCGACGTCTTCACCGATGATCTCCCGATTGACCTCGTAGAGGTCTTCGAAAACGTCGAGTTCACCGTAATAGGCCTCCGCAATGATGCTGAGCGTTTCGCCCTGAGACACGATGTGGACCGGACAGCCAGCATGCCCCTCGGCGCTGGCCATGGGGGCCGATAGGGCCAGCGCCGGCAGCGCTGCGAGAACCGTGGAACGCATGCACCTCTCCTTCGTTGGCGGGAGGCTGCGGTGCGACGTCTTCAGAAACGGTTAACAAGACCGCTCATTCCGGGGTCAAACGGCGGATCGTGAGGAGACCGTCGTCCACGCCCTCGACTTCGACGAGGGCGCCGGGCTTCAGTCCGAGGGCACTCGGATCGGCTTTGGCCTGCCAATGGATGCCGTCGATCTCGATGGCGCCCCGGCCATGCCGGAACGAAATGATCGTTCCCTGGCGGCCGATCATCTGGGCGCGTCGATCGTTCAGGCTGTTCGGCGGGGCTTCATCGGGTTGCAGGAGGTGGCGCTGGGTCTGAAACCCGAGGGTCAGGAGGACAGAAATCACGCCGAAAAGCGCAAGTTGGATGGTTGCCGGCATGTCCGGAAAGGCAACGAGGAGGAGGGACATCACGAACGCCGCCAGAGCCGGACCGACCAGGAAGAACGCAAGCGACAGCATCTCGAGCGCGCCGAGCATCAGCGCGAAGGCCACCCACCACCAAGGCGAGATGCCCTGCAGGAAGTCGAGGACGACCATCACTTCTCCCCGACCGATTTCGCCAGCGCCTGGATGCCCTGGATCGAGCCGATCAGGCTCGATGCCTCGATCGGGATCATCACAGTCTTGGCGTTCGGGGCCGAACCGATGCCCTGAAGAGCTTCAGTGTATTTCTGCGCAACGAAGTAGTTGATCGCCTGGACATCTCCGGCGGCAATTGCCTCCGAGACCATGCGTGTCGCTTCGGCCTCGGCCTTCGCGGCGCGCTCGCGCGCCTCCGCGTCGAGGAACGCGGCCTCCCGCCGCCCCTCAGCCTCGCGGATCTGGGCCTCGCGTTCGCCCTCGGCCTTGAGAATGGCGGACTGTTTCTGCCCCTCGGCCGTCAGGATCTCGGCCCGCCGGTCCCGCTCTGCCTTCATCTGACGGCCCATGGCTTCGGTGATGTCGGTCGGCGGCGCCAGGTCCTTGATCTCGACGCGGGTCACTTTCACACCCCAAGGGTTCGAGGCCTGGTCGATCACCGTCAGGAGTTTTGAATTGATCACGTCGCGGTTCGACAGGCTCTCATCGAGATCCATCGACCCGATGACGGCGCGGATGTTTGTCTGGCTCAAGTTCGACAGGGCGCGCTCGAGGTTTCTGACCTCATAGGCGGCCTTGGCAGCGTCGATGACCTGATAAAAGGCCACGGCGTCGGCGACCACCATGGCGTTGTCCTTGGTGATGACCTCCTGGCTGTCGATGTCGAGGACAGTCTCCATCATGTTGATCTTCGCGCCCACTCGGTCGACGAGTGGCACCAGGAAGTTGAGCCCCGGGCTCAGCGTGCGCGTGTAGCGACCAAATCTCTCAATCGTCCAGTTCTCGCCCTGCGGGACGGACTTGACCATGAGAAAGACGAGAACACTCGCGAAGACAAAGATGGCCACGGCGGGTGCGGCAAAGGTCGGCAACATACGGGTTTCTCCTCAAGCGGTGGCCGTTTTGATATGGCAACGATGCAGAGATGGCGCAACGCGACCGCAGCCTGCCATTGATGTGGCAATGCGGCATTTCCGTGTTGGAAACCATGATCTCCGTCACTATGGTCGGCTCGAAAATGCTAAGAATTCTAAGAAGGAGCCGGCCCAAAGATGCTGATGGATCGCGATCAGGAGCCGCAATTCTCCCAGCCGATCCGCCAGATCCTCATCATGGTGCTGATCCTCGGGCTCGTGGCTGTGGGTGGCGTGCTGGTCTATCCCGCCGTTGCCCCGATCTTCCTTGCCTCGCCCTACTTGAACGGTGTGATCCTCGCCGTTTTTGTTGTGGGCGTGCTGGCCTGCTTCATGCAGGTCCTGACGTTGATCTCTTCGGTCAACTGGATCGAGGGGTTTGCGCTCGACCGGCCGGGGCATGAGTTCTCCGCCTCGCCGCGCCTCCTGGCGTCGCTCGCGGCCCTGCTCCGGGACACGGAGGCCCGGCGCTCGCTGACGTCGACATCGACGCGCTCCATCCTCGATTCGGTCGCGACCCGGCTCGATGAGGCGCGCGACATCACGCGCTACATCATCAACCTGCTGATTTTTCTCGGCCTTCTCGGCACGTTCTACGGCCTTGCCACAACGGTTCCGGCGGTGGTGGACACCATCCGCACGCTGGCACCGCAGGAGGGGGCCAATTCGCTCCAAGTCTTTGATAACCTAATGTCAGGGCTTGAGGAGCAATTGGGGGGCATGGGCACCGCGTTCGCATCCTCGCTCCTCGGTCTTGCCGGCTCGCTCGTCGTGGGCCTCTTGGAGCTCTTTGCGGGCCACGGGCAGAACCGGTTCTACTCCGAGCTTGAGGAATGGCTGTCCTCGATCACCAAGGTCGGCCTCTTCACCGAGGAAGGGTTCGCACCCGGGCATGCTGGCATGGAGGCAGCGGCGACGCAGCTTCAGAACTTCCAGCAGGTTGTGGTGCGGGCGGAGCAGAGCCGGATCGAGACGGATGCCAAGATCGGACGCTTGACGGAGGCCGTGGCGGCGCTTGCCAGCCAGATCGGGCAGGGCGGCGGCGGCAACGATGTGGGCGCGATCCAGCGGCTGGCGGCCGGCCAGGACCGCATTGCCACCCTTCTTGAAACGCGGGAGGAGGAGGGCGGCGGTGCCCTCGATCCCGACAGCCGGACGCGCCTGCGCAACATTGACCATCAAATGCTGCGCATCCTCGAAGAAATGGCTGCGGGCCGACAGGACGCGGTGGCGGAGCTGCGCCAAGACCTCGCGGCGCTGACCGACGCGATCCGTTCCGCAACGCGGGGCTAGGCGGAATGGCGCTCGCCCGACGCTCCTCCCAGCGGCTGACGGGCAACATTTGGCCGGGCTTCGTCGACGCGATGACCGCGCTGCTCCTCGTGCTCTTCTTCGTGCTCTCGATCTTTATGATCGTGCAGTATGTGCTCCGCGATCGCATTGTGCTCCAGGAAAACGAACTCAACGACCTGTCTGACCAGGTGGCCGAACTGGCTGTGGCCCTCGGGCTCGAGCAGCAAACGGTGGCGGGGCTGACTGACGAAATGGGGGCACTGACCTCGCGGCTGGCGGATGCCGAGCAGGCGGCCGAGGCGTCCGAGACCGCCCGCCGCGCGGCGGAGGCCTCCGCGACGGCCGCCGCCGCAGCGCAGTCGGTTGCGGCGGATCGTCTGGTGGAGGCGGAGGCGCTCTCGACCCGCCAAGTGGCCGAGATCGAGGCGCTCGCGGAGGCGGAGCGGCGGGCGAGGGCGCGGATCTCGAGCCTCGAGACCCAGCTCGCCAGCATTATCGCGCGAAGCTCAGCGCTCGAGGAGCGACTGGAGCTGGCCGAGACGGCCGCTGCCGGGCGCGCGGCTGCCCTGGCCGAGGCGGAAGCACGCGCCGCAACACAGAGCACGGCCCTCAGCGATGCGGAGGCGCAGGTGGCCGCGCGGTCGGCCGAGCTGTCGGAGGCGGAAGCCCTCGCCGCCAATCGGGCAAACCAGATCGAGGCCCTTGAGGCCGAGGCGGCCTCCCGCGAGCTGGCGCTGAGTTCCGCGCAGGAGGAGGCCGATGAGATGGCCGCGACGCTTGCTGCCGCGCGGTCCGAGATTGATGCGGGTGCCGAAGCCGCCCGGCTCGCCGCGGCCCGGCGAGAGGCGCTCGAGGCCTTGGTCGCGTCGCTCCGCGACGATGTCGCGGCCTCAACGGCGTCGGCGGAGGCCTTGCAGGCCGAGCTCGACAGCGCCGCGGCACGCCAGTCCGATTTGACGGAGACGTTGGCCACGGAGCGCGCCGAGAGCGAAGCGCTGCGCGCCGACATCGCGGCGCGGATTGAAAACGTGACGGCACTCGAAGCCCGGCTCGCCGCCGAGACGGAGGCGCAGGAGGCGCTCCGCCTCCGCCTCAGCGCGCTCGACGCCAGCGCGGAGGAGGCCTCTGCCGCGCGGGCGGCGCTGGAGGCGCAGCTTGTCGCGGCCGAGACGGAGACAGCCGACCTTCGCTCCGAGATTGCCGCACGAGAGGCCGCGCTGTCGGAGACCGAGGCCGCGCGCCTTGTCGATGCCGAGGCCGCCGCCCTCCTCCGCGAGAGGCTGCAAAACGCCGAAACCGAACTCAGTGCACTCGCCCTCACGTTGGAGGAGGAGCGGCGCGAGGCTGAGGAGACGCTGACACTGCTCGCGGCTGCGCGCGCCGCACGGGACGAGCTTGAGGCCGCCCAGGCTGAGGGCGCCGGCGCGATTGCGGAGGCCGAGCGTCAAGCGGCCCTCCTCGCCGCCGCCAACGCACAACTCGCCGAAGAGGAGGCGCTGTCGGCTGAGAGCCAGCGCCAGGTCGCGCTTCTCAGCCAGCAGACGCAGGAGTTGAGCCGTCAGCTCCAGGCGCTGCAGCGGGTTGTGGACGGGTCGCAGGAACGAGACGAGGCGGCGCAGGTCCAGATCGAGGCGCTCGGGGCGGAGCTCAATGCCGCATTGGCTCAGGTCGCCGCCGAGCAGCGCCGGCGCGCAGAGCTTGAAGCGGCGGAGGCCGAGCGGCTTCGCCAGGAGGCCGAGCGCCTCGCCGCCGAGGCCGAGGATCTCGCGAGCTACAGGTCCGAGTTCTTCGGCCGGGTGCGGGAAATCCTCAGCGACCGCGAAGGGGTCGTGATCGTGGGGGACCGTTTCGTGTTTTCGTCGGAGGTCCTGTTTGCCGGGGGCTCGGCGACGCTCGGCGTGGAGGGGCAGACGCAGATTGCCGAAGTGGCGGCGGTGATCCGCGAGATTCGCAGCGAAATCCCCGAGGGGATCGATTGGATCCTCCGCGTCGATGGCCACACGGATGACCTGCCCGTCTCCTCAACGAGCCGGTTCGCCGACAACTGGGAGCTGTCCCAGGCCCGCGCCCTCTCGGTCGTGCGCTACCTGGTCGAGAACGAAGACATCTCCCCCGACCGCCTCGCCGCCAATGGCTTTGCCGAATACCAGCCCGTGAACCCGGCGCCCACCCCTGAGGCGCGCGCCCAAAACCGGCGGATTGAGCTGAAGTTCACGGAACGCTAAGTCCGGTCGCCTCACATCGGGCGTCCAGGTGGTCCAAACACCCGCAGGTGCGCAGCGTGCCCGCGCGCGTGACGCAAGGGGGCGCGTCGTGCGGTTTCACGTTTATGAACGCACTTCACTCTGGCGCTCTCACCCATCCGAGGCTCGAAGCCGCCCCGAATTGGGGGGATCGGAGATGGGACGAAGCGGGGCCAGATCATCGGCGTGCTGAAGGTGCGCCAAGCCGGAGCCGATCTCTGACGGAGGCACGGGATGACGTCAGCCACGATCTCCTCTTGAGAGGCTGAGTGGGGCGATCTCGAGGTCTCGGTTGCCATGCGGCTGACGGCGCTCGAGGACGAGGGCGCCAAGCTGGAGCGGCTGCCGGCCGACGCGATGCCAGGCATTGCAGGTCTGACCGGGTGAGAGAGACCCCGGATGCCACCGGTCCGAGCGAGCGGGCCGACCACTGACGCCCCGCCAGGCGCCGCGCGGTCGCGCAGCTCGTGGCACTCCATGGGAGGAGCGAGCGGCGGGCGTGGCGCGTGGCCGGTATGATCGGTCGCTCGATGGTTTGCGGACGCCAAGCTGAGGGAGCTCGGCCACGTGCGGCGGCGACCTGTGCTTCTGCGCCGTGGGGGCGTCAACGTGAACCGCAAGCGGGTGCAACGGCTCTACACCGAGAAAGAGCGGCACGTCCGCCAGCGGCCGGACGCGGGCGCTGGGGAGCCGGGCGCCCATAGCCGTGCAGGACGGTCCCAACGCCCGCTCGTCGACGGAGTTCATGCACGATCACACCATCGTCCGCCCGCACTCTCAGCTCGGATGGGTCACACCGAAGGAGCGCGCGCGCGGCCTCGCCGGCCGGCATATCGCCGACCTTCCGACGGATCACGCGTTTAGTCCGGTTTCAACTGGATGTAGCGGAGGGGGCGCGTCGGCTGAAACGGCGTCTGCAGACCGAGCGTTCTAGGTGATCCCGTCAGTCACACGTTGACGGATGACGGCAGCCTCTTCGCCAAACAGTCGGCTGGCGTCACCGTTTCACGCCAAGTAGGTGGTCCCGTTCCGCCAAGAGAGGGGCCGCTTACAGACCGGGAAAGGGGCGCGCGCAAACATGTGCGCGCGCCTTTTGTCACTCAGCCGTCAGCAAAGGTGGCTTGCGGGAGGAGAGGCGAGGGGCGCCGGGCTCCTCTATCTGCAGGTCGAGTTTGCCGCCCTTGATCCCTACACGCACCAGACCGCCCTTGATCAGCTTGCCAAAGAGGAGCTCCTCGGCCAGCGGCTTCTTGATCTCTTCCTGGATCACGCGGGCCAGCGGGCGGGCGCCCATCTTGTCGTCGTAGCCCTTGTCCGCGAGCCATTCGGCCGCCGGCTTGGTCAGCTCGATCGACACGCCGCGGTCCATGAGCTGCGCTTCGAGCTGAAGGACGAACTTCTCGACCACCTG
>JBCDHQ010000057.1:0-17201 GCA_038749815.1 Pseudomonadota bacterium | reverse complement strand
GGGGGGGGGGGGGGGGGGGGGGGGGGCCCGTACCGCGGGGGGCCCGCCGCCGTCAGGCGGCGCATGGGTGATCGTCTGCCGCCTGGCGCAACCGTCGGGATCCTCGGTGGTGGCCAACTTGGCCGCATGCTGGCACTCGCCGCGCACCGCTTGGGCCTCCGCCCTCTTATCTACGACCCGGATCCGGACGCGCCGGCAGCCGCCGTCACCCGTTGGTCGACCGCCCGCCCCTGGGACGACGTCGACGCCCTCCGCTCCTTTGCGACCGAAGCCGACGTCGTGACCTTTGAGTTCGAGAACATCCCTCTCGCCGCGCTTGACACAATCGAAGCCCTCGCGCCGATCCGCCCGGGCCGCAGGGCGCTCGAAGTGTCCTCGGACAGGGTGACGGAAAAGCGGTTCCTTCGCTCCATCGGCCTGGCCACGGCCGACTTCGCCCCGTTCGAGACCCTCGACGAGCTCGCGCTTGCGACCGCTGAGACCGGCCGGCCGGCCATTCTGAAGACCCGCCGCCTCGGCTATGACGGCCGCGGCCAAGTGCGGCTCGGCCCGGAGGACGATTTGGGCCGGGCGCACGCGGCGCTCAGTGGCGCCGCCGCCATCGCAGAGCGGGTCGTGCCCTTTGGCGCTGAGATATCGGTGATCGCCGCCCGCGGCCTCGATGGAGAGGTTGTGGCCTTCGATCCCGGCGAAAACCTCCACCAGGCCGGCATCCTGCGCCGCACTAAGGTGCCGGCCGATGTCTCAGAGGGTCAGCGTCAGAATGCGGTCCTGGCAGCGGGACGGATCCTCAATGCCCTCGACTATGTCGGTGTGCTCGGGGTCGAGTTCTTTGTGACCCGCGATCTGATCGTCAACGAGATCGCGCCCCGGGTGCACAACTCTGGCCATTGGACAAGTGTTGCGGCCACGATCGATCAGTTCGAGATGCACATCCGCGCCATTGCCGGATGGCCGCTCGGCACCGGCGACCGGCATTCAGACGCCGTCATGGAGAACCTTCTCGGCACCGAGATCGATGCTCTGCCGAGCCGGTCCGGCTCCGTCCATCACTACGGAAAGTCCGAGGCGCGCCCCGGCCGCAAAATGGGTCACATCACGACCATTTCGCCCCGGCGGCGCTAGGGATCAGCTTGTGAACCCCTGCCGCGCGGCATTGGCCTTGCAGTCGGCCTCTTTCTTGTAGCCTTCCGATGCGGCGCCGATGATGTTGCCGTTGACGGCCCGTCGCCGCCAGCGGTACTCGCCGCGCTTGTCGGTGTAGAACTCCCACTTGTCCTTGGGGTTCGGCCCGCGGTTCATGTTGGCCTCGCAGTCGGACTTCTTGTTGTATCCTTCCGACGATGCGCCAACGATTTTCCCGTTCGACGCTTTGCGCCGCCACCGGTACTCGCCGCGTTTGTCCTGGTAGACCTCGAACGTGTCTTTTTCGCCTGCCATGTCACACTCCCGCTTGACATCGTTCGAAGCTTGGCGGCGCCGAGAGGGGCTGTCCAGGGAAGAGATGACAAAGCCTTGGGACTGCGGCGTCAAAGGCCCAGGGGCTCACCGATTTTGGCGGCGCAGGACCACCGCGACTGTGGCCCAGAGAACCCAGAGGTCGAGGGCGAGGCTCCGCCGCGCAATGTAGTCGAGATCGAGATCTGTCCGGCTCCGCCCGCTGAGGTCGGTCTTCAGCAGAACCTGAGCGTACCCCGTTATGCCCGGCAGAACCGATATGCGCCGCCGCCATGTGTCCGGTGGATAGTCGCCCTCCTGCACGGGCGTGTCGGGACGAGGACCCACGAGGCTCATCTCGCCGGTCAGCACATTCCAGATTTGCGGCAGCTCGTCGAGGCTCGTCTTGCGGATGACCCGGCCGACCCGGGTGATCCGTGGGTCGCCCGCGGCGGTGTGGTGCGGGCCGAGATTGGCGGCATTGGGGACCATGCTGCGGAACTTCCAGATCCGGAACGGCCTCCCGGAGAGACCGATCCGGGTTTGTCCAAAGAAAGGTGCGCCCCGGTCTTCGATCAGGATGGCGATCGTGACGGCGAGCCCAATCGGGAGGGCCGGGATCAGAAGGAGCGCCGTCCCCGCGACGTCCATCACCCGCTTGAGGATGCGGTAGCCCGGAGGGGGGGTCACGCCCGCGCCCCCGGTCCGATCAGCGCAAAGAGAATGCCGCCGAGGATGAGAAGGCTCGCTGCCGCGAAGAGGAGCGTCGGTGCCTCCCCGAGCAAGAGCAGGCCCCCCGCCGTCGCAATCAGAGGCACGGAGAGCTGCGCAATCCCGGCCATTGCCGCGTCGAGGCGCGGCAGGGCCGCGTACCAAAGCGCGTAGCCGAGCCCGGAGGCCAGGGCCCCCGATGTCATCGCCAGAAGCGCGCCCGCCGCATCGATCCCGCCGAGCCCCGCCGCAAGCCAGAGGATCAGGGCCAGCGGAGAGGCCCAAAGAAAGTTCCCCGCCGTTGTGAGGAGCGGATCCCCGGCGCGCTGACCTCGGAGGCTGTATATGCCCCAGCCAATCCCGGCGAGCGCCATCAGCCCGACCCCAAGCGCCGCCGGCGCTGCCGTTGTGCCCGGCAGCAGCAGAAGCGCGAGCCCCGCGAGCCCCGCGCCTGCACCGATCCACCGCCGCGCCGGTGGGCGCAGGCCGTCGCGCAGGGCGCCTGCGAACATCGTCACTTGGACCGCCCCAAAGAGCACCAGCGCGCCGAGCCCGGCATCGAGGGTGAGATAGGCAAAGGAGAACGCGCCCGCATAGAGCATCAGCGCAGCCGCGGACAGGGGATCGCCGGCGGCCGGGATCGCGCGCGCCCCGCCGCGCCCCGCGACAAGCAGACCCAGCATGGCCGCGCCGGAGATCATCCGGATCAGCGTGAACGCAGCCGGGTCACCGCCCCCGTCGAGGAGCGCGGCGCGGTTCAGAAGCGAATTTGCGGCGAACGAAATCATCGCCGCGCTGGTCAATACCCCGAGATGCACGCCCTGTTATGGCGCCGGTCGCGCACGGTGGGAAGCCCCACCACGCGCGCCGGGTGGTGCGCCACGGGAAAACCTTGCCGTCGGGCTCGGCTCGTGGGAGGGGGTTTTATGCCAGGATCCCCGCGCCTTGCCGTGCGCGCCATCATCGTCGAGAACGGGCGCCTCCTTCTTGTCAACGCCTATAGCGGTGGCAGCCTTTGGTGTGCGCCGGGCGGCGGGGTCGAGATGGGGGCGTCGCTCAGCGACAATCTGGCCCGCGAGGTGTGGGAGGAGACGGGGCTCTCGGTCGGCGTCGGCGACCTTGTCGGTGTGAACGAGTTTCACGAGCCAAAGGCGGCGCTGCATCAGGTGGATCTCTTTTTTCGCGCCAAGATCCGCTCTGGCGTGCTGAACGCCGCGTGGCGCGACCCGGACGCTGTCGTGACGGAGCGCCAGTTCTTTTCGGCGTCAGAGCTCTCGGACGTGCGGTTCAAGCCGGACATGCTGCCGGAGCTCGCCTTCGGCGATCCGCAGGTCTGTCGCGTTGGCGCGCTCGAGCGCCTTATCCGCTGAGGCGATGAGACCTGAAATCACAAGATCCGCCGCGCTGCATCCCCGAGCCCGCGCCGCCGCCTCAAGCCGCGCCAGAAGGCGCCGCGGGAGCTGCACCCGCACGCCGCGCCCGACCGGGCGGTTGGGGGTGAGCGGTACGTCCCAGTCCGGCGCTGCCTCCACCCGCCGTCGGATCGCGTCGGCGACTGAGAGGCCCCGTCGAAGCGGCTCGCGCAGTGCGGAAGGCACATGAACAATCAGGCACTTTCGGATGTGTTTGGCCGACACACCCCAGAGCCCGCCGCGGATCAGTCCCCGAGTCTGTCGGCTTCGCTGTCGAACAGCCGCTGCAACCCGACCTCGACCGACACGTTGGCCCGTTGGCAGGCGGCCTCGATCAGGAGGAGCAGCTCGCGTCGGATCTGAACCTCGACCGGCCTCGGGCGCCCCTGTGCGCTGGGGAGCGAGCGCAAGGGCTGCTCCTCGACGGGTTCTTCGATCGGCCTCGGAACCCCGTCTCCAAGCTCCAGAAATCTCCGATAAAGCCGTCGCGAGAGCACATGATCCCCTCCGAGGTGATCCGTCACGCGCTCGGCGCGCTCCTTCGCATGGCCGAAGCGGAGCGGGACGGTGAGCGGGTCTATGTCGGTGATCGCGACGGTCGGCTGACCCGCGAGTTGGTCTTCGTGAAGGGGCGGTAGCGCCATCAGGAGGCTGTGCTTTGAGTGACCTTGAGATTGATCTCAACTCATCAATTGACGAATACGACAAGCCGGAAGACCTCCCCAGAGATCCATCGATCGATGATCGGACACGACAGTGGCTGTCCTATCTACTGATCGGCCCGTTCTCGACATTCTGCATTTTGCTGCTTGCGCTGACGTCGCTCTTTGTCTGGTTGAAGCTCGGCATAGAGGCCGAGGCTAGCGCAGTAGACGTCTTCCTGCAGCTGAACGGCCAGGTGCTGACGGCCATCACGGGCGTCGTCGGTCCTGTGATCGGCTTTTACTTCGGATCGAAGTCGCGAGAGCGCTGAATCAAAAAGGGCCGCCCGCAGGCGGCCCTTTGCGCTTTATGGCGGCGGGATTACATCATCCCGTCCATGCCGCCCATTCCGCCCATGCCGCCGGGGGCACCGCCGGCTGCGCCTTTCGGCTCCGGCTTGTCGGCGACCATGGCTTCGGTCGTGATGAGGAGACCTGCGACCGACGCTGCATCCTCAAGCGCGGTGCGGACAACCTTTGCCGGGTCGATCACGCCGAACTTGAACATATCGCCATACTCTTCAGCCTGTGCGTTGAAGCCGAAGGTGAGGTCGCTGCTCTCGCGGATTTTGCCCGCGACGACGGCGCCGTCGACACCGGCGTTCTCAGCGATCTGGCGAAGCGGCGATTCGAGCGCGCGGCGCACGATGGCGATGCCCGAGTCCTGGTCGGGGTTGATGCCCGTGAGGTCTGCGAGACCCTTGGCCGCCTGGATCAGCGCAACGCCGCCGCCGACGACGATGCCCTCTTGGACAGCGGCCCGCGTGGCGTTGAGCGCGTCGTCAACGCGGTCCTTGCGCTCTTTCACTTCGACCTCGGTCGCACCGCCAACACGGATGACCGCAACGCCGCCCGCAAGCTTCGCAAGACGCTCCTGCAGCTTTTCACGGTCGTAGTCGGAGGTCGTCTCTTCGATCTGGGCGCGGATCTGGGCGACGCGTGCCTCGATCTCGGATTTCTCGCCGTGGCCGTCGACAATGGTGGTCTCGTCTTTGGTGATAGAGACGCGCTTTGCCGTGCCCAGCATGTCCATGCCGACATTCTCGAGCTTCATGCCGAGATCTTCGGAGATCACCTGGCCGCCGGTCAGGATCGCGATGTCCTGCAGCATGGCTTTGCGGCGGTCGCCGAAGCCCGGTGCCTTGACGGCTGCGATTTTGAGGCCGCCGCGGAGCTTGTTGACCACGAGGGTCGCGAGCGCCTCACCGTCCACGTCTTCGGCGATGATCAGGAGCGGTTTGCCCGACTGGATCACGGTCGCGAGGAGGGGCACCATCGGCTGCAGCGAGGAGAGCTTCTTCTCGTGCAGCAGGATGACGGCGTCGTCGAGCTCGGTCGTCATCTTGTCGGCGTTGGTGATGAAGTAGGGCGAGAGGTAGCCGCGATCGAACTGCATGCCCTCGACGACGTCGGTCTCGGTCTCGAGGCCTTTGTTCTCTTCGACGGTGATCACGCCTTCGTTGCCGACTTTCTGCATCGCATCGGCGATCTGGGTGCCGATTTCAGCTTCGCCATTGGCCGAGATGGTGCCGACCTGGGCGACTTCGTCGGTGCCGGAGACCTCGCGGGCGGCCGTTTTGATGGCCTCGACGGCTTTGGTCACGGCCTGGTCGATGCCGCGCTTGACGTCCATCGGGTTCATGCCGGCGGCGACGGACTTCATGCCCTCTTTGACGATCGCTTGCGCCAGAACCGTTGCGGTCGTGGTGCCGTCACCGGCGGTGTCGTTGGTGCGGCTGGCCACTTCGCGGACCATCTGCGCGCCCATGTTCTCGAACTTTTCTTCGAGCTCGATCTCTTTGGCGACCGTGACACCGTCTTTGGTGATGCGTGGCGCGCCGAAGGATTTGTCGAGGACCACGTTGCGGCCTTTGGGGCCGAGCGTGACTTTGACCGCGTCTGCAAGGACGTTCACGCCCTTCAGCATGCGGTCACGGGCGTCGGTGTGAAACTTGACGTCTTTCGATGCCATCAGGAGGTCTCCCGGTTATCGAGTGTTTTGTGAGGCTTAAGCGGCAGCGACGGCGGCGGTCGCGTCGAGCACGCCCAAGATGTCGCTTTCCTTCATGATCAAGAGGTCTTCACCGTCGATCTTGATCTCGGTGCCCGACCACTTGCCGAAGAGGATCCGATCGCCGACTTTGACATCCATTGCGATCCGCTCACCATCGTCGTCGCGCGCGCCGGCGCCAACGGCGATGATTTCGCCCTCGGCGGGCTTCTCTTTGGCGGTGTCGGGAATGATCAGACCGCCTGCGGTCTTCTCTTCGCTCTCAATACGGCGGACGAGCACGCGGTCGTGCAGCGGTGTGAAGTTCATCTCAGAACGCTCCATCTCTCATGTTTTCGAGCGGCAATGGACGCGCCTCCCCGGGCGCGCCGTTATCACTCACACGCCGTGAGTGATAACGCCGCGGATTTATGAGCCAACTGTGATGGTGTCAAGGGCCGACAATGCCGTTACCATGCTCCATTGTGCGATGGGAGAGGGAGCGAGCTTGATGCGTCGTCTGGTCCGGATTGTCTCAGGTGCGACCGGCATTTTGGCCGCGCTGCTGTCGGCGGCCGCATTGGCCTGCGATGGGCGGAACGTTCTCGCCGATCGCCCGGCAACCTACCTCGCGAAGCTTGATGCAGCGGCCAACGAGGTGCCCTATCCGGAGGGCCGGTACTTCGAAGTGCAGCGGGGCGGCGCCAAGTCGGTTCTGTTCGGCACAATGCACCTTCCGGATCCGGAGGTGGCGCGGGTTCCGCCGGCGCTGTTGCCGCGTCTGCTGGGCGCGCGCATGGTTTTCGTCGAGATCACGGCGGATGCCGAGGCGCATGCGCGGCGGATGTTCCTCGGTCGACCGTCGCTGCTTCGCAACGAGAACGGCCGCCGCATTTCAGATATGGCGAGCGAAGCGGAGATGGCCGCGCTCGACGATGTGTTGGACCCGCACGGGCTGGAGCGCGCCGTGTTTGACCGCCTCGAGCCCTGGTTCCTGAACCTTCTGGCCGCGGTTCCGCCCTGCGGCGGCGCCGAGACGGTCGTTCTCGACCGGCGGATCGAGCATCTGGCGCGTGCGGGCGGCGTTCCCGTCCAAGGGCTCGAAGCGCCGGAGGACGTGCTCTTTGCTCTGAAGGCCGGAACTTACGAGGAGCAGCTTGAGACCTTGTTGATGGGGCTCCCGATGGTCGAGAGTGCGGCGGACAGTCTCGCCGTGACGCGCAAACTCTACCTCGAAGGCGATATCTTCAAGATCTGGGTCTTCGGCCAGATGGAGGCTGAGCGCGTCCATGAAGAGGCGGCGGAGGCGGTTTTCGCCCGCACGTATGAGCATCTGGTGACGGAGCGGAATGAACGCTGGATGGAGCGGCTGCTGCCGGCCCTGAGGGAGGGGGGTGCCGTCGTCGCTGTCGGGGCGTTGCATCTCGGTGGCCCCTCCGGACTGTTGCCGATGCTTGAGGCGGAAGGATTTGAAGTGCGCCCTCTGCCGGAGTAGAGGCGCTCCGACAACGGAGGGCGCATGACACGGATCTTGGGCGGGCTGGCGGAGATCGCCGGCGACTACGATGTTTTGTTCTGCGACCTCTGGGGTTGTCTCCACAACGGCGTTGCCGTGTTCCCGGAGGCGGTCGCGGCGCTCCGTGCGTTTCGCGGCGCCGGCGGCACGGTTGTGCTGGTCACGAACTCGCCCCGCCCGCGGCGCTCGGTGGCCACGCAGCTTGCAAGCCTCGGTGCCCCCGCGGACTGCTGGGATGTAATCGCGTCCTCCGGCGATGCCGCGCAGGCCGCGCTCGCAGCCGGTGTCGTTGGCCGGCGCGTGCATCACATCGGGCCGGAGCGGGATCTGCCGTTCTTCACGGACGAGGACGGACGGCCGATCGATGTCACACGGGTGCCGCTCGACGAGGCCGACGGGATTGTCTGCACTGGCCTTGTCGATGACCGAACTGAGACGCCGCAGGACTATCGCCTGGAAATCCGGCTTGGCGTGTCGAAGGGGCTCGACCTCCTGTGCGCCAACCCGGACGTGATTGTGGATGTCGGCGATGCGCGGATCTACTGCGCCGGCGCGCTCGCTGCGGCCTACACCGAGGCCGGAGGGCGGTCGCTCTATTTCGGCAAGCCGCACCCGCCGATCTACGATCTTGCGCGGACTCGGGTTGCCGACCTGCGCGGGGAGAGCGTGGCTGAGGACCGTATTCTCTGCATCGGCGACGGCATCGCGACGGACATCGCGGGCGCCGTTGGCGAGGGGCTCGATTCCCTGTTTGTGACCGGCGGGCTTGCCGCCGAAGAGACGGGCACAACCGCCGATCCTGACCTGGCTAAGCTGGAGGCATTTTTGAGCGCGGCGCGTCTGTCCCCGACCGCATCCATCGGGTTTCTGCGCTAGCAATGCGGCCTGCGGGTCCCGCCGCGCGCAGAAATCCGGTTTGCCTCAAAATGTCAGTTGATCATTGCAACGCTTTCATATTGCGATAGTTATGAAGGATCCGAGTGTGGTCAATTTGCCGCAAATGGGCCGCATTTGATTGGAAGGTACCGGGCGTGCGTGCAAGGTTTTCCCGATGCTTATGATCATCAGTGCTCTGTGTGGTGGTGTGGCTGCGACCATATTTGCGAGCATCCGGCTGAGAGGCGCCGCTGCCCCGTTCGCGGCAGTGATGGGGGCCCTCTTTGCTGCAATTGGATCCTATGTTCTGGGCCGGCTCGGCGCGGTCTCGGACTGGGCGCTGCCCCTCTCCGAGGTGT
Organism: Pseudomonadota bacterium; assembly: GCA_038749815.1. Classification (GTDB taxonomy): domain Bacteria; phylum Pseudomonadota; class Alphaproteobacteria; order Rhodobacterales; family Rhodobacteraceae; genus Algicella. Next base: position 8,199 of record JBCDHQ010000057.1, on the reverse strand, counting down.
TGACGCATTTGGGGGTGGGCGTGGTGTCGGGTGGCTTGGCGGGTGCCCTGGTCGCTCAGATCCTGAGGACGTTCAGGGACGAGGGCTGACCGGCTCGACAGCGCGCTGACGCGTGACTTCGCCTAGAAAGATGCCTGCTGAGACCGCAACGTTGAGCGAGCGTCCTCCGCCGGGCATTGGAATGCGCGCGCGGATGTCGGCCGCGCGGTGAATGGTGTCCGGCACGCCGGCGGTCTCGCTGCCGAAGAGGAGGACGTCGTCGTCCCCAAACGCGATCTCCCACGGGGCGCACGTCGCGGAGGTGGTCGCGAGGATGAGGCGTGTGGGGTGTGCCGCTCGGAACACGTCCCAGCTCGGGTGATACGCCACATCGGCGCATGCGCCGTAGTCGAGTGCCGCCCGTCTGAGCGATTTGGTAGACGCGGGAAACCCGGTCGGACCGATCACGTCCAGGGGCAGGCCAAAGCACGCTGCAATCCGGATCAGGGCGCCGACGTTTGGGGCGATGTCTGGCTGGAAGATTGCAAGGCGCATTTGCAGTTTATTTAGGTTTTGGCGTCGATTTTTGGAAATGCGGCCGAAAGTCCAGTAGACCAAACCGCCTCTTTGACCTACCTGCGCGTTTGGTTAGCATTTGGAGCGCATAACGGCACCCGTGTGTGGTTCAACGCGAATAGAGGAGCAAGGTCGATGGCACATGTTGACGACGACAAGGGCTCGCGGCGGGATTTCCTTTACGTCGCGACCGGAGCGGCGGGCGCAGTCGGGGTCGGCGCGGCCGTCTGGCCGCTGGTCGACCAGATGAACCCCAGCGCCGACGTGCAAGCGTTGTCCTCGGTTCAGGTCGATGTCGGCGATCTTGAGCCGGGCGGGCAGGTGACACAGCTCTGGCTCGGGAAGCCGGTTTTCATCCGTCGCCGGACCGAAGACGAAATCGCGGCGGCCGCAGACACGCCGCTCGACGATCTGCAAGATCCGATCGCGCGAAACGACAACATCGGCGCAAACGATCCCGCTGATGATGCCAACCGCACGCTGGCGCCCTTCGGCGACGCTGAGAACACCGGCGAGTGGTTGGTGATGGTGGGTGTGTGCACACACCTTGGATGTGTTCCGCTCGGCGAGGCGGGAGATTTTAACGGCTGGTTCTGCCCGTGCCATGGGTCGCACTACGATACGGCCGGGCGCATTCGCCGTGGACCCGCGCCCACCAACCTTCCTGTACCGGTGGCGGAGTTTGTCTCCGAGACCGTGATCAAACTCGGATAAGGGAGCCAGGACTATGGGTGGAATTCCCCACGACAGCTACGAGCCGAAGTCCAATGCTGAGAAGTGGATCGAACGGCGGCTGCCGATCATCGGCCTGATGCACGCGACGTTGACGATCCCGACGCCGAAAAACCTCAACTGGATGTGGATCTGGGGCATCGTCCTGACCTTCACGCTGGTGCTGCAGATCGTCACCGGCATTGTGCTGGTGATGCACTACACGCCTGACGCAACGCTCGCATTCGCAAGCGTTGAGCACATTATGCGCGATGTGAATGCAGGCTGGGCGATCCGATACATCCATATGAACGGCGCCTCGCTCTTCTTCATCGCGGTCTATTTCCACATCTTCCGCGGCCTCTTCTACGGCTCCTACAAAGAGCCTCGGGAAATCACGTGGATCATCGGCATCCTCATCTACATCCTGATGATGGCAACGGCGTTCATGGGCTACGTGCTGCCCTGGGGTCAGATGTCCTTCTGGGGTGCAACGGTGATCACCGGCCTCTTCGGCGCGATCCCGGGTGTCGGTCCGACGCTGCAAACATGGCTCCTCGGCGGGCCGGCGGTCGACAATGACACGCTGACGCGGTTCTTCTCGCTCCACTATCTGATGCCGTTCCTGATTGCGGGTCTCGTGATCGTCCACATCTGGGCGTTCCACACGACCGGCAACAACAACCCGACCGGCGTTGAGGTGCGGCGGACCTCCAAGAAAGAGGCCGAGGCGGACACGCTGCCCTTCTGGCCCTACTTTGTGATCAAGGACCTCTACGCCCTCGCGTTCATCCTGGTCATCTTCGCGGCGATCGTGGCGTTCATGCCGAACTACCTCGGTCACCCGGACAACTACATCGAAGCCAACCCGCTGGCGACACCCGCACATATCGTCCCGGAGTGGTACTTCCTGCCCTTCTACGCGATCCTGCGCGCTATCACCTTCGACGTCCTGTTCCTCGACGCGAAGTTCCTCGGCGTGGTTGCGATGTTTGGGGCGATCGTGATCATGGCCCTGGCGCCGTGGCTCGACACGTCCACCGTGCGCTCCGGCAAGTATCGCCCGATGTTCAAGATTTGGTTCTACATCCTGATCGTCGACTTCTTCGTCCTGATGTGGGCGGGTGCGATGCCGGCGGAGGGGCTCGTTCCGACGATCTCGCTCATCGGCACGATCTACTGGTTCGCCTACTTCCTTGTGATCCTTCCATTGCTCGGCGTGCTTGAGAAGCCACTGCCGCAACCGGAAACGATCGAAGAGGACTGGAAGGCGAGCATGGCAGCCAAAAAAGGCGGCGCAAACGTCCCGCAAGCAACCCCTGCGGAATGAGAGAGGTCGAGTTCAACATGATCAAGACACTTCTCAAAGTCTTCGCGGTTGCCGGCATCGCCGGCGCCGCGGCACCGGCGCTCGGCGCGGGCGGCGCGGGCGAAGTGACCGATTACGCGTTCTCCTTCGAGGGGCCGTTCGGCTCGTACGATCAGGCGCAGCTCCAGCGTGGCCTCCAGGTCTATACGGAGATCTGTTCGGGCTGCCACGGCCTCAAGTTTGTGGCCTTCCGGACGCTCTCGGAGCTCGGGTACTCGGACGAGGAAATCCGCGCCTATGCGGCCAACTTCTATGTGCCTGATGACGGGCCGGAGGCGTTTCCCGGTGACGAGAGGGAAGCGCTCCCAACCGATCACTTCCCGGTGTCGCTGGTGGAGAACGCGCCCGATCTGAGCCTCATGGCCAAAGCACGCGCCGGGTTTCACGGCCCCTACGGCTCCGGTCTCAACCAGCTCTTCAAGGGCATGGGCGGCGCGGAGTACATTGCCTCGGTCCTGGCGAGTTACACTGGCAGCGAACGCGAAGAGGCTGGAACGATCCTCTACGGCAACGACGCCTATGGCGGCTACTTTGCGATGTCCCAGCCGCTCTGGGGGGACGACGTGGAATACGCGGACGGCACGCCGGCGACCATCGAACAACAGGCGCAGGATGTTGCGGCCTTCCTGATGTGGACCGCGGAACCAAAGCTCGACGCGCGCAAGCGTTGGGGTTTGACGGCCGTCCTGTTCCTCACGCTGCTGACAGTGCTCTTGTATCTCACAAACAAGAAGCTCTGGGCGCCGCACAAAAAGCCCTAGGGCATCGCAGATGTCGTGACGGGGCGGATCTTCTGATCCGCCCCTTTTTCTTTGGGGTGTGCGCTCTCAAAAAGAGGTGCCGATCCCCTGGCCCCGTGGTATCCGTTCTCCGCCGGTTGGCGAGGAACGGGATGACGCTCAACGGACAAGGTCTGCTGCTCGGGGCCGCCTGCCTGGCGGCACTTGTCGCACCGTTTGCGTGGCGCGAGGGTCCGTTCGGCGCCCAAGGTCCGCTCAGTGCGGGCACACTCTCCGCAGCCGACGCTCGGGAGGTGTTGCGGGCGAGGCTCGCGGATGTCTACGGCGCCTTCGGCCAGACCGAGGAGTTCGCGATCTACGATGGGATAGCGCGTGCCGTGACGCCGTCGCTGACCACGGATCTTTATCTGCAGCGGCGCGAGGCACAGTTGGTCGAGGAGACTTGGGGCGCACCGACTGAGATCCTGGCGTTCGACCTCACCACGGCCAGCATGGTTGGACAGGATGCGGCCGGCATCCACATGGCGGCGGAGTGGCTGGTCATTGGGCAAGTCGGCCACGGTGACCACACGCACGAGCGCACAAACGCATACGCCGCCCGCGTGACGCTCGCCCGCGCGGCGGGAGAGTGGCGGCTCTCGGCCTTCGACCTCGACCGGGTCGAGCTGGAGGAGATCGTCGAAGACCCGCTCTTTTTCGGCGGGTTCGAGTGATCCGGATCGAGGGGGTGCGCTACGCCACCAGCGCGGGCTTCGAGCTGTCGCTCCCGGATCTTTCGATCGAGATGGGCGCGCGGGTCGCCATCATCGGCCCAAGTGGGTCCGGAAAGACCACCTTCCTCAACCTCCTCGCGGGCCTTCTGTCCCCACAATCTGGGCGCATTGTGGTCGCGGGAACGGATGTGGCAGCGCTCTCCCCCACGGAACGGCGGCGATTCCGGGCGCGGACGGTGGGCTTTGTGTTTCAGGACTTTGACCTTGTCGCCTACCTCTCGGCGCTGGAGAACATTCTCTATCCCGCGCGGATCGCGGATGACATCACGCCCGACCGTGCGATGATCGCCCGGGCGCGGGCGCTGGCCGAACGAACCGGCATTGCCGACCGCCTGAGGGCCAAGCCCGCGCGGATGAGCCAGGGAGAGCAGCAGCGGACCGCCATTTGCCGCGCCCTCCTGCGCGCGCCGGCGCTGGTTTTGGCAGATGAAGCAACAGGCAACCTCGACCCCAAGAACAAGCAGGCGAGCCTCGATCTTCTCTTTGATGAAGTCGACCGGGCGGGCGCAACACTGATCGCGGTCACCCACGACCATCAGCTTCTGGATCGCTTTGATCGAGTGATCGACTTTGCAGCCCTCCCGGCCGAGCTGTGAGCGATATCCTGATCCTGGCTGTGGCGTATGTGCGCCATACGGCAATCCGCTCGGCGGTGCTGGTGACATCTCTGGCCCTTATCCTTGCCGTGCCGCTTGCCACGCAAACGGTGCTCGACGCCGCTGAGAGCCACTTCACAGAGCGCGCCGAAACGACCCCGGTGATCATCGGCGCCCGCGGCTCCGCCCTCGATCTGATCATGAATGGGCTCTACTTCACCGCCGACCGGCCGGAACGCATCACGATGGCGGAGGTCGAGCGGCTTTGGGATGAGGGGCTTGCCACCCCGGTGCCGCTCCATGTGCGCTACACCGCGGGCGGCCAGCCCGTTGTCGGCACGACGCTTGAGTACTTTGAACTTCGCGACTTGGAGGTTGCGGCGGGACGCGGCCTCGCCCTCCTCGGCGAGGCTGTGCTCGGCGCGAGCGCTGCGGTTCGGCTCGACCTTCGGGCCGGGGATGTGCTGCTGACCGATCCCGAGAACCTCTTTGACATCGGGGGGGCCTATCCCCTCGAGCTGTCGGTCGTGGGGGTCCTTGCGCCCACCGGCACGGCCGATGACGAAGCCGTTTTCGTCGATGTCACGACCGCCTGGGTGATCGAGGGGATTGGCCACGGACACGCGGATGTTGTCGAGACCGACATGGTGGTTGGCTCCTCGGAGGGGGCGCTGGTCGCGAGCCGGGCCGTGCAACAGTTCAACCGGATCACGCCCGAGACCATTGCGACCTTCCATTTCCACGGCGACCGCTTGGAGTACCCGATCTCCAGCGTGATCGCGGTGCCGCCCGATGCGCGCAACGCGGCTGTCCTGCGGGGGCGCTATATCGGGCGCGAGGACATGCGCGCCGTCGTCCCCGGCGTGGTCATCGAAGCCCTTCTTGAGACCGTGTTCCGGATCGGCCGCATTCTTGATGCTGTCTTCGCGGTGGTCGGCGTCGCGGCGTCCTTCGCGATCCTCCTGGCGCTTTACCTCAGCATCCGCATGAGGGAGACCGAGCTGCGCACCGCGTCTCGGATCGGTGCGGCGCGCTGGCGGATCGCGGCCCTTCTCGGCGCGGATGCGGCCCTGATCGGCCTCGGCGCACTTGCACTGGCTCTGTTGGCCGAGGCGATGGTTTCGGCGCGCGCGGACACCCTGGCGGTCTGGCTTCTCACGGCGCGCGGGCTCTGACCTGTGCGCGTAAAGCGCGCTTTCTGGGCGCGGAATGCCGTTCACACCTCGACAGAGGGTGCGCCAACCGACTACTTCAGGTCTGAGCCTGTTGTTCACAGGCTGATGGACCGACCGGAGGAATGTATGTCCCGCCTTCTCGCCCTACTTGCGATGCTGGCGCCCACACCCTTGTTTGCCGAGCCGATCCGCGTCGTGGCAGTCAACAGTGTTCTGGCGGATTTCGCACGCCTTATCGGCGGCGAACATGTTGCTGTCGAGATGCCAGTGCCCGAAGGGGTCGATCCCGCGACGTGGATGCCATCCGCGGCGGAGATCGCGGCGATCCAGACCGCCGATCTGATCATCTTGAACGGCGCAGGCTATGCGGCCTGGACGGAGCGGACGTCGATCCCGCGGTCCCGCACGGTCGTGACGACGGATGGGCTCGAGGGTCGGTTCATCACCGCTGAGGATGCCGTGACCCACAGTCATGGCGCGGCAGGTGCGCACTCTCACGGTGTCGTACGACCGATGACATGGCTCGACTTCTCGCTCGCGTCGGAACAGGCCAAGGCGATTGCGGCCGGCCTCGAGGAGGCGCTTTCGGCGCCGGTGGAGGCCTCAGGGCTGCTGGCATCCCTCGCTGAACTCGATGCCCGCGCAAGCACTCTGGGAGAGCGCATTGAGGGCCCGCTGATTGCCTCGCACCCGAGTTACGACTATTTCGCAGAGGCTTACGGGATTGAGATCCTGAGTGTGGCCTGGGATCCCGGCGCGGCGCCGAGCGAGGAGGACCTCGCCGAGCTCGATGCGATCCTCGCTGAGGACCCGGCCACGATCTTCCTCTGGGAGCGCGCGCCGGTCGAGGATGCGCGCGTCGAGATTTCAGAGCGCAATCTCTCTGGCATTGTGTTCGACACCGGTGCGAACGACGATCTCTCTTTTCTCGAGCGGATGTCGCGCAACCTCGATGCGCTAGAGGCCGGGCTCGGCGGCTGATGCGCCGCCTGACGGTCGCGGGTGTCGGGCTCCACGTCGAGGACACTGGCGGCGACGGTCCGGCATTGCTCTTTGTCAATTCGCTGGGCACCGATCTCAGGCTCTGGTCCGGATGTGTGTCGGATCTGCGCGGGATGCGGCTGATCCGCTTCGATATGCGGGGCCATGGCCTGTCGGACTGCCCGCCGGGGCCCTACACGATCGACGACCTGATCGACGATGCGGCGGGGCTCCTCGATTATCTCGATCTGCGCCGCGCGGTCGTGGTTGGGCTCTCCGTGGGCGGCATGGTGGCGCAGGGGCTGGCGGCCAGGCGGCCGGATCTGGTGTCGGCTCTCGTGCTCTCCAACACGGCTGCGCGTCTTGGGACGGCCGAGATATGGGCGGCGCGGATCGCGTCGATCCGGGCAGGGGGCTTGTCTTCGATGTCGGACGAGATCTTGGCCCGATGGTTTGCGCCGCCTTTTCGCTCAGGGGCTGAGGTGGGCTTGTGGCGCGCGATGCTGGAGCGGACGCCGGTCGACGGGTATCTTGGCGTCGCCGCGGCCCTCCGCGCCGCGGACCTGACGGCCGAAACGGCGCGCTTGACCCTCCCGGCGTTGGCGATTGCTGGCAGTGAGGATGGATCAAGTCCACCCGAACACGTGCGCGCGACGGCAGCCCTCATCCCAGGATCCCGCTTTGAGGTCATCTCAGATGTCGGTCACTTGCCCCCGGTGGAGGCGCCCAAGGCTTTTCTGAGCCTCCTCACCGGGTTTCTGGAAGAGATATCCGCCTAAAGCGGGGTTCCGCGGAGGAGGCGAGGCAGATCGCCTTTCAGACCGGCGGCCTCGGCGATGAACAGGCGTCGGAGGCCCGGCAGCGCCTCGACCGCGCCGAGCCCGAGCCCGCGCACCACCCTGAGAAGCGGGTTCGTGTTTGAGAACAGCCGGTTGAGGCCGTCCGTGGCCGTTGCGAGCGCCGCGATCTCAAAGCGCCGCCAGTCCGCGTATCGGTCCAGCACATCGGCCGCCCCGATGTCCTCCCCCCGCTGCCGCGCATCGGCCAACACCTCCGCCAGTGTGGCCACGTCGCGGAGCCCGAGGTTCAGGCCCTGTCCGGCCAGGGGGTGGATGGCATGCGCCGCATCACCGACCAGCACGCGCCGGGGCGCTGTCAGTGCCGTCGCGAGTGACAGGGCAATCGGGTAGCTGTATCGCGCCCCGGTGAGGGAGATCTCGCCCAGATGCCGACCGAAGCGCGGACGGAGCAGGGCGAGATAGGCCGCATCGGGCAGGGCCGCGATCTCAGCCGCGCGCG
>JBCDHQ010000056.1:0-17517 GCA_038749815.1 Pseudomonadota bacterium | reverse complement strand
TATGGGGGGATCGATGGGCTCACCAGTCGCGGCTTCTCTGGGCGTCGACGGCGCGGAGGAGACGCTCGGGCGTCGCTGGCGCGTCGAGGTTCGGGTAGCGGGTGCCGTCGCCTGCCGCCGAGACGGCGTGGCTGAGTGCCATCAGGGCGGAGATGCCGAGCATCAGGGGGGGCTCGCCGACAGCCTTTGAGCGATAGACGGTCTCCTCCCGGTTCTCGCCGGTCCAGAGCGCCACATTGAAAATCCGAGGTCGGTCTGCGGCTGCGGGGATTTTGTACGTTGAGGGGGCATGCGTTCGGAGCCGGCCCGTGCCGTCCCAGACAAGCTCCTCCATGGTGAGCCAGCCGGCACCTTGGACATAGCCGCCCTCAATCTGGCCGATGTCGATTGCCGGGTTCAGCGACCGGCCGCAATCATGGAGGATGTCGGCGCGGAGCAAGCGGTTCTCGCCCGTCAGCGTGTCGAGCGCAACCTCGGTGACGGCAGCGCCATAGGCGAAGTAATAGAACGGGCGGCCCTGGCCGCGGAGGCGGTCCCAGGTGATCTTTGGGGTCGCGTAGAACCCCGTCGAGGAGAGAGAGATCCGCGCGGTGTAGGCCGCTTTGACGAGGTCGGAGAAGGCCACCCGCTCTGCGCCGATGTCGACGGCGCCGTCGCGAAAGAGGACAGCCGTGCGCGGGCATTGCCAGCGCTCTGCGGCGAAGTCGATCAGGCGGTCTCGGATCGTCTCGCAGGCGGCTTTGCAGGCCATGCCGTTCAAGTCTGTGCCACTCGAGGCGGCGGTGGCCGATGTGTTGGGCACTTTACCGGTGTCGGTCGCCGTGATCTTCACGGCCGAGAGAGGTTGCGCGAAGACATCCGCTGCGACCAGCGCCACTTTGGTGTTGAGGCCCTGGCCCATCTCTGTGCCGCCATGGTTGAGATGGATCGAGCCGTCCGAATAGATGTGAACGAGAGCGCCCGCCTGATTGAGATGAGTGAGCGTGAAGGAGATCCCGAACTTGACCGGTGTCAGGGCAATGCCCCTTTTTAGAACGGGTGAGGTGCTGTTGGCCGCCTCTATTTCGGCCCTTCGGGCCTTATATTCGGCGGTGTCCGCGAGCCTCTCGATCAAGTCCGGCGCAATGTTGTCTTCAACCGTCATGCCGTAGTGGGTGGTGTTGCGGGGGGCCGGGCCATAGAGGTTGCGGCGGCGGACGGTGAGGGGGTCGAGCTTGAGGTTGTGTGCGATGTGGTCGATCACCCGTTCGATGCCGACGACCCCTTGAGGGCCGCCGAAGCCGCGGAAAGCGGTGGCGGACTGCGTGTTCGTGCGGAGGCGGTGCGATGTGACCTCGACATTGGGAAGGAAGTAGGCGTTGTCGGTGTGGAGCATTGCGCGGTCTGCGACGGGCAGGGACAGGTCATAGCTCCACCCGCAGCGGATCATATGCGTGACGCGGAGGCCGAGGATCCGGCCCTCGGGGTCGACACCGGCCTCATAGGAGATGCGGCAGTCGTGACGTTTGCCGGTGATGATGAAGTCGTCGTCGCGGTCATAGCGCATCCGGGCGGGGCGGCCGGTCAGGTGGGCGGTCACGGCCGAGGCAACGGCGAGGGCGTTGCCCTGGCTCTCCTTGCCGCCAAAGCCGCCGCCCATGCGGCGGGTCAGGACGCGGACGGCGGCATAAGGCAAACCGAGGGCTGCGGCGACTTTGTGCTGGATTTCCGAGGGGTGTTGGGTCGACGCGTGGACGGTCACGCCATCTTCTTCGGGAAGGGCGGCGGCGGCCTGGCCCTCGAGGTAGAAATGCTCCTGCCCACCGATCTCGATCTGGCCGGAAACCATCAGTGGAGCGGCGGCGAGGGCTGCGTCAGCGTCGCCCCGTGTGTAGGTGAGCGGCGGCTCCAGGTGGCTTTCGGCCGCCAGTGCCTCGTCGATGGAGAGGAGCGCTGGCGTGGGGGCGATCTCGACCCGGGCCTTGCGCGCCGCTTTCCGCGCTGCGAGGTGGCTGGTTGCCGCGACGAGGAAGAGGGGCTGGCCTATGTAGTGGACCTGTCCCACGGCCAGCATCGGCTCGGGGGCAGGCGCAGGTGAGACGTCGTTGGCGAAGGGCAGATCCTCGGCCGCCAGCACAAGGGCGACACCCGGGCTCTCGCGCACCGGTGCGAGGTCCATCTGCTCAATCCGGCCGGCCGCCACCTCACTGAGACCGAAGGCGAGGTGGAGCGTGCGCTCCTGCAGCGGCAGGTCGTCCGTGTAGCGCGCGGCGCCTGTCACATGGAGGCGAGCGCTGTCATGGGGGGAGGGCTTCGACAGGGTCATTCGGGAGCACGCCCGTAAAAGCCCCAGCCAAGGCGGTAGTCTGTGCGGCTCTGTCGGTTTGTCCGGTGGCTTTGGCCGAAGGGTTGAGGACTGCGTCCGCGCCGACGCAAGGGTGTGATGTGGTTGGTTCTCTCCGGAGGGCGTTCGAGGCACCCGGCCTTTGGCGCGGCGGCGCTGCGGCCGGACTCTGGACCGCTTTCGGCATCAGTTCTGGGAGAGACAACACTAGTCCCCCCGTCGTTGCAAAAGCTGAGAGCAGAGGTGGATGAGATCGTCACAGGCAGGGGCGCTGCCGCGCGCCTCGGCGGTCCGGGGGGGCGGTGTGCGTTGGCTTTGGTGGGCGTCATGCGCAGGTCTCGCTTGCGATCCTCGCGACAGAGACCGGGCCCAATGCCTGCGACGGGACGGATCTTGGTGCGGTTGGGCTGATCTGTCACGCGGCCCCCTGGGCGAGGCGGGTGGGGACACCTTCGTCTTCGAGGAGCGTGCGGAGGAGCATGTTTTCCGCGGCGCGGAGGCGGTAGGTCGCGGAGGCGCGCATGTCAGACAGCGGTTTGAAGTCCTCCGCGAAGGCTGGGCGGGCAGCATCGACGGTGGCACGGGTCCAGGGTCGCCCGAGAAGGGCGGCCTCGACGGCGTGGGCCCGTTTGGGGATGCCCGCCATGCCGCCAAAGGCGATGCGCGCGTCCGTGACAGTGCCTCCGGCCGTTCGGATGTTGAAGCAGCCGCAGACGGCGGAGATGTCCTGATCGAACCGTTTCGACAGTTTGTGGCAGCGAAGGCGATCGGGTTGGGCGGGGACAAACACGCCCTCGACGAACTCGCCCGGGCGGCGGTCCTGGCGGCCATAGTCGAGGAAGAAGGCCTCGAGCGGCAGCGTGCGGCGTTCGGTGCCGCAGCGGAGCGTGAGCTCCGCGCCGAGAGCGATGAGTGCCGGCGGGCTGTCGCCAATGGGCGACCCGTTGGCGATGTTGCCGCCCACGGTTGCTGCGGCGCGGACTTGGACGGAGCCGTAGCGGCGGATCAGTTCGGCGAAATCAGGGTGGTGATCGGCTGCCCAGCGGCGGAGCGCAGCGAGCGTGACGCCCGCGCCGATCCGCGCGCCGTCCGCGGTCGTTTCGATCTGAGCAAGAGCGTCGATCCCACCGAGGAAGGCGACCTCGGACAGCTCTTGCAGGTCCTTTGTCACCCAAAGACCGACATCCGTTGCGCCCGCGACGAGCGTGGCGTCGGGATGGGCCGCGTACCAGTCCGCAAACCGGTCGAGATCGATCGGTCGGTAGGCTCCCTCCCAGGACACCTCCTCTCGGGGCAGGGCCGCGATCGCGGCCGCGTCCTCGAGCGCGTCGGTGGGCATCTCGGCGGCTGCCTCCGCTGCACGAAGGATCGGCGCGTAGCCCGTGCAGCGACAGAGATTTCCCGCAAGCACGTCATCGAAATCCTGCCGGCCCTCCGCATGCGCGGTGCAGAGCGACATCACGATGCCCGGCGTGCAGAACCCGCATTGCGCACCGTGGTGGTCCACCATCGCCGTCTGGACGGGATGCGCGCCGCCGAGCCCCTCAACCGTTCGGACCGCGCGACCGTGGAGTTGCGGCAGAAAGAGAATGCACGCGTTCATCGCCCGGTGTCGCATGGTCGATCCGTCGAGATCGGTCACGGTCACCGTGCACGCGCCGCAATCGCCTTCATTGCAGCCCTCTTTGGTGCCGGTAAGGCCCGCCTCTCTCAGCCAGTCCAGCAGCGTTGCCGTGGGGTCGGGCGCATCGAGAGCAACGGTCTCGCCGTTCAAGAGAAAGCGGAGTTCGGTCATCGGATCCTCAAGCTGCGAGCCTTGACTCGACCCGATCTCCCAGGTCTTGGCAAGTCGAAGGGCGGCGACCGCGGCGACCGGGCGCGGCCGCTGCCTTTGCTTTGAGCGCGCTCGGGTGGGACATGTGACCTCGGATCCACATCGGCGACCCCTCAGCGATGGGCATGGGCGTGCGGATGAGACCGGTGGGGCGGCTCAGCGCCCTTGACCGAGCGCCCCGTGGCATCGCTACATATGGGCGATGACTGTTCCCCGATTCATACATCTGCGCGTCCACTCCCCCTACTCCCTCCTCGAGGGGGCGGTGGACTTCAAAGCTCTTGCCGGGCTCTGCCGGAGCCACGGTATGCCGGCCGTCGCCGTCACCGACAGCGACAACCTGTTCGGAGCCCTTGAGTTCTCGGTCAAGGCGGCAGAGGCCGGCGTACAGCCGATCATGGGCGCACAGGTGCGCGTGGCGCATGACCCGGCCACGCGGCCGGGCGAAACGGGCGCTGAGCCGCGCGCGCTTGTCCTGCTGGCACAGGATCAGATGGGGTATCGGAACCTGATGGCGCTGGTGACCGCGGCGCATCTTGAGTGCGGCAACGCGCTGCCGCATGTCACGCTTGACGCGTTGGAGGCGCACGCGCCCGGGCTCATCTGTCTGACAGGCGGCGCGGAGGGTCCGTTGGGCGATCTCGTGCGCGCCGGTGCGCGGAGCAAGGCCGAAGCCCTTCTCGAGCGGCTGTCGCGCGCTTTCCCGGGCCGGCTCTATGTCGAGATCGGGCGCCACGGCGGCGCGGCGCTCCGCACCCAGGCCGAGGCCGAGACCGAGCCCGGGTTTCTGGACCTCGCCTACGCGATGGATCTTCCAATCGTTGCGACCAACGACGTTCACTTCGCCAATCGTGAGATGTTTGAGGCGCATGACGCGCTCATCTGCATCGCCGAGGGGAGCTATGTCGATCAGGCCGAACCCCGGCGCCAATTGACGCCGGAGCACTTCTTCAAGAGTGCGGACGAGATGGCCGAGCTCTTCTCGGATCTTCCCGAGGCCGTGGAGAACACCGTGGAGATCGCGCGGCGATGCGCCGTTCGCGCCGAGCTCTGCGACCCCATCCTGCCGCGCTTTGCCGAAGACGAGGTGGAGGAGCTCCGCGCCCAGGCGCGCGCCGGCCTGGCCGAACGGCTGGCCCAAATTGAGCCAGCAGCACCGATCGCGGAGTACGAGGCACGGCTCGCCTTCGAGCTCGAGATCATCGAGGGCAAGGGGTTTCCGGGCTACTTCCTGATCGTTGCCGACTTCATCAAATGGGCCCGCGCCAAGGGCATTCCCGTTGGGCCGGGCCGCGGGTCGGGCGCGGGCAGCCTGGTGGCCTACGCGCTGACGATCACGGATCTCGATCCGCTGCGCTACCAGCTCCTCTTCGAGCGGTTTCTGAACCCCGAACGCATGTCGATGCCCGACTTCGACATCGACTTCTGCATGGACCGGCGCGAGGAAGTGATTGCCTACGTTCAGGAAAAATACGGCCGGGATCGGGTGGCCCAGATCATCACCTTCGGCGCCCTCCTCTCGAAGGCCGCCGTGCGCGACGTCGGCCGCGTCCTCCAGATGCCCTACGGCCAGGTCGATCGCCTCGCCAAGATGATCCCGGTCGAGGGCGTCAAACCGGTCTCGATCACCAAGGCCCGCGCCGAGGAGCCGCGCCTCCGCGAGGAGGCAGCGCGGGAGGAGGTGGTCGGCCGTCTCCTCGACTACGCCGAGGCGTTGGAGGGGCTCCTCCGCAACGCCTCGACCCACGCAGCAGGCGTCGTCATCGGGGACCGGCCGCTGGTCGAGCTGGTGCCGCTCTACCGCGATCCCCGCTCCGACATGCCCGCGACCCAGTTCAACATGAAGTGGGTCGAGCAGGCGGGCCTCGTGAAGTTCGACTTCCTGGGGCTGAAGACCCTGACGGTGATCCAAAACGCGGTCGATCTTTTGGCCAAGCGGGGCGTCGAGATCGATATCGGCGCGATCCCCCTCGACGACGCGGGCGCCTATGACGTCTACGGCCGGGCAGACACGGTGGCGGTGTTCCAGGTGGAAAGCTCGGGCATGCGCGACGCCCTCCGCCAGCTGAAGCCCGACTGCATCGAGGACATCATCGCGCTGGTGGCCCTCTACCGTCCCGGTCCGATGGAGAACATCCCGAAGTTCTGCAACGTCAAGCACAGCCGCGAGCCGCGCGGCCGAATCCATCCCCTGATCGACGACATCCTCGACGAAACCCAAGGGATCATCGTCTACCAGGAGCAGGTGATGGAGATCGCCCGCAAGATGGCGGGCTACTCCCTTGGCGGCGCTGACAAACTCCGCCGCGCGATGGGCAAGAAGATCCAGGCCGCGATGGACGCCGAGCGGCCGAAGTTCCTGAAAGGTGCGGCCGAGAACGGGGTCGATGAGGCCAAGGCGCTCGAGGTCTGGAACCTCCTCGACAAGTTCGCGAACTACGGTTTCAACAAATCCCACGCCGCGGCCTACGCCGTCGTCAGCTACCAGACCGCCTGGCTCAAGGCCAACCATCCGGTCGAGTTCATGGCGGCCGTGATGAACTGCGACCTCCACCTCACCGACAAGCTGAACGTCTACAAGCAGGAGGTCGACCGGCTGCAGATCGAGATGGTGGCGCCCTGCGTAAACCGCTCGGAGGCCGTCTTCGCGGTTGAGGATGGCAAGATCCTCTATGCCCTAGGCGCGCTCAAGAATGTGGGCGTTGAGGCGATGCGGCTGATCGTGGAGGCGAGGGACGGTCGGCCGTTCAGAGATCTCTTTGACTTTGCGGAGCGGGTCGATCTGCGGCGCGTCGGCAAACGTCCGCTTGAGATGCTGGCGCGGGCCGGGGCGTTTGACCGGCTCGATGGGAACCGGCGGAAGGTCTTTGAAAGCCTCGATCCGCTGATTGCGCACTCCGCCTCGGCGCATGACGAAGCGGCATCGGCGCAAATGTCGATGTTCGGCGGCGATCGTGAGGCCTTGCCGGCACCAAAGCTGCCGATGCCCGAGGACTGGTGGCCGATGGAGCGGCTCCAGGCGGAGCATCAGGCGGTGGGCTTCTACCTGTCCGGGCACCCGCTCGACGACTACCTCGCAGCGCTCCGGCGAAGCCGGATCGCGACGCTCGACGAGGTCGCGGCCAAGGCGGCGACAGCGCCGGTTGCAGTGATGATGGCCGGCACGGTCGCCGGGCGGCAGGAGCGGAAATCGGCCCGGGGCAATCGGTTTGCGTTCGTGCAACTTTCCGATCCGACGGGGCTTTATGAGGTCACCGTGTTCTCCGACACGCTCGAGGTGTCGAGAGCGCTGCTCGAGCCCGGGGAGAGTGTCGTGCTCTCCGTCGAGGCGACGATGGAGACCGATCAACTCAAGCTCCTCGCCCGCTCGGTCCAGGGCGTGGACACTGTTGTTGCGGGGGCAGCGCCTGCGGGCTTGCGGGTGTTTGTGAACGAGGAGGCCGCGCTCGGCTCGATTGCGATCCGCCTCAAAGGGGCGCCGCCGGGGCGGCCCGGTCCGGTCAACATTGTGTTGAGCGCGCCGGATCTGCCTGCGGATGTCGAGGTGGCGCTGACGGACAAGTACCCCGTGACACCGGCGGTGCGGAGCGCGATCAAACACATCCCCGGTGTTCTCCATGTCGAGGAGTTTTGAGTTTCGGCGTGACACGAGGAGCGTCGCGTCCTAGGTCACGCTCCGGTGATGAGCGGAGGCGACATGATCGACCAGCGTGCGTTTCGGGACGCGCTCGGGCGCTATGCGACGGGCGTGACGGTGGTGACAACGATGGCGGAGGCCGGACCGCTCGGGATGACGGTCAACAGCTTCGCATCGGTCTCGCTGGACCCGCCTTTGGTCCTCTGGTCGCCCGCGCGGAAGTCGGATCGGTTTCCCGCGTTCGAGGCGGCCTCCCATTTTGCCATTCACGTTCTCGCAGAGGATCAGCGCCCATTGGCGGAGCGCTTCGCGCGCGAGGGGTTCAACTTCGAAGGACTGTCCTGGCAGCCGGGCGTTGGCGACAGCCCGCTTTTTGAGGGGAGCGCCGCTCGGCTGCAGTGTCGGCACGCGGCGCAATATGACGGCGGGGATCACCTGATCGTGGTGGGCGAGATCGAGAGCCTTGAGCACACAGAGAAGCCACCGCTCCTCTACCACTGCGGAGGGTTTGCGCGCCTCGCGACCTGACGTGCGTCAGCCCCGGTAGAAGATGTTTCCGCCGAAACTGCCCGTTCGAATGAGAGAGGCGAACCAGCCCGGTGCCATCCGAACCGCGTGAAAGAAGAGTGCGCCGCCGGTGATGTCCTCCTCCGGGTTTTCGAGCGCCTCCCGTGCGATGACGGTCGCGCTCTCGTATTTGATTGCATCCGGAAAGGTCTCGGCGATCCCATCGCAGCGGTAGGAAAACTGGCATCCATCCGAGATGACGCCGCAGATGGTGTCGGGGAAGCGTGGGTCCCGCGCGCGGTTCTTGATGACGTCTGCCACAGCGTGCTGCCCCTCGGTGTGGCGCGCATGGGCCTCGAAATAGATGGCCTCGCGCATGCACTCAAACTCAGACGGGTCGACGGCAGCGCGGCTCGACGTGTCCTCGGGGACGGAGCTGCAGGCCGCAAAGAAGAGCGGTGCGAGGAGGAGGAGTCTCAGCATCTTGGTGTGCCTCTGTTGCCTGCCCGAGGGGATAACGGATCGCTGGTGGGCTTGACAAGTCGGCGCTGCCTTGCCGAAGCCCGCGCCCCTCGGCTAGGAGACGGTCACCAGCACGAGGACACGGGGGCAATGGCAAAGCGGGAGACGGGGGCACGGCGGCCGAAGGCAATCCAGCCGCGTGGGTTCCGGGACTATTTCGGACCTGAGGTCGTGAGGCGCGCCGAGATGCTCGACGCCATCACCGAGGTCTACCGCACGCATGGCTTCGACCCGTTGGAGACGAGTGCGGTTGAGACCGTCGATGCCCTCGGAAAGTTTCTCCCCGATGTGGACCGGCCGAACGAGGGCGTGTTTGCCTGGCAGGATGAGGACGAGACGTG
Source organism: Pseudomonadota bacterium (assembly GCA_038749815.1). Lineage (GTDB taxonomy): Bacteria > Pseudomonadota > Alphaproteobacteria > Rhodobacterales > Rhodobacteraceae > Algicella. The sequence goes on along the minus strand of JBCDHQ010000056.1, from coordinate 8,353 downwards.
GCTGGCGCTCCGCTATGATCTCACGGCGCCGCTGGCGCGGGTCTATGCGCAGTACCGAAACGATCTCCCAACACCTTATCGGCGGTATGCCGTGGGTCCCGTCTGGCGGAATGAGAAGCCCGGACCTGGGCGCTTTCGCCAGTTTTATCAATGTGATGCCGACACTGTTGGCACTGGCGCCGCAGCGGCCGATGCCGAGATCTGTGCGATGCTCGGAACAGCCCTCGTGGCCGCCGGGATCGAGCGGGATGAGTTCGTCATCCGCCTCAACAGCAGGAAGGTGCTGAACGGCGTGATGGAGGCGGCGGGGCTCTTGGATCCCGCCGCACCGGAGGAGCACGCGGGCGCCCGCGGCGTTGTGCTGCGCGCCATCGACAAGCTCGATCGCCTCGGTGAGCGAGGGGTGCGTGCCCTGCTCGGGGGGGGACGTAAGGATGACAGCGGTGACTTCACGGAGGGCGCGGGGCTTGGGGAGGCTGCGCAGGATCTCGTGATGGGCTTTGTCGGGGCGGGGCGCGACACGGGCGCAGAGACCCTCCGCGCTCTGTCGGAGCTCGTCGGCGCCTCGGAGACAGGCCGCGAAGGTGTCGCGGAGTTGGAACAGATCGCCGCAATTGTCGGCGACGAGGGGACGCTTCGGATCGATCCCTCGGTTGTGCGCGGCCTCGGCTACTACACGGGAGCGGTGTTCGAGGCTGAGCTCACCTTCGAGATCCAGGATGAGAAGGGCCGCCCGCGGCAGTTTGGATCGGTTGCGGGGGGCGGGCGCTACGACGATCTTGTGAAGCGGTTCACGGGTCAGGCGGTGCCGGCAACCGGGATTTCGGTCGGTGTCGACAGGCTTTTGGCCGCGCTCGACGCAAAGGGTCGTGTTGGCGCTCGCGAGGACGGGCCGGTGGTCGTGACTGTGATGGATCGGGCGCGGATGGCCGATTACATGGCGATCGCGGCCGAGCTTCGGACACATGGGATCCGAGCGGAGGTGTTTCTCGGCAACCCACGGAACTTTGGCAATCAGCTCAAATACGCGGATCAGCGGCGGAGCCCGGTTGCGGTGATCGAAGGCTCGGACGAGCACGCCCGCGGCGTTGTGCAGCTCAAGGATCTCGCACTCGGCGCGCGGCTTGCGGCCGAGATCGACACCAACGAGGCGTGGAAGGCGCAACCGGCGCAAACGGAAGTTCGCCGGAGCGAGCTTGTCGCCGAGGTGCGGGCGATGATGGCCCGTGCGGCGGTTCCGTGACGGCGCCGCTTCGCCCCTTTCCCCTCGCCGATCGGGAAGCGCGCGTGGCTCGGATCATGGCAGCGTTTCGAGGTGCGGGGGCGGAGACCATCGCGCTCGAAGCGCTGCAACCCGCTGAGTTGCTGCTCGATCTCTACGGCGAGGACATCCGCGCGCGGGCCTATGTTGTTCGCGAGGGCTTTCGGGAGCGGATGCTGCGCCCGGACTTCACAGTCCCGGTGGTTCGCCACCATATTGCAGCGGGGCGCGCCTCTGCCCGATACGCCTACCAGGGGCCCGTGTGGCGCCGCCCGTCCGAGGGATCCGACCGTCCGGCAGAGAGCTGGCAGGCGGGCATTGAGATCCTTGGATCCGAGGATCGCGCCGCGGCGGATGCCGAGGTGTTTGCGCTGATCCACACGCTGCTCCGCGACGCGCCGATCACCGTTGCCACGGGCGATCTCGCACTCCTCCGCGCGGCGATCGGGGGGCTCTCGGGACCTGAGACGCGCCGCCAGGCGCTGCTCCGCCATATCTGGAGGCCTGAGCGTTTCCAGCGCCTCCTTGGCCAGTTCGCGTCCCCCGCAACCGCCAAGCGCGCGCTCTTGGAGCGCGTCGATGCGGAGGGTGGGGCGGCCGTTCTGGCCGCATCGGGCAAGCCTGTCGGCCTTCGGAGTGCGGAAGAGATCCTCTTGCGGGTCGGCACGCTGGTCCAGGATGCGACATTGCCACCTGTCCCGGAGGCCGAGATTGCCGTCATTCGTCGTGTCCTCGCGCTTTCGGGCTCGTTGCCGGCGGTGGCGCGTGACGTCGAACGCCTGGCGGATGAGGTCCCGGCGCTTTCGCCGGCCGCGCTGGACTTCGCTGCGCGGCTGTCGGCGCTCGACGCGTTTGGGATAGATCTGGAGACGCTTGCGTTTGAGGGATCTTTCGGGAGAACGACGCTGGAGTATTACGACGGGTTTGTGTTCGGCATTCTTGCCCGGGATCGGCAGGATCTGCCGCTTATCGCGAGCGGTGGGCGCTATGATGCGCTGACAGAAGCGCTTGGAACCGATCTCCCGGCCACCGGTGCGGTCGTTCGGCCTGAGGCCTGGTTGGCGCTCGAGGCCGGGCGGTGAGCGTTTCGCGTGTCTCAGCGCGGGCCGGCCTCGGTCCCGGCGGTGGTTCGGACGGGATCGCATGATCACGCTCGGCATCCCGTCCAAAGGGCGTCTCCAGGAAGAGACCGTCGCGTGGTTCGCGTCGCGGGGCGTCACCTTGGCGCGGACGGGGCACGGGCGCGAGTATGCCGGTGCGGTTCGCGGCATCGACGGCCTGGAGCTCGTTTTGCTCTCTGCGGGGGAGATCCCGAGAGAGCTCGCCCTCGGGCGCCTCCATCTTGGCGTGACCGGCCAGGATCTGATCGCCGAGCACCTCACCGCGGCCGATGGGGTGGAGCGTGTTCGACCGATGGGGTTCGGCCATGCCGACTTGGTCGTCGCGGTCCCGAAGACTTGGATTGACTGCGACACGATGGACGATCTCGATGCGGTGGCCGCCGCCTTTCGCCTCGCTCACGGCCATCGCTTGCGGGTGGCAACGAAGTACCATGAGCTGACCCGTCGCTTCTTTGCCCGCCATGGCGTGGCCGACTATCGTCTCGTTGACAGTCAAGGCGCAACCGAAGGAACGGTGACGAACCGAACTGCAGAGGCCATTGCAGACATCACCACCACCGGCACGACACTCGACGCAAACCATCTGAAGGTTCTGTCCGATGGTCTGATCCTCGCCAGTGAGGCAACGCTCTTCCGCGCTCGACGCGCGGAGTGGTCGTCCGATGACGAGGCGACGTTCGACGCGCTCGTTCACCAGCTCGAGGCTGCGTGAGCGGTGGAGGTTGTGGCGGACCTCCAAGACCTCCGCCACGCGCTGCGGCCCTGGCATGCCTCAAGAGCGCGCGTCGCGACCTGTGTTCTGTCCGGACGCGTGCATCTCGGCCATGAGGGCCTCGTTGCGACGGCGCGGGCGGTGGGCGATCGCGTCGTCGCCGTTCTGCTTCCGTGGTTTGGCAGCATCGGTGCTGCGGATGCGGCCTTGGGCGTCAGCTTGGAGAGTGATCTGAAACGGCTCCGGGCGCAGGGCGTCGATCTGGTGTTTATGCCGGATGCGGAGCTCATGTATCCCGCCGGCCCTGCGGTAAGGCTGGATTTGGGGCATTTGGGCTCAGTCCTCTGCGGTGAGCATATTCCCGGTGTGATCGAGCGATCGGTGACAGTCATCGTAAAGTCGGTTGCGCTGACCAAGGCGCACATCGCTTGCGTCGGCGAAAAGAACTGGCAGACCTACCGGGCGCTGGTGCGCACGCTGCAGGTTCTGTGCCTGGATGTGGCTGTGCATGTGTGCCCGACTGTGCGGGACACGGACGATCTGCCCTGGGCAAGACGGAACTTGTTGCTGAGCGAGGCGGAGCGTCGTGCCGCCGCGGGCTTGCCCTCGGCCGTCCGGGAGGCCGCGGCGCGGATCGCAGCCGGCGCGCCAACGAGCCTTGTCTCAGCGGAAGTGCAGGACCTCCTTCTCGACTGCGGCTACCGGCGGGTCGATTACGTCGAGTGCTGCAAATCTGATGCGCTGACACCTGTCTCGGCGCCCGGCGTCGGCGCGCGGGTCTTTGCCGCGGCCCGGATAGGCGGGCAACGGATCATCGACAATGTGCCGGTCCCCGCGCTCGATTTCGGGGAGAGCGACCCGTTGCTGGCCGTGTGAGCCGCTCGCCTCAGGCGGTGAGGTGGGTCTCGAAGAACGCGAGCGTGCGCCGCCACGAAAGCTCCGCCGCCTCCTCATCGTAGCGCGGGGTCGTATCGTTGTGAAACCCGTGGTTCACGTCCGGGTAGAAGTGCACCGAAAACTCCTTCTGGTGCGCCGCGAGCGCTTCGCTGTAGGCAGGCCAACCGGCGTTGATGCGCTCATCGAGCCCGGCATAGTGAATGAGGAGCGGCGCTTCGATCCGGGGCACCTCTTCCGCCGCGGCCTGGCGACCGTAATAGGGGACGGAGGCGGCGAGGTCCGGATAGGCGACAGCGAGCGCGTTGCACACACCGCCGCCATAACAGAACCCAACCGCGCCGACACGGCCTGTGGTGTCCTCGTGGTCGCGAAGCCATTCGTAGGCTGCGAAGAAGTCCTCCATCAGCTTCGCCCCATCGAGGCTGCGCTGCATGGTGCGCCCTTCGTCATCCGTCCCGGGATAGCCGCCGAGCGGTGAGAGGCCATCCGGTCCCAGGGCCAGGTAGCCGGCCTTTGCCGCGCGGCGCACCACATCCTCGATGTATGGGTTGAGGCCACGGTTCTCGTGGATCACGAGGACGGCCGGGAGCGGGGAGGTGACACCGGCAGGTTTGGCGAGAAGACCAGAGATCTCGCCATGACCCTCGGGCGAAGGATAGGTGACACGCGCTGTCTCGATTGCAGGATCGTCCGGTGCGACCTGTTGCGCGAGGGCGTAATTCGGCTGGAGTTGTGAGAAGACTGCGGCCGCACCGGCCCCGCCGACCGTGTACTTGGCTGCCGCATCGAGGAAATCGCGCTTTGTGATCTTGCCGTGCACGTAGCCGTCGAAAAGCTCGAGTATGCGGGGGTGGAAGTCGCTCGCCTTCATGCGGGTCATTGGTGTGCCTCCATGCTGGTGGCACGAGTGTCCACCCTTCGGAGCACTTTGGCGAGTTAAATCTGTGTGACGACTACAGCACGCCGAGGCGCGAGAGATCCGCTGCCAGAGCTGTGGGCAAGTCCGCCTCTGGCGTGCCGAGGGGGCCGAGATCGGGTGGCGCGTCGGCGGGCAACAGATAGCGCCAGCCCTGGAACGGACGACGCGGTTGCGGCGCGGTGAGCACGACCTCCGGGTCGAGAACGAGCGCGCAGCGGCGCGTCCCGTCCTCGGCCTTCCGCTCCTCGAGCGCGAGGACATGTTGGCGCGCAAGGACAAGGCCGCGAAACACCCAGTAGATCGAGCCGCCATCCAGGAGAGCGTCTGCCCGCTTGGGCCACATCCGGGTGACATGGGTGGTGATCGGGCCTCGCCCGGCGGCGTCGTTGCGGGCGCGCACCGTTTCCTGCCAGCGTGTCAGGTCTTCGACCTTCTCTGCGCCCACACAAAGCTTGATCAGGTGGAGTGATGCCGCCATGTCAATTCCCCTCTGGAGATCTGAGAATAGGGGTGCGTCGCGGTTCCGAGAAGCAAAAACTTTGAGCTATCCACAGGGTTTTGGGGCGCTTGGGGCCGTGGCCGCAAGCAGTAGATTGATTGCGCGGGGCGTTTGGGGGGACTCGGGGTTGTGCGTTGACGCTGAGATGGGTCGGTCGTACTCTAAATGTTCTCTGGGGCTCTGCGGGGAGAGACAGCCATGAGCGCATTCGCCGTCCCGATCGCTGAGACGATCTGGGACATGAAGTATCGCCTGAAGACGGCGGACGGGACGCCGGTCGATGCCACGATTGAGGAGAGCTGGTCGCGGGTGGCGCGCGCGCTCGCCTCGGTGGAGGCGGAGCCGTCGGTTTGGGAGCCGCGGTTCTTGGAGGCGCTCAGCGACTTCAAGTTCTTGCCGGCGGGACGGATTCTGGCGGGCGCCGGGACCGGGCGGTCCGTCACACTCTTCAACTGCTTCGTGATGGGGACGATCGAAGACAGCATGGGGGGCATCTTCGAGGCCCTGAAAGAGGCGGCGCTGACCATGCAGCAGGGGGGCGGGATCGGTTACGATTTTTCGACGATTCGACCCAAGGGCGCCGCGGTGGCAGGGGTCGGGGCGGATGCCTCCGGGCCGCTCTCGTTCATGGATGTCTGGGATGCGATGTGCCGGACGATCATGTCCGCGGGCTCGCGCCGGGGGGCCATGATGGCCTGTCTCCGCTGCGATCACCCGGATGTTCTCTCCTTCATCGACGCAAAGTCGGACCCCGCCCGGCTTCGGATGTTCAACCTCTCGGTGTTGGTGACGGATGCGTTCATGGCTGCCGCCGCGGCGGACCGGGAGTGGGAGCTCGTCTTCGGTGGAGTGGTCCATGAGCGGATCCGGGCGCGCGACCTCTGGGACCGGATCATGCGGGCGACCTATGAGTACGCGGAGCCCGGGGTCATCTTCATCGATCGGATCAATGCCGAGAACACGCTCGGCTATTGTGAGACGATTGCGGCGACGAACCCGTGCGGCGAGCAGCCGTTGCCGCCTTACGGCGCGTGCCTCCTCGGCTCGATCAATCTGGCGCAGTTTGTGGAGCGGCCCTACTCGGCGGAGGCAGCGCTCGATGAGGCCGCTCTTGAGGACGTGGTCGGGGTCGCGGTGCGGATGATGGACAACGTCGTCGATGCCTCCCGCTTCCCGCTTCCGGCACAGGCGCATGAAGCAGCGTCCAAGCGCCGGATTGGGCTCGGCGTCACGGGCCTCGCCGACGCGCTCGCCCTCTCGGGCGTGCGCTACGGCTCGGCGGAGGCCGCGCGTCTGACGTCGCACTGGTTGGAGCGGATCGCGCGCGCGGCGTATCTGACCTCGGCGCGCTTGGCCGGCGAGAAGGGGGCCTTTCCACTGTTCGATCGGGAGGCCGTGCTTGCGGCACCGATGGTGGAGCGTCTTGGCGAGGATGTGCGGACAGCAATTGCCGAGGACGGCCTTCGGAACGCGCTCCTGACCTCGATTGCGCCGACGGGGACGATCAGTCTTTTGGCGGGGAATGTCTCCTCGGGGATCGAGCCGATCTTTGCGACAAGTTACACCCGAAAAGTGCTGATGCCGGACGGCTCACGCCGGGAGGAGGAGGTCGTCGACCACGCCGTGCAGGTCTGGCGCGAGCTCCACGGGGACGCGGCCTTGCCCGAGCACTTCGTCGATGCGCAATCGCTTTCGCCCGAGGAGCATGTGGCGATGCAGGCGGCGGCGCAGCCCTGGATCGACAGCTCGATCTCGAAGACCATCAACTGTCCGGCCGACATCTCCTTTGAGGCGTTCAAGACCGTCTATGCCGAGGCCTATGAGGCCGGGTGCAAGGGGTGCACGACCTATCGCCCGAACGCGGTGACGGGGTCGGTTCTGAGTGTGGATCCGGCCCCTGCGGAGAACGAGGCTGGCGGGGATGTCATCTGGCTCGCAGAGAAACTCGACCGGCCCGAGACGCTCGACGGGGCAACCTACAAGATCAAATGGCCGGAAAGCAGCCATGCGATCTACATCACGATCAACGACATCATGCTTGGAGATCAGCGCCGGCCCTTTGAGGTGTTCATCAACTCAAAGAACATGGAGCATTTCGCGTGGACCGTCGCGCTGACACGGATGATATCGGCCGTGTTCCGGCGCGGGGGGGATGTGAGCTTCGTCGTGGAAGAGTTGAAGGCGGTGTTCGATCCCCGTGGGGGGGCCTGGATGTCCGGCAAATATGTCCCCTCGATGCTTGCCGCGATCGGTGGCGTGATAGAGCGTCACATGATCTCCATCGGGTTTCTCTCGGGCGAGGGGCAGGCGGCCAAGGTGGATCCGACGGCGCGGGCGGTGGCGGGGTCGGGGGGCCTCGCCTGTCCGAGCTGCGGCAGCGAGGAGGGCATGCGGATGCTCGAAGGGTGCGCGACCTGTGGCGTCTGTGGGTTTTCGAAGTGCAGCTGAAACAAAGGTCTTGCGTATGAACCTCGCCTGAGTGCAGCCGGTTCGCGTGCTCCTGCGTGCTGGCGGTTATCCGGCTTTCTGAAACCGTCAGGTCCATCCTCGCTGCAGGCCTCCATTAGGGCTGCACGCGTGTCCCTCAATGCCCTCGAGACATCGGCCTCTGCCGTTCTGGTCCGCGCTTCAGGTTCAGGGTCGGGCTGGCCGCGACCCTTTCTCCATGTTCTGGTGTTTGGCTCTTGTGCTTGCATGTAAAAACTGCAGCTGGATTGCGCCTGTTCATCGCATGATCGGGTTGCGGTGGCCGCTTGGGCCGGTTTGAACACTTCGCCAGTCGGCCGGATGGCCTACCCGATCAAGATCTGGCCCGAGACACCCAAACACTCGGTTTGTTTGTGGGTTTCCCGCTCCCGATCCAGCAGCCTGCCGGTCCCGCTGAGCGAAAACGGCAAGCCAACCCAGGCCAAACACGGCCCGGCGGTCAAAGCGAACGTCCCAT
>JBCDHQ010000055.1:0-17863 GCA_038749815.1 Pseudomonadota bacterium | reverse complement strand
GAGAGGATCCAGGCCCGCCACCCCGTCGCCTCAAGCCCCGAGGCGATTGCGAGGTTCGCCTGCAAGCCGTTGTTGTACCAGCCAAAGAGGATGCAGGGGATCGTCGCGATCACGACATATGTCATGATCCGTTTCATATCGATGTAGGAGCGCGCATGCGGCGCGGCCGTTGTCACCGTCTTCGGCGTGAAGAGGAAGCTCTCCACCATCTCGTAGAGCGGGAAGTACCGCTCGAGGCGGCCGCCGCGCTGAAAACTGGGCTCGATCCGGTCGAAAAAACGCCGCACGCGCCTACCCCTCTTTCTCGATCTTGGTGAGGCAATCGCGGAGCGCGAGCCCGTATTCGTACTTCGCCGGACACGCGAACCCGGCGAGCGCCAGATCCTCCTCATCAAGCTCAAGCGCGCCGAGCGACTGGGCCGCATCGGTGTCCATCACAAGGAGCGACCGCAGGAGCTGCGTCGGAAGAAGATCCTGGGGCATCAGCTGCTCGAACGTGCCGAGCGGCACCATCGCCCGCCGCCCGCCATTCAGATTGGATGTCAGCGCGTAGAGCTTTTTCGAAAGCGCCGAGCCCAGGACCGGCTGGAATGCAAACTTCTCCGGCATTGGGCGGATCCAGCCCATCGGGATTTGGCGCCGGTCCTCCTCGATTAGGGTGACCTGCCGGTGGTAGCGCCCGAGATAGGCGTCCACGCCATCGCCCGCGCGCCCGCTGAGGATCGAGCCCGAGATCATCCGGATCGGCGCATCGCCCACCATATCGGCCTCGAGCAGATCGACGAGCGAGGCGCCCATCACCGTCCGCACCACCCGCGGCCGCTTGCAGAGCGGCCCGGTGAGCGCGATCACCCGCTCCCCGCCCGCAACCCCCGTCCGCAAAAGCCGCCCGATCGCAATCACGTCCTGCGACCAGATGGTCCACACTGTCTTGCTGGCCGAGGGCGGCTCGAGGAAATGCATATGCGTGCCGGGCAGCCCAGCGGGATGCGGACCGGCGAACCCAACCGGCGTCACGCCAGCAATCTCCGCGCCTGGCAGGGACGCACCATCCGCATGGCAGAGATACGTCTTCCCGCCGCTCAACCGCGCGACGGCCTGCAGCCCTGCGCGGAAGTCCTCCGCCGCGTCGGCGATCACCTCTGCGGGATCGCCGGACAAGGGCTCTGTGTCCATCGCGGTCACGTAGATCGCGGCGGGTTGCGTCTCGGGGTCCGGCACTTTGGAGTAAGGCCGCGTCCGGAACGATGTCCACAACCCTGCCGCCGAGAGCTTCGCAACCAGACCGGCCGGCGTTTCCGTGTCACCGACGTCCGAAAAATCGACCGGCGGGGCGGCGTTCGCATCCGCGGCAATCTCAACACTGATCAGAACCCGCCGAGGACCGCGGTTGATCGCCTTGATCCGCCCGCTCACGGGCGCCGTCACCATGACCTCGGGCATATCCTTGTGAGAGAAGATCGGCGCGCCCTGCCCGACGATGTCGCCCTCCTGAACCGCCAGCCGGGGCTTCAGACCGAGGTAGTCGGCACCGACCAGGGCCACGGTCGTGATCTCGGGACCGGCCTCTATGCCTGAGGCAGGTGCCCCCGCAACCGGTAAGTCCAAGCCACGCTTAAAGGAAAAGCGTTGCGAGGGACTCATGTGATCAAGGTTTCCATCCATCCCCAACTAAATACCATGGTGTTCCGTGCGGCCTCTAGTCCAACATCGCCGCAGATCGAACACGAAGCATGTGTTGGGCCACTATGTCGCAACCTACCATGAACCCCCGTGGCTATAGGGTACCCATATAGGCTTGAAGCGAACGTTACGGTGGAGGCGAGGATGCTGACGCGGCGCACAATTCTGATGCTCCCCTTGGGTCTCATGGCCTGCAAAGAGGGTTTGAGCGTCGTTGAGCTCACCGGCACGACGATGGGCACCACGTACCGCCTGGTCGCGCTCGACCGATCGGGCGCTGTCGACCGGGAGGCGCTCAACTCATCGCTGCAGATCGCCCTCGCCGATGTGAACGCTGCGATGTCGAACTGGGACCCGACCTCCGAGGTCTCCCGCCTCAACAGCTCCACCGACGGCACCGCCACCGCGGCCTCGGGCGCGATGATGCAGGTGCTGCATGCAGCATCGGACGTGCAGATCGGCAGCAATGGCGCCTTTGACGTGACGGTCGGCGCGCTGGTCGATCTCTGGGGCTTTGGCGCGCAAGGCGGCGCGGGAGAGGCGCCCACGGACGCTGCCATCGACGCCACCATGGCCCATGTCGGCCAGGACACTGTTCTGCGCCTCACGTCGAACACGGTCGCCAAGACTGCGCCCGCCGTCTCGCTCTATCTTTCGGCCATCGGCAAGGGCTACGGCGTCGACCTGATTGCAGCGGCGGTCGAGGCGGAGGGCATCACCGACTACATGATAGAGATCGGCGGCGATCTCTATGCGGCGGGCCAGAACGCGGACGGTCAGACCTGGCAGATCGGGATTGAGACGCCTGACGCGACCGACCGCCGGGTGCAAACCATTGCCGGCGTCTCGGGAGGCGGCATGGCCACGTCGGGCGATTACCGCAACTACTTTGAAGTGGACGGCACCCGCTATTCCCACATTCTCGACCCGCGCACCGGGCGCCCGATCACGCACCGCACGGCGTCAGCCACTGTGATCACGGAAAACGCCATGCTCGCAGACGCTTGGGCGACGGCAATGCTGGTTCTAGGTCGCGAGGAGGGGATGGAGATCGCCGCGGCGAACGAGCTCCCCGTGCTCTTCATCGACCGCGACGGCGCGGATTTCGTGACGTCACGCAGCCCCGCCTTCGAGCGGCTCGGGTGAGGGCGCACAGATGGCAACATTCGTCCTGACCTTCGCCCTTCTTCTCGTCATCATGGCCGGGATGGCGCTCGGCGTCATCCTGATGGGGCGCACGATCAAAGGCAGTTGCGGTGGGCTGAACGCCATCTCAGACGCCGATCATTGCGTTGTCTGCAAACGCGAGATCGACCCCGAAACGCCTCTCAAGGACCGCCTCAACTGCCCGCGGGCGCGCCAGATGATCGCCGACATGGACGCCGACCGCTAGTCCCAGCGCAACGGCACAAACCCGACCGTCAAGAGGCAGACCGCCGCGACACTGCCATAGAGCCAGAGCTGCCAGGCCGGCCCCTCCATCTTCCAGGTGCGCCGGTAGCGGTACCCCGCCACCACCGCAATCACGAAGAGCGCCGTCGCAATCGCCGGTGTCAGGGAGACGTCATCCACGGCTCACCCGACCAGCTCCACCACCGCTTTGGTGACGTCCTTGGTGCCCATATCGCCGCCGAACTCCATCGGTCGCAGGCGATTGGCCTCGAAACCCGCCCACACCGCCGTCTCGATGGCCTCCGCCGCCGCACTGAGCCGCGCCTCCCCCGCCTTGTCGCTGAGATAATCGAGCATCAGCGCGCCTGAGAGAATCGCCGCCAACGGGTTGGCCTTGTCCTGCCCCATAATGTCGGGCGCCGAGCCATGCGCCGGCTGAAACAGCCCCACATCGTCGCCGATCTCAGCGCAAGCCGCCATGCCCATGCCGCCGACGAGCCCGCCCGCGAGATCGGACAGGATGTCGCCGAACATGTTCTCCATCACCATCACGTCGAACTCCCACGGCCGCCGCACGAGGTCGAGCGCTTGGGCGTCGACGTAGTTGTATCCGACCTCGACATCCGGATGCTCTGCCGCCACCTCGTTGAAAATCTTGCGGAAAAAGGCCATGGACGCGAAGACGTTCGCCTTGTCGACGCACGTCAGCCGCCCGGACCGGCCCCGCTCCCGCCGGCGCCGCGCCAGGCCAAAGGCAAACGCGTGAAGCTTCTCCGTGGTCGTCCGCGTGATCCGAAGCGTGTCGCGGACCTCCGCGTCGCCGATGACCTCTGCCCGCCCGTGCACGGCCGCAGAATAGAAGAGCCCCTCGGTCGATTCGCGGAGGATCACCATGTCAATTCCAGCCGCGCGTGGATCGGCAAGGCGCTGGGGCGCGTTCGGATAGGCGCGCACGGGCCGGACCCCGGCATAAAGCCCGAACCGATCGCGGAGCCTCAGATGCGGCGAGATCTCGGTCCCATCCGGCTGCCGGATCGCCGGCAATCCAATCGCGCCGAGAAAGATCGCATCGGCGCGCCCGGCACGGACCTCGCCACCTGGCTCGATGTCCTGCCCGGTCTCGGCAAAGTAGCCCGCGCCGGCCGAGATTTCATCGTATTGGAGCGCCGGCGCCCCGGCGCGCGCAACCGCGACATCGACCACGGCGCGCGCGGCCTCAGCAACGTCCACGCCAATCCCGTCGCCCTTGATCAGCGCGATGCTGAGCCTCTCCGCCATCCTACCGTTCCTATGATTCAGAGCTGGCTCAACTTGTACCGCTCAAGAAGCCCCAGCATTTCCCTGCCCGCCCGCTCGCGGTGGTTCCTGAAGGCGATGCGGGCGGCCTCGGGCTCGCCGGCCTGCAAGTGGCTCACGATCTCGCGGTGCTCCGCTGTGGACTGCTTCGGCAGGCCGCGCATCCGCATGGTCACGATCCGCACGCGGTGCGCCTGATCGTAGAGCGCGGTCACGACGGAGGCCAGCCGGCGGTTGCCCTGCAACGCGAGGAGCGTCCGGTGGAACCTGTCATCGGCCTCGGCCCACGCATCGAGGTCTTGGGCCTCAAGCGCGCGCTCCATGTCCGATGTCGCCTCGTCGAGCGGCACAAATGCGTCCGGGCTCGGCATACCCTCTGCCAGTCGGGCTGCCGCGTCTGGCTCGAGCGCCGTCAGAATCTCGTAGATCTCGCGCATATCCGCGGGTCGGATCGGCAGCACCCGTGCGCCGCGGCGCGGCACGAGCTCCACCAGCCCCTCGGCCTCCAACCGGATCAACGCCTCTCGCACCGGCGTTCGGCTCATCCCCAGTTTGATGGCAATTTCCGGCTCTGGCGCCTGAAACCCCGGCGGCAACCGGTTGGTTCGGATCTCATCCTTCAGGCGCGCATACGCATCTTCCACCCGTGTCGACTTGGCTGCCTCCACGCGCGCACTCCTCTAACACATTCGGAGAGAGGGTATACCACCACCGCGTGCGACGTCAAATGTCGCGACGTATACACACCGCTGTCTCGGCGGACTTAGCGCCCCTTGCGCACCAGAAGCCATCCCATCGCCGCAAGAAAAGAGAAGGTCGTCAGGTTCAGAACTGTATCGATCACGTCACCGGTGAGCATCGGCCGCCCCCAGACGCTCTTCCGCCAGAGCACGGATCAGACAAACGCAGAGAAGGATGCTCACGAAGACAAATGGCAGCGCCCCCACCGCGATCATCTTTTTGACGGCATCGATTGAGCCCGAGAGGACCATCGCCGCCCCCAAAAGCCCGAGAAGCCCTCCCCAAAGGAGGCGCAGCCGCGTCGACGGATCCGGATTTCCGCCGCTCGAGAACATGGCGAGGACGAAGGCAGCGCTGACGACGCTGGTCACGATAAAGAGGAATGCCGCGACGATTGTGGCCAGCGTCGTGAGGCCCGAGAGCGGCAAGAGCTCCAAGAGCACGAAGGTCACGCGCCCGACATTCTCGGAGGTCGCCGTCAACAGCGCACCCGAGCCTTGCAGCGCATCGAAGAGCCCGAGGCCCCCGAACGCACCGAACCAGACGATGGAAAAGACCGTCGGGCCGACGAGGACGCCGAGAACGAACTCCCGAATGGTGCGCCCGCGCGAGATCCGGGCGATGAAGACGCCGACGAACGGGCCCCAGGCGATCCACCAGACCATGTAGGTCAGCGTCCAGCTCCGGAACCACTCCGTCACCGCGCCGTCGAAGAAGCTGAGCGTTTGAAACCCGCGCGGGATCACGACCGTCACATACTCCCCAAAGCTCGAGACAATCGAGTTCATCACAAAGGCCGTCGGCCCGAGGACGATCGCGTAGGCCACAAGCGCAAGTGCAATCGCCATCGCGATGTCCGAGAGCTTTGACATGCCCTGCCCGAGGTCGACCATCAGAGGCGGCAGGTAGCACCCGACCATCACCACAAAGACGACGGCCACGAGCCAAGGCGCCGCCGCCTCGCCGCCAAGCATCACATCGACCCCGTCGGCCACCTGGAAGACGCCCATCGCGATCGACCCGGCGACCCCGATCGCAATCGCGACAATCGCCATGAAGTCCGACAGCCAGCCGACGACCCGCACCCAGCGCTCCTCCGGGAAGAGCGCTTCGAGCGGTGCGCTCACCAGCATCGGCGTCCCCCGCCGGAACGCGAAATACGCAATCGTGAGGGCCGTGGTCCCGTAGATCGCCCAGGCATGAAAGCCCCAGTGAAAGTTCGTCGCCAACAGCGACTGGGAGGCCGCGAGCGGCGGATCCATCAGTTCGGCCGCAAACGTGAAGTGCGTCAGCGGCTCCGCCACCGCCCAGAACAGAAGGCCGACGCCCATCCCAGCGGCGAAGAGCATCGCCACCCATGTTACAGTCGAGAATTCCGGCCGGTCGTCATCGGCGCCAAGACGGATCGCGCCGTAGGGGGAGGCGGCGAGCACAATGCAGAGGATCAGCATGAAGGAGACCGAGAGCATCACGAACCACCCGCGGCTCCGAAAGTACTGGTCCACGATGGCCGACGCGCCTGCCACGATGCTCTCGGGATCGACGATGCCCCAGATGCCGACAGCAGCAATGACGACGAGCGAAGCGCTCAGTACCGTGCGGGAGCGTGTCATGGAATGGTCTCCGATCTCGATCCAGTTAACAGGCGCGCGGATGCTGTCGTCCAGCCCCTCTCCGCAGCTCTTCCCGCCGGATCACGCGTCGCAAACCGTCCGCAGCGCTGTCCACTCTGCGGCGCTCAGGAGCTCCGCCCCGGGTGCGCCCCCGGCATCCGCCGCCTCCGCAGCCGCGATCCGGTCGGCAAAGCTCGGGTGGGTCTGGAGGTGGCTCGCCAATCCAAGCTGCTCCCGCTCAAAGAGCGACATCTTGACAAAGAGCGAGGCCATCGCGCTCACCGGGATCCCGGCATCCCGCAGGCGTTCATGGGCAAAGACATCCGCCTCGATCTCGATCGAACGCTTGTAGCGCGCCTGTGTGAGCCGCCGGATGACCTCGAGGACCTGATCGCCGCCTGGAAAGTTGCCGATCAGAAGCTCCGGCAAGCCCTGCGCCGCCGCTTCGCGGAGCGCTCGGGTGGTGGCATGGCGGTGGTAGCTGTGCCCGAGCTCATGCGCGACGACGCTCGCCAGCTCCTCCGCCGTTTCCGCCGCCTGGAATATTCCGTTCATGATCAGGATCCGCCCGCCCGGCATCGAGATCGCGTTGAGACCGCCATAGTCGACCACCGTGAACTGGAGATCGTAGCGAATGTCGATCCCGATCAGGATCCGGTCGGCCAGTTTCGTGAGGGCCGCATCCGCCTCGGGGGTCGCACAGACCCGAACGGGCGTGCCGTCGTCCTCGCCGAGCTCGGCAAGCCTGTTTCGAAGCGACACATCGCCGAGCAAAGCCTCCGCTTCGGGCGTAAGCGATGCCGCCAGCCGGGTGGTGAGCGCGGGCAGGATCAGCGCGACCGACACCCAAACCGCGGCCCCCGCGGCCACTGCAAGGCCCAGAAGTCGCAGCCATCCCGGCCCCCGCTCCGGCGTCTCGAGCGCGGGGCACACGCGCCGGAGCGCTGCAATCAGCTCCTCGTCGCGGATGACAACCCGCGCCGCGTCCCCCTTTGGCCCAACCGACAGGCAGCTTGGGTCCGCGGCGTCCCCCACCGCATGCACCTCCGCAAGCGGCCAGAGCAGAGGGTCGGTCCGATCGACGCGCAGATGCCCAGCCTCGAGCGTGACCTCGACGGGGTGGGCTGCCCCGCTCTCGCCATCGAAGAAATCGGCCGCACTCACAGCCCCGCTCCGAGATCGAGCGCTTCACCAAAGCCGTCCGCCGTTGCAAACCGCGCCTCCTCCCGCTGCGCGACGGCCGCGAACCCGTCGCCCTCGATCGAGACCGCGGTGGCGTAGAGGCGCAGCAGCGGCAGCACGAGGACCAGGTGCATCAGCACCGCCCAGAAGAGATAGATGGCGATCATCACGGCAAGAAACGACGCCAGGATCGCCCACTGTGCGCTGACGTTGACGAGCAGTTCCGTCATGTCGTTGTAGCTGATTGCCGCAATCCGCCCGTCAAACCCCCGCTGCGCCAGCGTGACCGCAACCGCGAGCCCGCCATAGACAACCGTAACTCCGACAAAAACGGTCCCGACGATCGCCTTCGTGTCCGGGTTGGCGCGGAGCCGCATGACCCCAACGGATTTCGCGTTCGTCATGATCCGAAAGCCCTCCGCCCGGAAATAGGCCCACCCGCCGAGCGTCAGCGGTCCCGCAATCAGGAGCCCGAAAAGCGCCGCCCGGTCGATCAGAAGCGCCGCCGCCGCGACCAAGAGCAGCGCGCCCAGCCCGATCCACAGATACCGTGCGGCTGGGATCAGCTCGCGCCAATCTCCCTCCATCCGCATCTGTGCGGTGCCCCACCACGTGCGCTCCGTGATGTACCGGTCAAGGTCCCAGAAGACGTAGGGCAGTGCGGCGCCGAGCGTCAGACCAACCGCCAGGATGCCGGCCAGCATCCGCAGCACGTAGCCCCCCGCCCCGGCCTCGAGCCCGAACCGGATCCCGCGCCATCGCGTCCGGCCGAGCAGGTACGCCCGCGCCCGGTAGCGCGCATAAATCACCATTGGCGCAATGGCGATCACCGCCATCACCGGCCCGCCATGCTCGGAATTGAGCGCGGCAAAGCCGAGATACATCAGGACGCTGTTGACCACGGCGATGTAGAGGGCGAGCGCCACGACCGCGATCAGAAACCCCTGAAACTTCTCCCCGCCGAGCCCTGTGTACTCGAGCGGATGGCCACCCGGCTGGATCGCCGACCAGTACCAACGGCGGAGCCGCGTTTTGATCCAACACCGGTACAGTCCAAGCGTCGCGACGGTCGCCACGCCGCCCCAGACAGCCAAAGGCAGCAGACCTCGCGCGGACCCCGCGAATTTTGTCTCCAGAACCATGTATAACGTCCTTTAGGTCCTCGAACGGTCCGCTTCCGGTGGCTCCAAGGCAAGCGTGCCGTGCCGCATGGACGCGAAACGACGCGCAAGTGCGGCCAGGAGACCGCAGCAGGCTCACCCCCCCTGCATCACCGTCTCGACGGCCCTTCTCGTCGCGAGGAGCGCGTCCTCGACCCGCGCCCGCACATCGGTGAAGCGCGTCGACGGCACGGGGACCGAGATCGCATGTAGATCCCCCGTCCAGTCGGCGAACGCAAAGCCCACCGCGCAGATCCCTTGGGCGTGTTCCTCGATGTCATGGGCAAGGCCCGTCCGGCGGACGAGCGCCAAGGCCCTCCAGAACTCATCTGGGTCCGCGGGCTGAGCGCCCCGCGCCCATTCCGCACGCACCAAGGCCTCCGCTTCGGCGCGGGGCAGCGCGGCGAGGCAAGCCTTGCCGTTGGCCGTGTTGGTCAGCGGAAACGCCTCCCCCACCGCCGAGACCGTTCGCAGTCTCTGCGAGCCCGCCACCTGGTCCAGAAAGACCATCGACGCCCCGCGCAGGACCGACAGATCGGCCGTCTCCCCCGTTGCGTCGGCGAGGTCGACCAAAAGATGCCGGCAGCGCTCCATCGTCGTCTGATGCGCCGCAGCCGCGAGCGCCGCGAGGCCGGGTCCGAGCCTAAGCCGCGTGCCGTTTGGACCCGGCACCAAGAACCCCTCCGCCTGGAGCGCGCGCGCAATCCGCTGCACAGTCGAGCGGGGCAGATCCACCTCAGCCGCGATCTGTCCGAGGCTGAGGCCCGAGGGCGCCCCCTTCAACACGCGCAGAATCGCCGCTGCCCGCTCGATCACCTGTATGCCGCCGCGCCCAGGGTCGACCACCTCACTCTGCGCCATCCGCATCCTCCACAATCTGTCCCACAATACGGTACAAAATGACACTCTTCAATCCTTCTTGACCGCAATACGGAACACGTGCATCGTAATGCGAGACACAAGGCGTGATTCACACGCCGACGCGCCCGCCCCGGGCGCCAGGGAGGAGGATGCCAAAATGGTGATGGTCCGCGGGATCGAGTTTCAGGCAAACACGGACAACAACATGGGGCTCGAGTTCTACAACTTGAGCCATCGCTACGGCTTCCAATGCCCGAACTGGCCCTATTTCCGCGACGTCCAGATTGAGCGGATGCACTACATGGCCAAGTCCGGCGTCCTCAGCCAGACGTTGACCACAACCATGCATGTGACCACGCACATCGATGCGCCGGCCCATGTTGTCCAAGGCACGCCCTTCATCGACGAGGTGCCGCTGCCGCACTTCTTCGGATCGGGCCTTGTGGTCTCGCTCCCGAAGAAAAAGTGGGAGCCCATCACGGGCGACGATCTTGAGGCTGCTTGTGGCCACGCGATCCGCGAGAACGACGTGCTGATCCTCAACACCGGCTGGCACAAGGAGTACGAGGACGGCGACTACTTCACCCATTGCCCGGGCCTTGTGCCCTCTGCCGGCGAATGGATGGTGGACCGGAAAATCAAAGTTGTCGGCCACGACACCCAAGCAAACGACCACCCGCTCGCAACCGCCATCGGCCCGCACCGGAATGGCCCGCTCCACCCCCATCTGGCCGAGGAGTACAAGGAATGGTCCGGCGGCATCCCCTGGGACGAGGCCTTCCCAGAGTGGGAGCCCGTCCACAACATTCTCTTCAAGAACGGGATCCTCGGGATCGAGAACGTGGGCGGCGACCTTGACGCCGTCACCGGCAAGCGCGTGACCTTCGCCTTCTTTCCCTGGAACTGGGACCGGGGAGACGGCTGCATCATCCGCCTCGTCGCGATCGTCGACAAAGGCCAGGGCTACCGGATCGAAGCGGGCGAACCCTTCTGAGGAGGGCAGGTCGATGCTGATCAAACGCTTTGAGGACGCCACACCCTACGAGGCCCCGAACCACTGGGGCGTCACCGGCCTCCGCCTGCAGGGCTTCGAGGAGGGTGGGCCGACAAATCAATGGGTGGGCTTCAGCCAGTTCCTGCCCGGCGGCGGCGCCGGCCCCGATGCGACGCCGTTCGAGAAGGTCTATGTCGTGCTCGAGGGGGAGATGACCGTTGAGTGGGACGGAACCACGGAAACGCTTCGCCCGATGGACAGCTGCACAATCCCGCCGGGGCAGGTGCGCAGGATCGAAAACCGCTCGAACCATGTCTGCAAGATGCTCGTGGTCATCCCCTACCCGCCGGAGGCTTGATCGATGGACCCGACAACGCTCTTCGATGTGCGGGGAAAGGTCGCCCTGATCACCGGCGCCTCGGGGGCCTTTGGCAGGGTCGCGACCCGCGCCCTCGCCGGGGCCGGCTGCAAGCTGGTCCTGGTCGCCGGCAATGCCGACGCGCTCACCGAAGCCGCGGAGGAGGCCCGCGCCCTCGGCGCCGAGGTCACCGCGCTCAACGCCCGGCCGAGCGACGAGGCCACGTGCAGAGAGATGGTCGCCGCCGCTGTCCGCTATTTCGGCGCCCTCGACATTCTCGTTGTGGCGAGCGGCATGAACAAGGTCGCCATGATCGACGACATGGCCCTCGAGACGTTCACAGCCGTGATGGACGCCAACGTCACGCAGACCTGGACGCTGGCCAAAGCCGCAACCGTCCAGATGAAGGCCCAAGGAACCGGCGGCAAGATCGTCCTTGTCTCCTCCGCGCGTGGCCTCCTCGGCCATCCGGCAGGCTACACCGCCTATTGCGCCTCGAAGGCCGCTGTCGACGGGATCACCAAAGCGCTCGGCTGTGAGCTCGGACCGACGGGCATCACCGTCAATGCCATCGCCCCCACCGTCTTCCGCTCTCCCCTCACCGCATGGATGTTCGAGGACACCGAAAAGGCCCAGGCCGTCCGGGCCGGCTTCCTGTCGCGCGTGCCGAAGGGCCGGCTCGGGGAGCCGGAGGATCTTGCCGGCCCGCTCCTCTTCCTCGCCTCCCGTGCGAGCGATTTCTACACGGGCCACATCCTCTATGCCGATGGCGGCTACACGGCGGGCTGAGAGGTGGGGGCGCAGCGCATAGCGGTGATCGGCGCGGGCCTCATGGGCCACGGCATCGCGCTGACCTTCGCCCGGTCCGGTCACATCGTCCGCGTCAGCGACCCAATGCCAGAGGCGCGCGCAGCCCTTCCCGCCCGCATCTCGGAGAGCCTCACGCTGATGGGTGCGGACGGGATCGCCGAGACGCTCGCCCGCGTCACAGCGACGGAGACCCTCGCTGAGGCCGTGTCAGAGGCCGACCTCGTCATCGAAGCGGCGCCCGAGAAGCTCCACCTCAAGCAACGGATCTTTGCGGAGGCGGAGGCCCATGCGCTGCCGACCGCCATTCTTGCCTCAAACACCTCCGTGATGCCGATCACCGACATCATGGGCGGCCTCAGCGACAGGACCCACGCGCTCGGCACTCACTGGTGGAACCCGCCCCATATGATTCCGCTGGTCGAGGTGATCCGGACTGAGTGGACCTCCGACCCAGTGGTCGAGACCACGATGTCGCTGCTGAGCCAGGTCGGCAAAACCCCTGTCCGCGTCGACAAAGACGTCCCGGGCTTCATCGGCAACCGGCTCCAGCATGCGCTCTGGCGCGAGGCGATCAGCTTGGTGGAGCGCGGGATCTGCGACGCGGAGGCCGTCGACACGGTGGTCAAATCCTGCTTCGGCCGCCGCCTTGCGGTCCTCGGCCCGCTTGAGAACGCCGATCTCGTCGGCACCGATCTGACGCTCGACATTCACGCGACTGTGCTCGCCGATCTCGAGGCGCGCCGGGGCCCCTCGCCCTATCTCGAGGCGCTGGTGGCCGAGGGCCGGCTCGGCATGAAATCCGGCCAGGGCTTTCGCACCTGGACTGAAGCGGAGGCCGCAGCCGTCCGCGCCCGCGTCGCCACACATCTCAGACGGCTCGACGACATACTCGAAACATGACCGGCGCAAAGGCCGGCGAAGGGAGGATATCATGACCAGGACGACACTCACGCGCCGCCAGATCCTGCGGACCGGGACCGCGACCCTTGCAGCACCGGCACTCCTCAGCGCGACGCGCGCCTATGCGCAAAGCCCAACGCTCAAAGTCGGCCATGTCAGCCCCCGCACGGGGCCGCTCGCAGGCTTTGCCGAGGCCGATGAGCATGTCCTGGCAGCACTTCAGGAGATCTTCAGCGACGGGATCGAGAACAACGGCAAGACCTGGACGGTCGAGGTCATCTCCAAAGACAGCCAGTCGAACCCCAACCGCGCGGCCGAGGTTGCCGCCGATCTGATCCTCGGCGACGAGGTCGACATCCTCGTCGCGGCCTCAACGCCCGACACCGTCAACCCCGTGGCCGACCAGGCCGAGATCAACGAAGTGCCCTGCATCACCACGGACTGCCCCTGGCAGCCCTATTTCTTCGGCCGGAACGGGGTCCCGGGTGAGGGCTTCCAGTACACCTACCACTTCTTCTGGGGGCTCGAGGATGTGATCGCCGCCTTCCTCGACATGTGGGACGGCGCGGGCGTTGCCAAGACAGTGGGCGGCCTCTTTCCGAACGATGCCGATGGCAACGCCTGGGGCGATGCGGAGCTGGGCTTGCCCAAACCCCTCGCCGCCGCAGGCTACGGCCTGACCGACCCTGGACGCTATCAGCCTCTGACCGATGATTTCTCGAGCTACATCAACGCATTCAAGGATGCGGGCTGCGAGATTGTCACGGGCAACATGATCCCGCCCGACTTCGCGACCTTCTGGTCACAGGCCGCGCAGCAGGGCTTTGCGCCCAAGATCGTGACCATCGGCAAAGCGCTCCTCTTCCCGTCGGTCATCGCCTCCCTCGGCGCACGCGGCGACGGGCTCACGTCCGAGGTCTGGTGGTCGCCCGCGCACCCGTTCGCCTCGTCGCTGACCGGTGCAACGGCGGCCGAGCTCGCCGGCGGCTACACGGCCGCGACCGGCCGCCCCTGGACCCAGCCCATCGGCTTCAAGCACGCGCTTTTCGAAGTCGTGGCCGATGTCGTGCGCCGCTCCGAGGATCTCGAGGATTACGAGGCCAACCTCGCCGCCATCACCGCAACCAACCTCGAGACGATTGTCGGCCGCGTGAACTGGGCCGATGGCCCGATCAACAACGTCACCAAAACGCCCCTTGTCGCCGGTCAGTGGCAGCGCGACGGCGAGGCGGTCGATCTCAAGATCGTGGCCAATGCCGCCGCGCCCGACATCCCTCTCACCGGCGAGTTGAAGCTGCTCTGAGGTCCGACGGGCCATGCCCGACATTCTGGAGCTCCATGCACTCGACAAGGCCTTCGGCGCGATCAAAGTCGCCGATGGCCTGTCCTACACGCTCCGCGAGGGCGAGGCGCTCGGCGTCCTCGGCCCGAACGGCGCGGGCAAGACGTCGATGTTCAATCTCATCACCGGCACACTCCGCCCGGATGGCGGTCGGATCCTCTTTGCCGGTCGGGACATCACCCGCCAGAGCGCCGCCGATCGGAGCCGTGCCGGCATCGCGCGGAGCTTTCAGGTCCCCCAACCCTTCACCCAAATGACCGTGTTCGAGAACGCAATGGTTGCCGCCACCCAGGCCGCCGGCCTCTCGGGCCGCGCGGCCGAGGCGCTCTGCCTCGAGGTCCTGGACCAGACCGAGCTCCTTGCCAAAGCGAACCGGCCATCCGGGGGCCTCACCCTCCTCGACCGCAAGCGGCTCGAACTCACGCGCGCGCTCTGCGCCCGACCAACCCTCCTCCTCCTCGACGAGATCGCAGGCGGCCTGACTGAGGGGGAGTGCCGTGCCCTCATCGCCACCATCCGCCAGATCCACGCCCGCGGCGTCTCGATCATCTGGATCGAGCACGTGGTCCACGCCCTCCTCGCTGTGGTCGAACGCCTCGTCGTGATCGATTTCGGCCGCAAGATCGCCGAGGGCGCCCCAGCCGCAGTGATGGACAGCCCCGATGTCAAAGAGATCTACCTCGGGATCGAAGCCGATGCCTGACCTGATCCTCAGCACCCACGGGCTCGACGCGCATTACGGCGATTTTCAAGCGCTCTACGGCCTCGACCTCGCCCTGTCGACGGGCGACGTGGTGGCGATCATCGGGGCGAACGGGGCGGGAAAGACCACGCTCCTCCGGTCGATTGCCGGGCTTCTTCGAAACCGGGCGGATGCAATTCGGTTTCGGGGCAGGCCCATCGGCGCGCTCCGCGCCGACCGGATCGCCGCCACGGGCATCGCGCTGGTGCCCGAGGGCCGACAGCTCTTCCCCTCGCTATCGGTCGAGGAGAACCTGCTCATCGGCGGGCGGGTCAAACGGCCAGGACCCTGGTCACTCAGCAAGATCTACGCGCTCTTTCCAGTCCTCGAGGAGCGGCGCCACCAACCCTCCACGACGCTCTCGGGCGGGCAGCAGCAGATGGTGGCGATCGGGCGCGCGCTGATGTCGAACCCCGATCTCATCCTGTTCGACGAGATCAGCCTCGGCCTGGCGCCGATCATCATCC
Source organism: Pseudomonadota bacterium (assembly GCA_038749815.1). Taxonomy (GTDB): domain Bacteria; phylum Pseudomonadota; class Alphaproteobacteria; order Rhodobacterales; family Rhodobacteraceae; genus Algicella. The sequence goes on along the minus strand of JBCDHQ010000055.1, from coordinate 2,322 downwards.
GCGACATCTACACGGCCCTGCCAGACATCATCGGCGAGGGGATGAGCGCCCTCATTGTCGAGCAGGACATCACCAAGGCGCTCTCCGTCTCGAGCCGCGTCTACTGCCTGCAGGAAGGCCGCATCTCGCTCGAGGGCGCCTGCGGCGAGATCACCCGCGCGGAGATCAGCCGCGCCTATTTCGGGATGGAGTGAGGGATGGAGTGGATCAATGCCGTCGTGCAGGGCACCCTTCTCGGCGGGCTCTATGCCCTCTTCGCCGCGGGGCTCAGCCTGATTTTCGGAGTGATGCGGCTTGTCAACATCGCGCATGGCGACCTGATCGTCCTGGCGGCCTATCTCGGCCTCACAACGACAGTGATGCTCGGCGTCCACCCGCTCGCAGCGCTCCTCCTTGTGGTCCCCGCGATGGCCGGGATCGGCTACGCCCTCCAACGCGTTGTCCTCAACCAGACGCTCGGCGGCGACATCCTGCCCCCTCTCCTCGTGACCTTCGGCCTTTCGGTCATCCTCCAGAACGCGCTCCTCGAGGGCTACACCGCCGATCCGCAAAAGATGAACGCCGGCTCGCTTGAGACGGCGAGCTTCGCGCTCGGCCCCCTCACCCTCGGCGCGCTGCCGGTGCTGACTTTCGCTGTCGCGGTTGGCGTGATCGGCGGGCTGCAATGGCTGTTTTACCGAACGCCGCTCGGCCGGGCGTTTCGCGCGACCTCAGACAACCAGGACATCGCGCAGCTGATGGGCCTCAACAAAGCGCATGTCTTCGGCCTTGCCATGGCCCTGGCTCTGGCCGTGACGGCCATTGCCGGCATCTTCCTCGGGATCCGGACGAGCTTTGACCCCTCGATTGGCGGCGGCCGCCTGATCTTCGGGTTCGAGGCCGTGATCATCGGCGGCCTCGGCAACCTTTGGGGCACGCTCGCGGGTGGCGTGATCCTCGGCGTCGCACAGACGGTCGGCGCCGTCATCAACCCCGGCTGGCAGCTCCTGGCCGGCCACATCGTCTTTCTCGTGATCCTCGCCATCCGCCCGAACGGCCTCTTCCCGCGGGTGTCGGGATGAGCACCCGGGTCACCCGGAGCTCCCGCGCGGCGACAGTCGCGGCGCTGATTGCCGCGGGCCTCCTCCTGATCCTCGCCGCCGCACCCTGGTGGGCCGGCCGCGCCGACATGCGCCTGATGGGGGAGCTCTTCCTCTACCTCGCCCTCGCCTCGCTCTGGAATTTTATGGCTGGCTATGCGGGCCTGGTCTCTGTGGGCCAACAGGCGTTTGTGGGCTTCGGCGGCTACATGCTCTTTGCGCTCACGATCTTCGGCGGCCTCCACCCCCTCGCCGCAATCGCCGCCGCGGCCCTCCTCGCGGCCCTTGTCTCAGTGCCGGTTGCCGCCCTCCTCTTCCGCCTCCGAGGCGCTTACTTCGCCATCGGCACCTGGGTGATGGCGGAGGTCTTCCGGCTGACCTTTGCCCAGATCGGCGCGCTCGGCGGCGGGTCGGGGACGTCCCTCCCCGTCGGCATCGTGCGCTCCCTCGCCGGCTCTCGCAGCGGGCGCGAGGCGCTCAGCTACTGGCTCGCCCTCGGCGTGATGGTGGCCATCATCGCCGCGATCTTCCTCTTCCTCCGCTCCCGCCGGGGCCTCGCCCTGACGGCCATCCGCGACAACGAGCTCGCCGCCCGCTCGCTCGGGATCGACATCTGGCGCACAAAATTCGTGGTCTACGTCGTCACGGCCGCGATGACCGCGGCGGTCGGCGCGCTCATCTTCCTCCAAAAGCTCCGGATTTCACCCGATGCCGCTTTCTCGGTGAACGACTGGACCGCCTTCGTGATCTTTATTGTCGTCATCGGCGGCATCGGCACGCTCGAGGGGCCGATCATCGGCACGCTGATCTTCTTCGCCCTCCGCGAGACGCTCGCCGATCTCGGCACAGTCTACCTTATGGTCCTCGGCCTTGTCGCGATCCTTGTCATGCTGAAAGCGCCGATGGGGGTTTGGGGCCTCATCCGAAGCCGCTTCGACCTCAACCTCTTTCCGCTCGGCTACCGGGTTGTGCAGGGCTCGAAGACAGACTGACCGCAGCCCACGAGACGACACGCACCCCCCTGCGCCGAGAAGGACGCGGTCCCGCCGGCGACCGCGTCGCGACGTGAGGCCGCCCCGGCCCACGCGCCACCCGGCCCCGATGTGACAATCCCCCCACACAAGTTTTCTCGGATCGGGCACGCTCGGCGCGGGTGAATGGGGGAAAACCAGATGAGACAGACACTGACGGCCAGAACGGCCTTTCGCCTCGCGCTCCTGGCCGGGGCGCTCTCGAGCGGGTT
>JBCDHQ010000054.1:0-17988 GCA_038749815.1 Pseudomonadota bacterium | reverse complement strand
CCGAGCCAAAGGCCGAACCGGTCGGAGAGCGACACTTTCTCCTCCACCGCTTCGGACGGGCTGACCGCACTCCCCCGCTCATTCTCGATCATGTCGCGCGGCATCAGGTGCCGCCGGTTCGACGTGGCGTAGAGGATCACATTCTCAGGACGTCCCTCGATGCCGCCATCGAGGAGCGCTTTGAGCGACTTGTAGTGGGCGTCGTCCTTCTCAAAGGAAAGATCGTCGCAGAAGAGCAGAAACCGCCCCTCCGCCTCGCGCAGAAGACCGAGCAGACGCCCGATCGAGGGCAGATCCTCGCGCTGGATCTCGACAAGCTTGAGCCCTGCAACCTCCGCTGCAACGGCCGCGTGGGCCGCCTTGACGAGGCTCGACTTTCCCATCCCCCGCGCGCCCCACAAAAGGACGTTGTTCGCGGGATACCCGTCCGCAAACTGCCGCGTGTTTTGGAGAAGCGTGTCGCGGGCGCGATCGATGCCGACCAGCAGACGGATGTCCACACGATTGACAGAGGCCACAGCCTCCAGTCGATCCGGCTCGGTCTGCCAGACAAAGGCGGCCCCGCGGAGGTCGATATGGCTGATCTGAGGTGGACTGATCCTCTCCATCGCTGCGGCAATCCGCGCGAGGAGCTTTGTCTGCATCACTGCGGGCGCTCCGCCTCCTCGTCGTCGTAGTACCCTTCGGCCCGGAGCCGCGCCTCGCGCGCCCGTTCGACCCAGGCGACGAGCTGGATCGACACCTCGTAGAGCGCGTATACGACCACAAACAGGATGATCTGCGTGATCACATCCGGCGGCGTGACGACCGCGGCGAGCGTCAGGATGCCGACAACGGCGTATTTTCGCGTGGCTTTGAGACCTTCCGCCGAGACCAGCTCCGCCTTGCCCATCAGCGTCAGAAGGACCGGCAGTTGGAAGCAGAGACCGAAGGCCACAATGAATTTGAGCGTGATGTCGAGGCTCTCATTGACCTTACCGGTGAAGACGACGTCGATGCCGCGATCGGGGGGCGGGGGGGCCACGCCCTCCACGCCGTCGCTCACGCCCGTGATGAGGCCGGAAAAGAGGCTTGTGGCGTCAGCGAAGCCCAGGAAGAACCGCATCGCGAGGGGCGTCACCACAAAATGCGCAAAGGACGCCCCAAGGAGGAAGAGAACGGGCGACGCAATCAGGAAGGGCAGGAATGCGTTCTTCTCACTGCGGTAGAGGCCAGGCGCAACGAAGCGCCAGAGCTGATGCGCGATGACCGGGAATGAGACGGCGAGGCCGAAGACCATCGAGATCCGGATCAGCGTGAAAAAGTATTCCTGCGGCGCTGTGTAGATCATTTTCGGATCCGGGTCGCCGAGGGCGCGCAGGCTGCTCTCGATCGGCACAACCAGAAAGTCGAGGATCCTCGGCGCCAGCGTGAAGCAGAGCACCATGGCAATCAGGAACGCCACGATCGAGCGGATGAGGCGGGTGCGAAGCTCCGCCAGATGTTCGATCAACGGCGCAGCGGTGTCGTCGATCTCGTCGTCGCGCTCAGCCATTTTCGGCCTTCGGATCCTGTTTCGGCGGCTCGGCTGGCGCCGGCTCATCCTCAACCACGCTTTTTGCGTAGGATTTGGCCGAGCGCGCGGCGGACTTGATCGGGTTTCTCACAGTGTCGATGCCGCGCGTCGCGTCGCGGAGGCTTTTGGTGGCCTCGTTCACGCCCGCCTCGTCGGCAGCATCTTCCATCGAGCGCTGAAACTCCCGCGCCATCGAGCGCGCCTTGCCCATAAAGCGGCCCACGGTGCGGAACATGCCCGGCAGGTCTTTCGGCCCGACGACGATCAGGGCGGTGATCCCGATGATCAGAAGCTCGAGCGCGCCGAGGTCGAACAAGGCCTAGACCTTGTCCTTCTCGGGCGTGATATCGCGCGCAGCTTCGGTCTTCTCGGCGGTCTCAAGCTCCGCCTTTCCCTCGTTCAGGCCCTTTTTGAAGCTGGTGATGCCTTTGCCCACCTCGCCCATCAACGAGGCAATCTTGCCGCGCCCGAAGAGCACAAGCACGACGACGGCGATCAGCAGCAGGCCAGCGGGGCCGATGTTGTTGAGCATGGTTCACTCCCCACGTTCTTGCGCGCGGGTCACCCGAGCGCCTTGACGGAATGTATTGTCTTCACCCGGGCGCGAAAAGGCCAAAGCGTCCAAGCGGTGAATTTAGACCTCCGCGAGGATCTGGTCGACCCAGCGCGGAACCTGCTCGGTCGCGGGGCCGATCAGGTGATGGGTGAAGCCGCGCCCATACGCGGCCTCGATGTTGATGTCATAGCAGTCGGCCCCCGCCGCGAGCGCAAAAAGCACAAAGCTTGCAGCGGGTTGCACCTCGCCGCTGGTGCCGATCGAAGCGAAGATCCGGCACCCTTCGAGTGCTTCGTAGATCACGTCGAGACCCTGCGGCATCTCGCCGAACCAGACCACATCGGGGCGAAGGCGGCGCGCATTGCAGGCAGGGCACGCCATCGCGGTTGTGATGTCACCGGACCAATTCCGCCGCGTTCCGCAGGCCGCACAGCTCGCGATAAAGAGGCTGCCATGCATGTGGAGCGCCCGCGCCCCCCCGCACTCGTGCAAATCATCGACGTTCTGCGTGACGAGGAGGAGCCTGTCCCCAAGCGCCCGATGGAGCCGCCCCAGCGCACGGTGGGCGTCGTTCGGCTCCGCCTCCGCCGCCTGTCGCCGACGCTCGTTGTAGAACGCCAGCACGCGGTCGGGATCCCGCTGAAAGGCCTCCGGCGTTGCCAGATCTCGCGGGTCGAACTTGGCCCAGATCCCGTCGGTGTCGCGAAACGTGCCAAGCCCGCTTTCGGCAGACACGCCCGCACCGGTGAGGATGACAATTTCGGGTCCGCTCATCGCATTCCTGCGGCCGCATTCGACCGCGCTTGGCCCCGACCAGCCCTCTGTTTCCGCGACATGGCGCCCGCTTTGCGCTCAAATCCAAGGGAACTGCTCCACCAAGACATCATCCCCGCCTCCGGTCCGACGCGGTTCCCCCAGAGATGTGAGGGTGCCCCGTCATGGCTCCTGCCCGAGCGACCGTCCCACCACATGCCAACCCGGACTGACACCTTGCTGACGGACCGGACGTCGCACCAGCCGAGATCCGGAACACGGCAACGCGCTTCATTGGACGGGCGCACCACATGTCGTCATGCCTTCAGTGTCGACCGGCGACCTGGGAAGACCAAGCACCGATCGCGCCGGAGGGAGAGCCAGAGCGGCGTTCCGGATGGCGGTAGAAAGACCCCCGGGACCGTCGCCTTCAAGACAGACCCATCGTGGTCCATTCGCACGTCGACAAGGCTCTCATGTCCCACGTAGCGTGCCCGGGCGACACATCCCCGGGCCGGCACTCCATCGGAGGATGTGGGCAGTGGCCCTTTGCCCATGCGATCGAAGTCGAGCTTCAGGTGCTGGGGGCGGATGATGATGTCGACCTCTGCGCCGTCCTCCATGTTCGGACACAGGAAGACGCCGAAGGGCGTGTCGGTCGCTGCGTTCCTCACGACGCCCGACAGGAGATTGATGTCGGAGAAGAAGGCCGCCGCCTCGCGGTCGATGGGGGTGTTGTAGACGGTGTAGGGCGCGCCTTGCTGGACGACTTTGCCCTTGCGCATCAGTGCGATCTGGTCGGCCATCCGCATCGCTTCGTTGGGCTCGTGCGTGACGAGCAGCACCGCCGCGCCCTCCTCCTTCAAAACGTCGAGCGTGTCATCGCGCACCGCGTCGCGGAGGCGGTTGTCGAGGCCTGAAAACGGCTCGTCCATCAGCACAATCGCCGGGCGGGGGGCAAGCGCGCGGGCGAGGGCCACGCGTTGCTGCTCCCCACCGGAGAGCTCATGCGGGTAGCGTTGCGCCTTGTCGTCGAGGCCGACGCGCGTCAGCAGGTCGGCGACACGTGCGGCGCGGTCGACACCCCGCCGCTTCAAGCCAAAGCCGACATTCGCGGCGGCCGTGAGATGCGGGAAGAGCGCGAAGTCTTGAAACATCATGCCGACGCCGCGCTCTTCGGGCGGCACATGGGCCCCGTGCCCGTCAACCGTCCGCCCGTCAATCCGCACTTCGCCCCTCTGCGGCCGCTCCACCCCCGCCGCGACCCGCAAGGTTGTCGATTTGCCGCACCCGGACGGCCCGAGGAGGCACGTCACCTGCCCAGCCTCAAGCGTCAGGGACACGCCATCGATGGCGGCCAACCCCGCGAACTGACAGGCAACATCAATGAGTTCGAGACGCGGGTCCGGCGCACGCATTGTCTTCCCGACTGTTGAGGTCAGGAACTCACGTAGCAATCGCTCCGCCAGGGTGCAAGATCACTCCAAAACGCCAAGGGGTGCCGTGCGCACAGCCGTCCGGCGCACGGCCCGCGCATTCGAGGTGATGAGGAGTGGTCCGATCGCCTCAAGGAAGAGGTTGACCGGAACGCCGCCGATTGTGAGGTTGATCAGCGCATCCGTTCCATGAAACCCGACGGCGCGGATCGCGACAAACCCCATCACGACCACAAGCCCGAGCGCGGCGGGCCAGAGCCGGGCGAGGCGCCCCCAGAGCAGGACGACCAGACTGAACGCGGCGATGGCGGACCATGTCAGCAACGTCATGATGAAGATCAGCTGCACGCTCCGCCGGTCTTCGTACCACCCTTGGTCGACCGCCGTGCACCGACCATACGCGGTCATGAACGACTGCAGGTCGAGCTGCTTGTTTGCCGCGAGGAACAGCATGATGACGGCAATGCCGCCCCAAAACAGACGCTCGCGCCCGACGCCCGGGCGCAACCGAAAGGGCGCGCGCGACGCAGAAAACGCACTGACCGCCGTGACGAGGTAGAGCGCAACCGTGAGCCACCCCCAGATCGTCGGATCCCCGATCCCCGGTGACCAGGTCTCAAGTGCACAGGACAGCATCTCGCCCACACCTCCCCGTCGCAACGCGCACTTGCAGTGCCGCGCATGCCAGAACGCGCCCAGAGACCGCGCAGGATCTTCGGACCCTGTCGATCTCTTCATCGGCCATCAGTCGGGCGCGCAAGCTCCTTGACCGGTCATAACCCGGAGAAAGGCCCGATGCGCGCACTCGCAACCAAGATCGAGCTCAGAAATATGGCCACAGCAAGGACGACGGGCCCGAAACCGAGCCCCACACGAGAATTTTGACCGAGGTCATGGGCGCCAGGACCATCTGTGCGCACTGGCGGACCGAGTTGGTGACGGCATGGGACGGGTTGCAGCTCCCTCAGATCGTGAAGTTGGTGCCGCCTCCATCGAGCAGGATGTTCTGGCCGACGACAAACCCGGCATGGGTCGAGCAGAGAAAGGCACACATCGCGCCGAACTCCGCTGACGTGCCGTAGCGGCGCGCGGGGATGGTCGCCTCGCGCTTGGCGCGCGCGTCCTCGATGCTGATGTTCTCGTTCCGGCTGACCGCCCCGTCGAGCGACACGGCCCGGTCCGTGTCGTGGATCCCCGGCAACAGGTTGTTGATCGTCACACCGAAGGGCGCGACCTGCCGGCTGGTGCCCGCCACGTAACCGGTGAGGCCTGCGCGGGCGGCGTTTGAGAGGCCAAGGACCGGGATCGGTGCTTTGACCGATTGCGAGGTGATGTTGACCACCCGCCCCCAGCCTTTGTCGACCATGCCGGGCACGAGTGCTGTGATCATCGCAATCGGGGACAGCATGTTGGCGTCGAGCGCCTGGATGAAGTTGTCCCGGTTCCAGTCCGACCAGAGCCCGGGAGGTGGGCCGCCTGCATTGTTGACGAGGATGTCCGCGCCGGCGCCCGCCTCGATCACGGCGGACTGTCCGTCTGGCGTGGCAATGTCGGCTGCGACGGTCGTCACCGACACGCCGTGCGCGGCTCGAATCGCTTCGGCCGTCTCCTCGAGCGGACCGGCGCTCCTCGCATTGATCACCAGATCGACGCCCGCTGCGGCCAGCGCCTCGGCGCAGCCACGGCCAAGGCCCTTCGACCCGGCGCACACAACTGCTTTGCGACCGCGAATTCCCAGATCCATTCCGCCCTCCTTCGATAGAAGGCCAGAGAGGGTTTGCGGGGCCGACCTGTCAACCCACTCCCCCACTGAAATGCCCGGCGCAAACATGGGCGACCCCAGGGCGGCGGCCGGTGCCATCCTTTCCGGACCGGGCACAGGGCGGCAATGGGCGACGGACTGAGATTGCTCAGACAGCGGTGGTCCTGCGGACCGAATTGACTGGTGAGCCCAAAGCGCGCCAAGACGCACTCTCTTCAGATCCTCGTCGAGAGGCTCGAGGCGGCGAAGGTGCCGGCGGCCGATCAGGGACCCATCCCCTGATCAGGGGCGCTTTTCCTGGAAGCGCGAGGGCGGTATAGGGCGGGCATGCTCGACCGCACGCACAACGCCCCTGCCCTGCCGCCGGAAATCGCCCGGCGGCGCACCTTTGCCATCATCTCTCACCCCGATGCCGGCAAGACCACGCTGACCGAGAAGTTCCTGCTTTACGGCGGCGCGATCCAGATGGCGGGCCAGGTGCGCGCCAAGGGTGAGGCGCGGCGGTCCCGCTCCGACTTCATGCAGATGGAGAAGGATCGCGGCATCTCGGTCTCGGCCTCCGCGATGAGCTTCGAGTTTCGCGACTACTGGTTCAACCTCGTCGACACGCCCGGCCACTCCGACTTTTCGGAGGACACCTACCGGACGCTGACCGCCGTCGACGCCGCGATCATGGTGATCGACGGGGCGAAAGGCGTGGAGAGCCAGACGCGGAAACTCTTTGAGGTCTGCCGTCTCCGCGACCTGCCGATCCTGACCTTCTGCAACAAGATGGACCGCGAGAGCCGGGACACCTTCGAGATCATCGACGAGATCCAGGAGAACCTCGCCATCGACGTGACCCCCGCCTCCTGGCCGATCGGAATGGGGCGGGACTTCCTCGGCGCCTATGACCTCCTCCATGACCGGCTGGAGCTGATGGACCGCGCAGATCGGAACAAAAAGGCCGAGAGCATTCAGATCGACGGTCTGGACGATCCGAAGATCGAGGCCCATGTGCCGCCAGAGCTCCTGGCGACGCTCCGCGAAGAGGTCGAGATGGCGCGGGAGCTTCTGCCTGCCTTTGACCGGCAAGCCTTCCTCGACGGAACGCTGACGCCGATCTGGTTCGGCTCCGCGATCAACTCTTTCGGCGTCCAGGACCTGATGCGGGGGATCGGCGATTTCGGCCCGCCGCCGCAAATCCGCCCGACCGATGCCCGCCAAGTCTCGCCCGAGGAGCGGAAGGTCTCGGGCTTTGTCTTCAAGGTGCAGGCCAACATGGACCCCAAGCACCGCGACCGCGTGGCCTTCGTCCGCCTGTGCTCGGGCCACTTTCAGCGGGGCATGAAGCTCACGCATGTCCGCTCCAAGAAACCGATGGCGATCGCGAACCCCGTGCTTTTTCTGGCCAACGACCGGGAACTCGCCGAGGATGCGTGGGCGGGCGACATCATAGGCATCCCGAACCACGGCCAGCTCAGGATCGGCGACGCACTGACCGAGGGCGAGACGCTGAAGTTCACCGGCATTCCCGCATTCGCGCCGGAGCTTCTGCAATCGGTCCGCGCCACCGATCCACTGAAGGCCAAACATCTCGAGAAGGCGCTGACACAGTTTGCCGAGGAAGGGGCCTCCAAGCTCTTCAAACCCGTGGTGGGGTCGGGGTGGATCGTGGGCGTCGTCGGCGCCCTCCAGTTCGAGGTTCTCGCCTCTCGCATCGAGCTTGAATACGGCATCCCGGTCCGCTTCGAACCCACCCAATTCACCTCAGCCCGCTGGGTCTCCGGCCCGAAGCAGAAGGTCGACGACTTCACCAAAGCGAACAAGGGCCACCTGGCGGAGGATCACGACGGCGACCCGGTCTACATGACCCGCCTCCAGTGGGACATCGACCGCGTGGAGCGGGACTGGCCAGACCTGAGACTGACGGCGACGAAGGAGATGATGGTTTAAGTGGGAGATGTATTTTATTGTTTTTTATATCTTTTGATTGCTGGTGATCCACTGGGTCGCAGAAGGGAAGCGGGGCCGACGCGACGCGCCATGGGCAGCGGCCGGTGGTGCGCACGGCAGAGACGGATGCCGAGCCCGCTTGCGGAGCTGCGCGAAGGCACGCATACACGGCAGTGGACGGAGGGATGAGATGCGACCGATCACAGTGACCGCAGCCCTTTGCGTCGTGGGCGCAGCTTTTGCAGAGCAGCCCCCCATACCGCTGCCCATTCTCGGCAGCGAAGCTTGGCGGATGCTCGACCAGATCGGTCTCCACGAGGAGCAGAACGAGGAAGGGTATTGGCAGGTCATCAAGACCTTCCCGGATCCGCTCCTCGAGGCCGCGGCGAAGCCCTTTACAATCACAGGCTACATCATCCCGGTCACGGCCGAGCCCGTGCAGCGCACGGTCCTCCTGGTCCGCAACACCGAGGATTGCCCCTTTTGTGGATCCGCAGGCTACGCACCGGCCCTTGAGGTCTGGCTGGCGCGGCCAATGCGCGACGTGACGGAGTTCGATCGCGTGACTCTGACCGGCAGCCTTCAACTGGTCGAGGATCCGGGCACTCTTCAGACGGCGGTGTTGACCGCCGCCCGTGTCGAGGAGTAGCGGCGCCACATTCCCACCACCATCCCGAGGTAACGCGGCGTTAACCCTCAGGAGGACCCGATGGCTGTGTTTGTCTTCTACGACGACGTCAACTTCCAGCAGGAGTTCACCACGATCTTCGGTCTTGGCGCGGGCGATCTGGGCTTCAGCCAGGACTTTGATCTCTTTGGTCTGCCGGTCTTCACGGAGAACCGCTTCAACCAGCCCGATGGCAGCCAGATCGTGGGTCTGACCCAGACGCTCTTTGGGTTCACGACGATCGAGCGGTTCGATGCCGGCGCCTTGACGCCAGACTACACGTTCACCTTCCAGGCGCCGCTCCAGTTCAATGACGGCTACGACCTCCAGGCGGCCGCAGCCAGCCTTCAGGGCCCACCCGTCTACATCAGCGAAGCGCCCGGCGCCGTGATCCAGGGCTTTGGCCTGCGCGAGGAGTTCATCGGCCAGGGTCAGTTCATGGGTGCGGGCGGGAGCGACAAGATCGAGCTCGAGGATTACTCGGCTGCGTTTGGGACCGGGGGCGGGCTTGGCTCGGCGGAGACCAGCACAGCCATGGGCGGTGGTGGTCAGGACATCCTGAAAGCGGCCGTCCAGAACTCCGTCCTCCTTGGGGGCGGGGGCGCTGACGTGCTTGTGCTTGAGTTCGGGACGTCGACGATGACGGGCGGCGGGGGTGCCGATACATTCATATTCGACAACGGATTTTGGGATGTCGTGGGCTCCACGGCCCAGGCCGCCGCGGCCTCGGTTGCAACGATCACTGACTTTGCCGGCGCCGACGACTTGGTGTTTGCCACAGTCGACGCGGTCGCAGCGCCCCCCAGCCCGGTCAGGCAGAGCTTTGAGGACCTCTTCGGCGCCGGCACGCTCGCAACCCTCGGCGATCAGACCATCGATGGCGTCCTCTTCACGTTCACCGACACGGCTGATGGCGCGGTCATCACGCGGACCGGGACCGACAGCGACGGCCTGACCTTTGACACGAGTGTGACCGTCGAGGACGTGGCGCTCGCTGAGATCGACCGCGCCGACGTCTTCACGCAGATCTACGACGCCGACACCTACGAGTTCTTCTGATCCACGGGCGGGCTCGCGTGCGCCGCTGAAGCGCATGTTCGCAGTCCGGCCTTCGAAGGACCAAGACACGCATCCGAACCGCTCTGGGCGAGTGCAACAGCAGCCCCAGCATGACCGAACCGATCAGGCGTACGGAGACCCGGCAGGCCTCCCGCCCAGATCAGGTTCGGATCCACTCAGACCTCGGGCGGGCCTCCAAGCCCTTGGCCGGCCCTCCCGGATCCGACACCTGAACTCCGCAATCAACCGCCATGCTGCTCATTTGAGCGCGGCCTGGAGTGAGACCCCCCTAATCCACAGCATCAGATCAGAGGCGCAACGCCGAAACCTAGGCCCACCGTCTTTGCCCGCCGCGCCCGAGCGAACGTTCGAAGCGCAGCATCCCGGGGGCGCCGACAGGACCGCTCTCGGTGCCTGTCGAGGACGACGCGACGGTTTTCGCACAGATGTCCTCCGGCGATGCCAGTCACGCGTCCGCCGACCGAGCCGACAGCGTCAGTCGCGCGTTCCGTCCCATGTTTCGCTGAGAACACGCCGGCAGCGGGGAGCACTGGCGCCGGCGCGATCTTTCCAGCGGCCTCGGTCGGATCGCCCATCGGGCACGGTTCGGCACTTGCGGTTCGAACAGATCAACGCGTGGGTCTTGTGGCTTGGCTGATGCCAAATCTCTGCGGCAGAGACCACTGGGCGGGCGGACGCGGCGCAGCCATCGCGCGCTTCACCCGGCCAGTCGCGCTCTCAGTACGCCGGAGCTCATCCACACCCGGCCGGGGTCAATCCCGCAGATCAGCACCGAAGCGTCGGCACCCCAAAGCCAATCACCGGAGGGATGCACGACCACCCAACTGAGGCGCGCGTTGCCGCGGTCTGAAGTTGTTTTGGGGCGGCGTTCGAGCGGACCAGTCCCGATCAGGACAATCCGTCGTTGGACGACATCTAGGACAGGATCGGGGCCGAACGCGACGCCTCCGCACGACGCCCCCGGCGCCACCCGACAAACGTCGCTCAGTCCACCATGGGGCCCCTTGGGACCTCATCCTGAGCAGAGTCGTCGTAGTCGAGCCAGCGACCCGTGCGCCACGTGAGCAACGAGAACTGCGCCGAGGCGCTCGCCTTGGAGCGGCGGCCAGTCCGGCCACCGGCGCTCGCCTGGCCGACCTGGTGTGGGCGTCCGGCCAAGGCAAAGGCTGCCAGTGCAGGAGAGGCCGAAGAAAGCGCTCTCCTCGGACCTGCAGCCCGATGGTCCTGCCCTTGGTGCCAGGCACGCGCTGGAGCCTGGAGTGTCTGTCTGTTCAGGTCACAAACGGGGAAAGTTCTCCGGGCTGTGGTGGATGACGTTATCCGGGAACGCCTGGACGAGGTCGCCGACAGAGGGCCGTCCGACTTGCCTCTGAGAGTCCTGAACACCCAGCGTAGAGGACGTCCCGGCAGGCATTATCCGACAGCAGCGCCGAGCTTGGTCAGCATAGCGGTCGTCAAGTTGTGCCGACGTACCAGCCCCATCTCGCACCGGACAAGCCGCAGCAAAACACGTCCGTGGGGTTTTGCGACAGGACTCTGTTCTCCTCGTTGGGCGAAGGGCGCACCGGAAGGATGGCCACAACCGAAACCGCATTCGGATAGGTGACACATGTTTGTAAAGGCGACCCCAGCTTGCTGGATCGCGGTATGAAGCTCTCAAACCCAGGTGGAGGACTCCCAGCGATCTGAGGAGCATTGGGGTCCAGATCAGGCTAAGCTAGGGGCTCTTCCAAGCGCTGTTGCAATGGAGTGGGGCCGCCGGCGGCGTCAAGGAGTTCACCTGCTCACACTAGGTGGCGAGCCTGTCCTAGGACCGGCATGGGCGGCGGACTTGGTGCACCGGGCTCAGCGAGCTGCGCCGGGCTCGAACATCCTGCGTCCGCCGGACGCTGCGGGCCTCGACGAGCAAGCGCACCCATGAGACTTGGACCGCCGTCGGCACCGACATGACGGAGGTGCGGATGGCCGGCAGCATCCGCCATCCGGCACATCAGGCTCAGCCCAAACCGCAGCTCAGCCACATCCGGGTTCAGCGGAAGCGGTCTCGGTCCCTACCCTACGAAGGCCTTCTCGATCACGAAATCGGCCGGCTCGGAGTTGGCGCCCTCCACCATTCCGGCGGCCTCGCACAGGGCCTTGTGGTCCTCGAGCATCGCCATCGATCCGCAGATCATCACGCGGTCGGTCTCAGGCGACAGCGGAGCGCCGGTCGCCTCGGCGAAACGCCCGTCGCGGATCCAGTCTGTCATCCGGCCCATGTGCGGGCTCTCTTCGCGGGTGGTGGTTTGGATCACCCGCAGCTTGTCCCCGACAACCTCGGACAGCATCTCGTCGGCGCGAACGGCCTCAACGATGGTGCGGCCATAATCGAGCTCCGCGACGTCGCGGCACGTCTGGGTCAGGACAACCTCCTCGAACCGGTCGTAGGTCTCTGGATCGCGGATGGTGCTGACGAACGGCGCGATGCCAGTGCCGGTCGAAAAGAGGATCAGCCGCCTGGCGGAGGTCAGAGCGTCAAGAACGAGCGTGCCGACCGGTTTCGGTCGCATCAGGATCTCGTCGCCCTCCTTGATGTGCTGGAGGCGTGAGGTGAGCGGACCTTCGGCCACTTTGATCGAGTAGAACTCCAAAGTGTCGTCCCAGGCGGGGGAGGCAATCGAATACGCGCGCAAGAGCGGCTTGTCCCCGTTGAGGAGCCCGATCATCACGAACTCACCAGAGCGGAAGCGGAAGCTCGCCGGACGCTCCGCCTGAAAGGAAAACGTCCGGTCGGTCCAATGATGGATTCCGCTCACCTTCAGGCTGGCAAGTCCGCGCAATGCCTTAGGCTGTTCGACGTTCATACAGTTCTCCTCTGGGGTGAGTGTCCGTAAAATTGCGACAGTATTCGTGCACAGCAAGCTTTCATTGACCCAAACCTGCCTTATGTCTATAGGCGACACGAGATGTGATCTCCCAATCCGGGGAGACCGGCCGCGAGACCATGTGTGCGGCCACAATGGAAGCCGCAAGCGGGAATGGGCTCAAAGCAGCAATGAAATTTTCGGATCTCGATCTGGACCCGAAGGTCCTCAAGGCCGTAGACGAAGCGGGTTACGTTTCGCCGACGCCAATCCAGGCGAAAGCCATACCCCATGCACTTGTCGGTCGCGACGTGCTCGGGATCGCGCAGACGGGGACGGGCAAGACAGCCTCCTTCACGCTGCCGATGATCCATCACCTCGCCAAGGGACGTGCGCGGGCGCGCATGCCGCGGAGCCTCGTTCTGGCCCCGACGCGCGAGTTGGCAGCGCAGGTGGCGGAGAACTTCGAGACCTATTCGAAGCACTCGAAGCTGTCGATGGCGCTTCTGATCGGGGGCACGAGCTTCAAGGATCAGGACAAGCTGATCGACCGCGGCGTGGATGTTCTGATCGCAACGCCCGGCCGCCTCCTCGATCACTTCGAGCGGGGCAAGCTGATGCTGACGGGCATTGAGATTATGGTGGTCGATGAGGCCGACCGGATGCTCGACATGGGCTTCATTCCCGACATCGAGCGGATTTTCAAACTGACGCCCTTCACCCGCCAGACGCTCTTTTTCTCGGCGACGATGGCGCCGGAGATAACGCGGATCACGGAAGAGTTCCTCTCGAACCCCGAACGTGTAGAAGTTGCGCGCCAGGCCACGACCGCAGAGAGCATCACGCAACTCGTCTGCCGCCACACGCCGAGCCGGAAGGATCGCGCCGAGAGTGAGCGACGCGAGGTGCTGCGCCGGCTCATCGATCTCGAAGGCGACGCTCTGACCAACGGGATCGTGTTCTGCAATCGCAAACGGGATGTGGATGTCGTCGCCAAGTCTTTGAAAAAGCATGGCTACAATGCAGCGCCCATCCACGGCGATCTCGACCAATCGATCCGCACGCGCACGCTCGACGGCTTTCGATCTGGCACGCTCCGGCTGCTGATCGCATCGGATGTGGCCGCCCGCGGTCTCGACATCCCGTCCGTCAGCCACGTCTTTAACTTCAATGTTCCCACCCATTCCGAAGACTATGTTCACCGGATCGGGCGGACCGGCCGCGCGGGTCGCACAGGCCGGGCCATCACACTGTGCCTTCCATCGGAAGAGAAGTACCTCGAGGCCATTGAAGCCCTGGTCAAGAAGAAGATCGACCTGCGCGAGAGCCCCCTCACCCGCGCGCCTGAGCCTGTCGCGGCCGTGCCCGACGCGCCAGCGCCGGAGCCGCAGCAGCGCTCAAAGCCATCGCAACGCTCGCAGAGCGGACCGGTCATCGGCATGGGCAGCCATGTGCCGGCGTTCCTCCTCCAGGAACTCGACGTGGCAGCCCTGCTTGCTCAGTCCAGAATAAAGCCCGAAACCGCTGACACGGACACAGAGGAAGAGGCGCCCAAAAAGCGCTCGCGTCGCAAGAAGGCGGAGATCAAGGTCGACGCGCCCGATGCGGCTGCGAATGTGTCGGAACGGCCGACGGATGGTGAGGAGCCGGCCACCACGGATGCGGCGCCAACGGCCGAGCCGGTCGCGGAGACGGCGCCAGCGGAGGCGCAGACCGACGAGTTGCCGCTTCCGGTCGACGAGAGCGACACGCCGCCCGTCGCCGAGAAGCCAAAGCGTCGGACCCGAAAGAGAGCGCCGGCAAAGAGTGTTCTTGTCGACCGGGAGACGCCCCTCGACGCCGCCTAGGGCCGCTTGAACTTTGTGATCGGGCCCCAGGCTCTGCGGGAGGCGCTGATGGATCGGGCTGGTGTGCGTGCCTTAACCCTGGCCGATGAGGCGCCGCTCGTCGCACGACTGTCGGCTCAGGCAGCGCTCAGCAAAACGGCCCGCAGCCGCATCTCGGATGCGGCCGCGGATCTCGTCCGCAAAGTGCGGGCTGCGGGCCCCCCTGGCATGATGGAGCAGCTCCTCGCCGAGTACGGTCTTTCGACCGAAGAGGGTGTCGCGCTGATGTGTCTTGCGGAGGCGCTCCTCCGCGTTCCGGATGCGCCGACGATCGACGCGCTGATCAAAGACAAAATTACACCGCACAACTGGGGGGCGCATCTCGGGGATTCCGGGTCGATCCTGGTCAACGCCTCGACGTGGGGACTGCTTCTGACGGGCCGTGTGCTCGATGACGAAGCCGCAGGCATTGCCGGCGTCCTCCAAGGCCTGGTCCGCCGTCTCGGAGAGCCGGTGATCCGGCGCGCCGTCGGACAAGCAATGGCCGAGATGGGGGCGCAGTTCGTGCTTGGCCGCGACATCAATGAGGCCATGGCACGGGGTCAGAGCCGTGTGGCCAAGGGCTACACCTACTCCTACGACATGCTCGGCGAAGCGGCGCGGACCGACGCCGACGCGCAACGGTACCTGAAGGCCTATGCCGATGCGATTGCGGCACTCGCCGCGTCCGCACCGGCAAGCGATGTGCGCTCAAACCCTGGGATTTCGGTCAAACTCTCCGCCCTGCATCCCCGCTATGAGGCGCCGCAGCGCGACCTCACGTTGCCCACGCTGACGGAGCGGCTGCTGTTTCTGGCGCGCTCGGCGCGCGGGGCGGGGATTGGGTTCAACATCGACGCGGAGGAGGCAGACCGCCTGGACCTCTCGCTCGATGTGATTGAGGCCGCCCTCGCCGACCCAGCGCTTGCGGGATGGGACGGGTTCGGTGTCGTGGTTCAGGCCTTCGGCAAGCGCGCCGATGCTGTGATCGACTGGCTCTATGCGCGCGCACGCGATGCGGACCGGCGGATTATGGTGCGCCTCGTCAAGGGGGCCTATTGGGACACTGAAATCAAACGGGCCCAGGTCATGGGGCTCGAGGACTACCCGGTCTTCACACGCAAGACCCACACCGACATCGCCTACCTCGCGGCCGCGCAAAAGCTCCTTGGAATGACGGACCGGATCTACCCGCAGTTTGCGACGCACAACGCCCATTCCGCCGCAGCGATCCTCCACATGGCGGGCAATGCGAAGGACGCGTTCGAGTTCCAGCGCCTCCACGGGATGGGCGAGGCTCTGCACGAGGTTCTGAGGGAGGCTGAGGGCACGCGCTGCCGGATTTACGCACCCGTCGGTGCGCATCGCGACCTCCTGGCCTACTTGGTGCGGCGGCTCCTTGAGAACGGCGCAAACTCCTCCTTCGTCAATCAGATCGTCGATCTCGATGTGCACCCGGAGGAGATCGCGACCTGCCCGATTGCAGCGGCCGAAGCTGCGGGGTTTGCGCCGAACCCGGCTCTCGGTCAGCCGCGGGACCTCTTTGAGCCCCGCCGCAACAGCCGCGGCTGGGATCTGACCGACCCGGTGCAACTCACCGCGATCGAGGCCGGACGAGCCGCCTTCGCGTCGCATCAGTGGCGCGCGGGCTCAACCGCCGCGGCAGCCATCGACATTCGGAACCCAGCAGACCCGCAGGACATCGTGGGCCACGTGCACGAGACGCCCGTCGAGGCTGTTGCGGCGTCGGTCGCGGCCGCCGCCGATGCTGGGGCCGCCTGGGACGCTCTCGGCGGCGCTGAGCGGGCCAAGACGCTTCGCCGCGCTGCGGATCTCTTCGAGGGGGCAACGTTCGAGTTTCTGGCGCTCCTCTCCCGGGAGGCCGGCAAAACGCTCCTCGACGGGGTGGCGGAGATCCGGGAGGCGGTCGACTTCCTCCGCTACTACGCCGATGCAGCGTCAGACATCCGCGCAGGCACCCGGCCGCGGGGCGTGGTCGCCTGCATCAGCCCCTGGAACTTTCCCCTGGCGATCTTCGCAGGCCAAGTCGCAGCAGCGCTCGGCGCGGGCAATGCTGTGATTGCCAAACCCGCCGAACAGACGCCGCTTGTGGCGGCGCGGGCCGTCGCACTCCTCCATCAGGCGGGCGTGCCGGAGCAGGTTCTGGCGCTGATGCCGGGCGCCGGCGCCACGGTGGGTGCGGCTTTGACAGCCGACCCACGGCTCGGAGGGGTGGCGTTCACCGGATCGACCGAAACGGCCAAGATGATCGACCGGCAGCTCGCCGAGACGGCGCCAGACGCGATGCTGATCGCCGAGACCGGTGGTCTCAACGCGATGGTGGTCGATTCGACCGCGCTCCTCGAGCAGGCCGTGCGCGACATCACCCGATCGGCCTTTCAAAGCGCAGGCCAGCGATGCTCGGCGCTTCGCATGCTCTATGTGCAGAGCGATGTAGCAGTGGACCTTCGCCGGATGCTCGAGGGCGCGATGGATACGCTCTCCATCGGCAATCCCTGGGAGATCGAGACGGATGTCGGCCCCGTGATCGACCTTGCAGCGCGGACAGAAATCGAGCGCTACCTCGCCGGCGCGCGCGTGGCGAAGCGGCTGAGTGTGCCCGATGCGGGCCATTTCGTGGCCCCGACCCTGGTGGAGGTTCAGGGCATCGAAGACCTCGAACGGGAGATCTTTGGGCCGGTCCTCCATATCGCGACCTTCGAGGCGGGCGAGATCGACGATGTGATCGCGGCGATCAATGCGACAGGCTATGGCCTCACCTTTGGCTTGCACACGCGGATCGATCAGCGGGTGCAGCGGATCGTCGACAGGATCGACGCGGGCAACATCTACGTCAATCGCGATCAAATAGGCGCGGTCGTGGGCTCGCAGCCCTTCGGGGGCCACGGTCTCTCCGGGACTGGCCCAAAGGCCGGGGGGCCGCACTATCTGCCGCAGTTCCGAACCGGCGATGCGCGTGCGGAAGCAAGGCCCGAGACCGGCGACCTTTTGGACCTTGAGGAGGCGCTGGCGGCCCTCGAAGGCCTCTCCGCAGGCACCTGGGCGCACGCCAATGACAGGATCCAGCGCCTTCGCGCGCTCCTCCGGGGCAGTGCGGCGGCGGCGATGGCGGCATCCGCAGCGCTCGACGCCGGCCCTGTTGATCTGCCCGGCCCAACAGGGGAGGCCAACCAGGCCTACCTGCGCCCGAGGGGGCGGGTCCTCTGCCTTGGGCCGACGCGCGACACGCTCCTGGCACAGGTCGTGCAGGCGCTTGCGGGCGGGAACGCCGTTCTGGCCATCGCGGAGGGCGCTGTCTTGCGCCTGCGCCCGCTCCTCCGCGGGGGGGCGCTGCCGCTTGTGGCCCTCGATGGAACCCTGACGCCTGAGGCCGCTGCATCGCTCGATGTGGATGCCATCGCCTTCGCGGGATCGGCGCCTGCGTTGCGCGCAGCACTCGCCGCCCGCCCGGGCGCGATCCGTCCGTTGATCGGAGATGTGATCGCGCCGGCCGGCTACACGACCGAACATGCCGT
>JBCDHQ010000053.1:0-18134 GCA_038749815.1 Pseudomonadota bacterium | reverse complement strand
CTCAACTTTCTGACCGATGTGGCGCTCGCCCTCATCGACCCCCGGATGCGATCCTCCGTCATGGGAGGACGGGCATGACTGAGATCTCTCAGGAAAGAAAGGAGGCCTACTTCACCGCCTCCCAGAGCCAGCTCATCTGGGCGCGCTTCAAAAAGCAACGGGCAGCGATGGTGGCGGCCGTCATCCTCGCGGCGCTGATTGTCGTGGGCGTCTTCGCGGATTTCGTCGCGCCCTACAATCCGACGCTTGCCGGCGCCAACAAGGACTACACGAACGGTGCGCCGCAGATCCCGCGCTTTTGCGACGAGGCCGGATGCTCGGCCCGGCCCTTCATCTACGGCGTGAAGCGCGAGCGCTCGCTCGCGACCAACTTTCGGTGGGTCACGACCATCGACACGGAGGATCGCCGCTACGTTCAGTTCTTTGTCCAGGGCGACCGCTACACGTGGCTTGGCGTGACGCTCGACCGCCATCTCTTCGGCGTCGATGAGGGGAAAATCCACCTCTTCGGGACCGACGACACTGGCAAGGACATCTTCAGCCGCACACTCCACGCCATCAGGACCTCGCTGGCTGTCGGCACGATGGGGGTGCTGATCTCGTTTGTCCTCGCCCTCGTGATCGGGGGCGTCGCGGGGTTTTACGGCGGGGTCGTCGACGGCGTTCTGCAGATGCTGACCGACACCACCCGGACGATCCCAGCGATCCCGCTCTTCATGGCGCTCGCGGCCTTCCTCCCCGACACGTGGTCCGCGGAGATGAGGTTCTTCTTCATCTCGCTGATCCTCGGCCTCATCGGCTGGCCAACGCTTGCGCGGCGGGTCCGAACGCACCTGCTGGTGGAGAGAAACCAGGATTATGTCCTCGCCGCCCGCCTCTCCGGCGCCTCGTCCGGTCACATCATCCGGCGCCACCTCCTGCCGAGTTTCACGAGCTACATCATCGTCGATTTGGTGATTTCGTTTCCCTATATGGTTCTCTCCGAGACGGCGCTCAGCTTCATCGGGCTCGGGTTGAAGGACCCCGTGACCTCACTCGGCGTCCTCCTCCAAAACACAACCCAGGCGGATGTGCTCTTGAACTACCAATGGTATTTCATCCCGGTCGTCTTCTTCGTCACCCTCGTCATGGCCTTTGTCTTCGTGGGCGACGGCCTCCGCGACGCGGCGGACCCGTACGCACAAACCAAATCATGAGCCTTGTGACCGTCGACAACCTGACGATCCGGTTCCAGACGGATGAAGGGCTGATCACGGCCGTGGAGGACGTGTCCTTCACGCTTGAGCCCGGCGAAGTGCTCGGCCTCTTGGGGGAGAGCGGGTCCGGCAAGTCGGTGACGGCAAAGGCGCTGATGCAGCTCAACGGACGAAACACCGTCTACAGCCCGCACTCGCGGATCACGCTCCACACGGAGCCGCCGGTCGATGTCCTCAGCCTCCGGCGGGAGCGGGACATGCTGCCGATCCGGGGCGGCGCCATCTCGATGATCTTTCAGGAGCCGATGGCCTCCTTCGCGCCATCGATCCGGATCGGCGCGCAAATGGTCGAGCAGCTGATGATCCACACGGACATGTCGTCCAAGGCCGCCAAAGCGCTCTCGATCGAGATGCTCGACCGCGTGGGGATCATTGAGCCAGCCAAGCGCTTCGATCAATACGCGTTCGAGTTCTCGGGCGGCATGCGGCAGCGCGCGATGATCGCCATGGCCCTCTCCACCCGCCCGCAGCTCCTGATTGCGGATGAGCCGACAACAGCGCTCGACGTCACGATCCAACGCCAGGTGATCGACCTGATGAAGGAGCTGGTGGCTGAGTTCGGGATGTCGATCCTCTTCATCACCCATGATCTCGGCGTGATCGCGCAGACGGCTGACCGAGTCGCGGTGATGTATCTCGGCCGGATTCTCGAGACCGGTCCCGTGCGCGACGTCCTGCGCCACCCGGCACATGCCTACACGCGAGGGCTTCTCAACGCATTGCCGAACCTGGACAATCTCGACGCGCCGCTGACGCCAATTCCGGGTGACATCCCCTCGCCCCTCGAGCGTCCGTCGGGCTGCGTCTTCCACCCGCGGAACGCAGAGCTCGCGCCGGGCTCCCGCTATGAGACCGAAGTGCCGCCCCTGACGGAGGTCGGTCCCGGCCATTTCGCCGCCCTCTTCCCGGATGACGTCCGATGACACCGCTGATCCGGATCGAGGATCTGACCGTCGCCTACCCGCTCGGGAGCAGCCTCTTCGGCACGGCCCCGATGCTGACGGCCGTCAAGGCTGTCTCGCTCGAGATCCCGAAGGGCGGCTTTGTGGGCCTCGTCGGCGAGAGCGGGTCCGGAAAGACGACGCTCGGCCGGGCGATCCTGAAGGCCGCACCGATCTCGGGCGGACGGATCACATATGATGACGGGGAGAGCCGCTTCGACATCGCCACTCTGACCGGCAAGGAGGAGCGCGCGTTCCGCAGCCGAGCCCAGCTCATCTTTCAGGACCCCTATGCAGCACTGAGCCCCCGCATGACCGTCCGCGACATCATCGCGGAACCGCTCGAGGTTCTCGGCCTTACCGCGAGCCGCGCTGAGACCGATGAGCGTGTGCGCGACATTGCCGCGCAGTGCCGGCTGAACCTCGAACACCTCCGACGCTACCCGCACGCGTTCTCCGGCGGTCAGCGCCAGCGGATCTCCATCGCGCGGACGCTCGTCTCCGCGCCGAGATTCGTGGTCGCGGATGAGTGCGTGGCGGCCTTGGACGTGTCGATCCAGGCCGATATCCTGAACCTCTTGAAACAGCTCCAGGCCGATCTCGACCTCACCTTCCTCTTCATCTCCCACGATTTGAGCGTCGTCGCGCATGTCTGCGACTATGTGGCCGTCATGTATCTCGGCGAGATCGTCGAGGAGGGGCCAACGCGGGAGATCTTTTCGCGCCCCCAGCACGACTACACCAAGCGCCTCCTCTCGGCGATCCCGTCGCTCGACCCCGACCAACGGTCCCGCGTGCGCTTCAGTTGACAGCCCCGGGCGGCGCGGCAAGGTGGGCGGGCGCAGCAAGAGAGGTGGGGTGGTGCCGTCAGATCGCTTGATGTCCGGCGTGGTCCTGACGGGCCATGGCGGGCCGGAGGTCCTCGCCTGGCGCGACGACCTGCCTGTCCCGGTGCCCGGGCCCGGAGACGTTTTGATCCGGGTGAAGGCTGCGGGCGTCAACAACACGGACATCAACACACGCATCGGTTGGTACTCCAAAGGCGACCAGGATGCAGCGGACGCCGCCTGGACCGGCAAGCCGCTCGATTTGCCGCTGATCCAGGGGGCGGACATCTGCGGCCCGATCGAGGCCGTCGGACCCGGGGTCGATCCGGCCCGGATCGGCGAGCGGGTCATCGTGGAGCCCTGCCTCCGCGAGGTGAACGGCTCTGAGGTGAGCCCGCCCTGGTACATCGGCTCGGAGTGCAATGGCGGGTTTGCCCAATATGTTCGGGTTGCCGCCTCTCATGCGCATTCCATCGACGCTCCGCTGAGCGACGTGGAGCTCGCGTCCTTCCCCTGTTCCTACTCAACCGCCGAGAACATGCTGACCCGCGCGTCCGTTGATCACGCCGACACAGTGCTTGTGACGGGCGCTTCGGGCGGTGTCGGGTCGGCCACCGTCCAACTTGCGCGCGCGCGGGGGGCGCGCGTGATCGCGGTGACGAGCCCTGCCAAGGCCGTCACCCTTCGGGGCCTCGGCGCAGACCGAACCGTCGGGCGGAGTGACGATCTCGTCAGCGCGATCGGGTCCAACAGTGTCGATGTCGTCATCGACCTCGTCGCGGGACCCGCCTGGCCCACCCTCCTCGATGTCCTGCGCCCGGGCGGGCGATATGCGGTTGCCGGCGCGATTGCGGGGCCGGAGGTGACGTTGGACGTCCGAACCCTCTACCTCAAAGACCTGAGCTTTTTCGGCTGCACCATCCTCGATCCCGGTGTCTTCGCAGCACTCGTCACGCGGATCGAGCGGAGCGAGATCGCACCGCTTGTGGCCGAGACCTTCCCATTGCGCGATATATCCGCCGCACAAGCGGCGTTCCAAGAGAAGGGGCATGTCGGCAAGATTGTCCTGACCGTGCCCTGAGCCTCAGAAGCTGTAGCTGATCCCAAGGCCACCGAAGACCTGCGTGGGCGAGCCCACATCGTCCACGACCGGGCTGTCGGCCGCATCGCCGAGGAGACGACTGACCGAGACGAGGCCCGTGACGCCCCAGCGCTCCGTCACTTGGTAGCGCGCGATGGCGCTGAGACCGACATTGTTGAGCCCGCCCTCAGCGGTGAACGCATCGAGGCCGGAGGCCGCTGAGCCCGCATCCGAGACCGAGAAATAGGTGTCGTTGAAGGCCTCTGACACGATCGTGGCAGAGGTCGCAAGTGTCAGGCCAAGTCGCTGTGCTGGGCGCATCGTGTAAGCGGCACTTACGCGTCCGACGACACCGCTGTGCCCGCCCGCAACATCGCCGAGCACCTCGACACTGAGGGACGCCACGTCTCCGCGCGTCAGACCGATCGGGCGCCCGATGCGAACGAAACCACCGATCTCAAACGCCTCGTCGATCTCCTCCAGCTCGGCAACCTGGTCGTTCTCGACGCTGTCATCGCGCCCGAAGCGAAACCGAAAGGACGGGCCATATCCAAACCCACGCGTCTGAGACAGGTTGAGGCGGCCGCCAAGACCCTCACTTTCAAATGTAACCCCGGCGAAGGACAGGCGCGCCGCGGCAAAGGGCAACACCCGATAGTCGGACGACCCAGAATAGTCGGGCCCCACGGCCCCCCCGAGCGCCACGAACCCACGCTGCATGGGTTGCGCCGCCACCGAGGTGGCGCAGAGCGCTGCGCATCCTGCAATCAGACCACGAACCATTCGAGCCTGAAGCCAGTTGGTCATATCGGCATCCTTTTCTGAAAGACCTGTGAGCGCTCACCTGGGTTCAATCCGGGATTTGGCAAGGCCCCCTGTAAATATCACTCACGCTTCTTGGAGCGCGCCGCGAACACCGCACGCGTGGTGCGCAGAAGCTGTCGGCGCAGTGTGGACTGGCGATCGTCAAGCATCCGGCTCTGCCAGACCAAGAGGCTGGCATAGCCATGCACCATCGTCCAAATCGGCGCCCCAAACTCCATGGGATCTTCATCCCCGAACCCTTCCGCCTCCATCGTCTGCATCAGATTTGTCAGAAAGGACATGTAGGCCCGCTCCCCCGCACGCGCGGCGGGATCCGTCGCCGTGCGGGGGCGAGTCATGCTCCACATCAGGTTGAAGAGATGAGGGTTTTCAATCGAGAAGTTGATGTACCCCATGCCCCCAGCAACGATCCGCTTGATCGAGCCCTGATCCTCGGCCGCCATGTCCTGGGTCATTCGCGCCCGCAGTCGGTCAAACCCTATCGCGGCGACGTCATTGAGAAGGGCATCCCGACCGGCGAAGTGACGATAGGGGGCGCCGGCGCTGACCCCGAGGCCGCGGGCAAGATCCGCGATCGAAATGGCATCGGACGGCTTGCTCTCCAAGGCGTCCAGCATTGCCGTGATCAAACCTTCCTGCAGGCCGACAGACTGATCCAATGCGCGCACACCGATCTCACCACTGTGAGCGACGCTTACACATGTGCGTCGGACTTGGCAACACTCAGGCCGGCCGGTGCCGCTCGGTCGATGCGCGCACGACAAGCTCGACCGGGTGCCGTCGGCTGCTCGGCGGCGCCTCGCCGGTCTCGATCTGGGTCAAAAGCATCTCCGCACTGATCCGACCAAACCGCGCCACGTCGCACCGAATGGTCGTAAGAGGCGGATGCGCGAGCTGCGCCTCTTCGATGTCGTCAAAGCCAATCAGACAGAAGTCTCGCCCAACACGGCACCCGCGCTCGGCCAGACCCGTTTGAATGCCGAGCGCCACGAGGTCATTGAAACAGATGGCCCCCTCGATCCCGGCATGCGCGTCGAGGAGCTCATGCGCCATCTCTCGACCGAACCTGCGACTTGGCCGGCCGGGCAGGATCGTCGGGCTCAGCCCGCGCGCGGCAAGCTCGGAGAGGTAGCCATGCATGCGATCGCGCGTGATGTCGCGCCCCTCCACCCCGCCAATGAAAGCGATCCGCGTGAGCCCCTGATCGAGCAGGTGCCGCGCTGCCAGCCGGCTCCCCTCGACGTAGTCATGCGTGAAGAAAGGCAGCCGGTGCGGCCCCTCCTCGACCGTGCGCAGGACTTGGAGAGCGGGCAGGCCCGACCGCACAATGGCCCCGAAGGCCGGGCCAACGGCCCCATAGCAGGGTGAGATGATCAGCGCGGAGAGATCATGCTCGAGCATCGACTGGACCGTGCGCTCCTGAACCGCGGCGTCCTCGTCGCAATTGGCGATCACAGTGGCAAAGCCGCGCTGGTAGAGCGCCATCTGGACCGAGGCCGCGAACTCCGTGAAGAACGGATTGCGGAGATCGTTGAGGACGAGCCCGATCAGCCCGGTGTCGGAGCCGCGCAGCGTCGCAGCCGCGCGGTTTCGCACGTAGTTGAGCTCCTTCATGGCCGCTTGGATCGCCTCTCGCGTCTGCGCCTTCACGAGACCCGAGTTCTGGAGGACCAGCGACACTGTCGATTTCGACACGCCGGCAAGCGCCGCGACGTCCTTGATCGTCGGGCGCTTGCCGGGGGCCATCAGTCAATCCCGTGGATGGCCAGAAGCTGACCCATCCGGCGCGTCGCAAGCTCCGGATCGGACAGGAGACCGGCCGCATCGGCGAGGCGAAAGACCGCAGCATAGTGCGTGATGTCGCGCGCCGATTGGAGGCCCGCTGGCATGATGAAGTGCCGCTGCGCGCCATTGAGCCAGGCGAGAAACGCAATCCCGGCTTTGTAGTACTGCGTGGGCGCCCGAAAGATCTCGCGACTGAGAGGCACAGTCGGGCCCAGCAGGGCGTGGAAGCCTGCGCTGTCGCCCTCCGCCAGCGCCTCAAGCGCCTGCGCCGCGGCCGGCGCGATCGCCGCAAAGATCCCGAGGAGCGCGTCGGAGTGTTGAGCGCCATCGCCCTCGATCAGGGGCGCGTAGTTGAAGTCATCCCCGGTGTAGAGACGCACCGAGGCAGGTAAGCGGGCACGAAACGCCTCTTCCCGGCTCTGGTCGAGAAGGCTGATCTTGATCCCATCGATCTTGGCCGCATGCGCCGAGATGATGCCGAGCACCGCGTCCGCCGCCGCATCGAGGGACCGGTGTCCCCAATACCCCGCGAGCGCAGGGTCGAACATATCGCCCAGCCAATGGAGGATCACAGGCTCCGCCGCCTGTTCGATCAGGCGGCCGTAGATCCGGTCATAAGCCTCTGGATCGCGGGGCACGGCGGTGAGCGCGCGGCTCGCCATCAGGATGACTTGCCCGCCGGCGGCCTCAATGGCCTCCATCTGCTCGGCATAGGCGGCGACGATGGCATCGTCGGAGGTCAGCGCGTCGGGCGCGTGCTGGTCGGTGCCCGCCCCGCAAGCGACGCGGGGCTTCAGCGGGTGTGCTTTCGCGGCCGCCATCGTGCGCCCGATGAGCTCCCGCGCGGTTGGCCAATCGACGCCCATGCCGCGCTGTGCCGTGTCCATTGCCTCGGCAAGTCCCAGCCCCTGGTCCCAAAGACCCTGGCGGAAGGCGAGGGTCGCCTCCCAGTCGACCGACGGCGTGCCGGTCCAGGGGTCGCGCTCTCGCACGGGATCGGGGACGACATGCGCCGCCGCAAAGGCCGTCCGCGTGAATGCGCGGCGGGGCGGGCGCGGGATGAGCGGCGTGCCGGTCAGATGGTACTGCGCCAGAGCGCCCGCCTCAGTTGGGAGCATCAATTTCATCGGTCACTCCGCCACAGGAAGATCGAACACAAGGATCCCGTCGAGCCCACCGACAGCGTTCGCCACCAGCCGCGCACCGAGCTTCTTGTGATCGGGATGCTCCTGGTAGGCCGCAAGCGCCGCCCAGTCGTCGAGATCGACCACAAAGCCATGCATGTAGCCCCGCTCAATCTGCTCCGGACTTTCGCTTTTGCCCGAGACGATGGAGCGGACGCCGCCGAGCACCGCCTTGATCTCGTGGAGCTCGCGGAACATGTCGGCGATCGCGGTCGCGGGCAGGGTCTCGGGGAACTTCACAAGGACGATGTGTCGGATCATGGGGCACCCCTTTGGTCGTCGCGGATCATGTCTGCGGCCTTCTCGCCGATCATGATCGCGGCCGCGTTGGTGTTGGAGGAAATCACGGTCGGCATGATGGAGTTGTCGGCGACCCGAAGCCCGTCGATGCCGCGGAACCGCAGCTTCGGATCGACCACGGCGCGGTCGTCGGCGCCCATGCGGCAGGTCCCGGCGCAATGGTGCGACGTCTTCGAGTGCTCGTTTATGAAGGCGATGTAATCCGCGTCGCTCCGCACATCCGGGCCCGGCAAGCGCTCTGCCTTGATGAAGGGCTTGAGGGGCGCCTGCGCCAGGATCTCCTGCGTGAGTTTCAGCCCCCGGATCGACATCTCCCGATCGCGTGGATCCTCGAGATAGTTCGGGTCAATGAGCGGCGGGGCGGTGGGGTCGGCGCTCGACAGTCGCACGGTCCCCCGGGAGCGCGGGCGGAGATAGCAGGAATTGAGCGTGACGCCGCCCTCTGGCATCGCGACGACACCCTTCTCGATCCCGGTCCCGAGCCCGAGGTGGAACTGGATGTCGGGAGAGCGCGCATCCGGGTCGGCATACCAGAACCCCCCCGTCTCAAAGAGGCTGGAGGCCACCGGCCCGCCCCGCGTCAGCAGATAGCGAAGCCCGGCAAGCATCGAGAGATGCGGCTTTGCGAACCGGTCGTAGGTGTGGGGCCCCGAGACCTCGCAAATGCAATAGAGATCCAGGTGATCCTGGAGGTTCGCACCGACCTCCGGTTGGTCCAGGACCACATCGATGCCGAGATCCTGCAACCCCTCCGCCGGCCCGATACCGGAGAGCTGAAGGAGCCGGGGCGTGCCGATCGCCCCCCCAGCAAGGATCACCTCGACCTCGGCCCGGATCCGGGTGCCGTCCATCAGCTCGACCGCGACCGCCCTGCCCGCCTCCACCACAATCCGGCGGGCCTGCGCATTCAGCCGGCGGGTCAGGTTCGCCCGCCCGAGATTGGGCGCGAGATACGCCATCGCAGCCGAAGACCGGCGCGCGGCGCGCTGGGTGAGCTGATAGAAGGCCACACCGTCCTGCCGCTCACCGTTCACGTCCTCGTTCTTCGGGATGCCGAGCTGGGCGGCTGCCTCGAAATAGGCCTCGCAGATCGGCAGCGGGGCCGAGGGCTGCGACACACCCAGCGGGCCGCCGCGTCCATGATAGCGATTGGAGTAGGTGTCGTTGTCCTCGGCCTTGCGGAAGTAAGGCAGCACGTCCTCGTAGGACCACCCCTCGCAGCCGGCTTGGCGCCACTCGTCATAATCCTGCGGATTGCCGCGGGTGTAGATCTGGGCGTTGATCGCAGACCCTCCGCCGATGACCTTGGCTTGAGTGTAGTTGAAGACGCGGCCGGCCATATGCCGCTGGGGCACTGTCTGCCAGCCCCAGGATCCGATCCCCTTGGTCATCTTCGCAAAGCCCGCCGGCAGGTGGTAGAATGGATGACGATCACCGCCCCCGGCCTCGAGGAGGCAGACCCGGACCGACGGATCCTCAGACAGCCGCGCGGCAAGAACGCAGCCCGCCGAGCCGCCGCCCACGATGACGAAATCGTAGCCCTCCATCTCTCCCCCTCAGAGCCTCTGAATGCTGAGCCCGCCATCGACCGGCAGGACGGCGCCGGTGGCATAGGCCATCTGGCCGAGCGCGAGCGGCAGGACGGCGGCGCCGATGTCCTCCGGCGTGCCCCACCGCCGCGCGGGCACCAACCCGTCGGCGATGAGGGCGTCGTAGCGCGCGCGGACGCCCGCGGTCATATCGGTCGCGATGATCCCGGGGCGGAGCTCGAAGACGCCGATGCCCTCCTCCGCGAGACGCGCTGCAAAGAGCCGTGCCATCATGCTGGCGCCCGCCTTCGAGACGCAGTACCCGGCCCGCTCGACTGATACCATCTCGGCGCTCACCGACGTCACGAAGAGGATCGAGCGATAGGGCCCGTCCCGTCCCAGCATCCGGCGCGCGACCTCCTGCGCGAGGAAGAACCCGCCCTTGAGGTTGACCTCCATCACCCGGTCGTAGGCCTCCGGGGTCAGCGCCAGCATATCGCCCCGGACCACCGCCGGGATGCCGGCATTGGAGACCAGCGTCGTCACAGGCCCAAGCTCCGCCTCGACCGCGTCGAGGAGCGCGGAGACCGCGCCGACGTCCCTCATGTCGTGCTGCCAATACGCCATGCCATTGACCGCCGCGAGCGCTGCTGCGACCTCGGGCTCCTCTGGTGGTCTTTCGGCTGTGATCGCCACCTGAAACCCGGAACCGGCCAGCGCCTGGGCAATGCCGAGCCCGATGCCCCGCTGACCGCCGGTGACAAGTGCGACACCGCTCACGCCGCGAGGTCCTGTGTGGCGATGTGGTCGGCGACCCGCAGCGCTTGGGCCGCCACGGTCAGCGCCGGGTTCACCGCGGCGGAGTTCGGCAGGAAGCTCGCATCGACCACAAAGAGGTTCGGGTGGTCATGAGCGCGACACCAGATGTCGAGGACGCTTGTGCTCGGATCATGTCCGAACCGCGCCGTGCCGCATTGGTGCGAGGGCACAGTGCGGTCGAACGCACGCGACAGGACGACGGGCCACCCGGCGCGGCGGAGGATCGCGCGAAATCGTTTGACGAGAAGGAGATGCGCCTCCCAATTCGACTGCCGCCAGTCGAGGACGATCCGCTCCCCCTTCACTGTCACGCGGCTTTCGGGGTCGGGCAGATCCTCGCTCATCACGTACCAGTCGATCGAGCGGGCGGCGATCCAGCGGGTCAGCGGCCCGGCCAGACGCACCTGGCTCGCCAGGATCGGCGCGGTGATCTTGCCGAGGAGCTGGATGTTGCCGAGCGGCTCACCCTCCGGGCCACCGGAGAGGTAGAAGTCGTTGAAATAGAGCGTCTTTTGGTAGACGCTCGGGTTCAGTCGCAGCGGGTGGAGCGCCATCATCGCATGCGTGTTGTGGTTCATGAAGTTTCGCCCGACCTGATCTGAGCGATTGGCGAGCCCCCGGGGAAACGCCTCCGTGGCCGAGCGGAGGAGGAGGACGGCCGAGTTGACCGCCCCCGCCGCCAGGATCACTGTCCCCGCGGCAATCCGGTGCGCGCGCCCGTCCTGGCGATACTCCACCGCGGAGATCCGCCCGTCCGGCTCCGCGATCAGCGCCGTCACCTCCGCCCCGGTCTCGAGCCGAACGCTGTTGTGGCGAAGTGCCGCCTTCAACCCAACGCTCTCGGCATCTTTCTTGCCGTCCCCGGTGTTTGGATGTGCATCCCAGCCCGTCTCTCCACCCGCCAGCCAGGCGTCGATATCGACGCCCAGCGGCAGGTGTGCGGGCGTCAGGCCCGCCGCGCGGAGCCGGTCCGCGGCCGCCGCGATAGCTGGCTCATGCGGCACCGGCGCGTGGGCGTAGGCGCCGGAATGCGGCGGTTCGCTCTGGTCCTCGCCGCCCGCGCCGCGGACCTCGTAGAGCGTCTCGGCGGCTTGATACCAGGGCTCGAACGCCTCGTAGGGGATCGGCCAGGCGGGCGACGTGCCGCCGATATGCTGGAGCACCCCGAAATCCTCGGCACGGTAGCGAAACAGCACCGCGCCATAGAGCTTGGAGTTGCCGCCAACCACATAGTAGTTCCCGGGATCGAAGGGAGTGCCCGCGGGGTCATCCCAGGTCTCCTCGTTTCGGAACGTTCCAAACTCGAAAATCGCCCGCGCATCCCGTGTCTCGGGTGAGGGAGCAATCCGCTCGCCCCGCTCGAGGATGGTGATCCCCACGCCCGTCGGCGCGAGCGCGGCGGCAATGGTCGCCCCGCCCATGCCGGAGCCGATGATGAGGATCTCGGTCTCGGTCATTGAATCCGGTCCTCGGTCTTTGGGTCGAAGGCCACGGCCTTCTCCATGTTGACCGCAAAGACCGTCTCCCGACCCGGCGCGACATCGGCGTCCGAGCGCATCCGCGCCACACATTCCGCGCCCCCGATGGTCGTGGTGACAAAAGTGTCGGAGCCCGCAGGCTCCGTCACCGTGACCGTGTTTGCCACCTGCTCCACATGGTCGGAGCGCTGATCGGCACCCTCGAGATCGGTCAGTGCCTCGGGCCTGATGCCGAGCGTGACGGTCTGACCGTCAAACGCCTTGAGCTCAGCCCTCGGATTGTAGAACGCAAGGCTGATCCCCTCCCCCTTGTCGTTCTTGGTGTCGGCGTAGATCGCGTTGCCATCGGCCCGCACGGTCACTGGAATGAGGTTCATCGAGGGCGATCCCATGAAGGTCGCCACAAAGAGGTTCGCAGGCGTGTCGTAGATCTCCTTCGGCGTGCCGAGCTGCTGGACATAGCCACCGTTCATCACCGCGATCCGGGTCGAGAGCGTCATCGCCTCGATCTGGTCGTGGGTCACATAAACTGTCGTCGTGCCGAGCTTTTGGTGGAGCTTCTTGATCTCGGTCCGCATGTCGACCCTGAGCTTTGCATCAAGGTTCGACAGCGGCTCGTCGAACAGGAACACGTCCGGGTTCCGCACCAGCGCCCGCCCCATCG
Source organism: Pseudomonadota bacterium (assembly GCA_038749815.1). GTDB lineage: Bacteria > Pseudomonadota > Alphaproteobacteria > Rhodobacterales > Rhodobacteraceae > Algicella. The sequence continues at coordinate 5,445 of JBCDHQ010000053.1, read as the reverse complement.
CCACGCGTTGGCGCTGGCCGCCCGAGAGCTGCCCGGGCCGCCGGCCCAGAAGCTGCTCGATCTGAAGGAGTTTTGCGACATCGGCCATCGCGCGCTCGCGCTCGGCCTTGGGCGTTCCGTGCATCTCCAGCCCGAAGGTGATGTTCTGGGCCACCGTCATGTTCGGGTAGAGCGCATAGGACTGGAACACCATCGCGATGTTGCGCTTGGCCGGATGCACGCCGTTCATGACGCTGCCCTTGATCCGGATCTCGCCGCTCGTGATGTCCTCGAGCCCCGCGATCATGTTGAGAAGCGTGGACTTGCCGCAGCCCGACGGGCCGACGAGGACCAGAAACTCCCCCTCTTCGACGTCGATGTCGACTTTGTGCAGCACTTCGACCGATCCATAAGACTTGGTCGCGTTTTCGATGTCGAGAAACCCCATCCGATCACCCTTTCACGGAACCGGCCATCAGGCCGCGGACAAAGTACCGCCCGGCCACGATGTAGACGAGAAGCGTAGGAAGTGCGGCGAGGATCGCGCCGGCGAAGTGGACGTTGTATTCCTTCACGCCCGTCGAGGACTGGACGAGATTGTTGAGCGCCACGGTCATCGGCGCGCCGTCACCGCTGGCGAAACTGGCGCCAAAGAGGAAGTCGTTCCAGATGTTGGTGAACTGCCAGATGATCGAGACCACAGCGATCGGACCGGAGGAGGGCAAGAGGATCCGCCAGAAGATCCGGAAGAAGCCGGCGCCGTCGATCTGGGCCGCCCGGATCAGCTCCGTCGGGAAGACGGCGTAGTAGTTCCGGAAGTAAAGCGTCGTGAACCCGATGCCGTAGACCACATGGACCAGGACGAGCCCGGCGGTGGAGCCGGCGAGCCCCAGAAACCCCAGCACCGCCGCCATCGGGATCAGCACGATCTGGAACGGGATGAAGCAGGCAAAGAGCATCAGCCCAAAGAGGATCGTGTCCCCCCGGAACCGCCATTTGGTCAGCACATAACCGTTGAGCGCACCGAGGATCGTCGAGATCGCGACCGCCGGCACGACCATCGAGATCGAGTTCCAGAAATAGGGGCGGAGGCCCGTGGGCTCGACCCCGATCTGCGCGGTCGACCAAGCCTTGAGCCAGGGCTCAATGGTCCAGACCTCCGGCAGGGCCATCATCCCCCCCCCGGTGATCTCAGCGAGCGGCTTCACCGAGTTCACCAGCATCACGTAGAGGGGCAGCATGTAGAAGAGCACGAAGAGGAGGAGGACAAGGTAGATCAGCGTCCGCGCAACCCGCCCCGTTCGGATCGCCGTATCCTGGGAGGCCTGTGCCATCAGCGCCGCTCCCTCAGCTCTGAGTAGAGATAGGGGATCATGATCGCCGCAATTGTCATCAGCATGATCACAGCCGAGGACGCTCCGATCCCCATCTGGTTGCGGCTGAAGGTGTAGGAGTACATGAAGGTCGCCGGCAGCTCCGTCGCGCGGCCGGGCCCGCCGCCCGTCATCGCGATGACCAGGTCGAAGGTTTTGATCGCGAGGTGCGCGAGGATCACGAAGGCCGAGAGGAATGCTGGCCGAAGCTGCGGCAGGATGATCCTCCGGTAGAGGTTCCAGTTCGACGCGCCGTCCATCTGCGCGGCCTTCAGGATCTCGTTGTCGATGCCGCGGAGGCCCGCGAGAAACATCGCCATCACAAACCCGCTCGTCTGCCAGACCGCCGCGATCACGACAGTGTAGATCGCGAAGTCCCGGCTCTTGATCCAGTCAAAGCTGAACGAGGTCCAGCCCCAGCCCTGCACGATGCTCTCGAGCCCGATCCCGGGGTCGAGGAACCACTTCCACGCCGTCCCCGTCACGATGAAGCTGAGCGCCATGGGGTAGAGGTATACGGCGCGGATCACGCCTTCGCCCCGGATCTTCTGGTCGAGAAAGATCGCGAGCATCAGCCCGAGCGCGGTGCAGACCGCGATGTAGAGCCCCGCAAAGACCGCCATATTGGTCAGCGAGATCTCCCAATGCGACAGGCGGAACAGCTTCTCGTAATTGGTGAAGCCGATCAGGTCGTAGGTCGGCTGCCCGTCCGGCCCCACGAATGGCAGGATCCGGCTGTCGGTCAGCGACACATAGATGGTGAAGAGGACGAAGCCGTAGACGAAGACCAGCATCATCGCCAGCGAAGGCGAGAGCACGAGCTTCGGCAGCCAAGTCTGCAGCCGTGTACTGAAATCCACCTCGGCGCGCGCGGCCATGGTGCCTCCCCGTTGTTTTTTTTGCCCGTTGTTTTCTTGGACGCGCGGGGCGGCCAGGCGACCGCCCCGCACTGTCGGTTACTACGCGATGGAGACCGCGTCGACGAGCTCTTCCACCGCGGTGGCGCTGTCGAACTCACCATTGAAATGCGCGGTCACAACGTCGTAGATCGCGTTCTTCACGGCGGCCGGGTTCGCATGGCCATGCGCCATCGACCCGAAGAGGTTGCCCGACGAGGCCGCCGCCGCCAGATCTGCCATCCCCTGCTTGCCGCAGGCATCGAACGCTTCGTCGGAGACGTCCGTGCGCGCCGGCACCGAGCCTTTGACCACGTTGAAGGCCGACTGGAACGAAGGCGAGAGGATCGCGGAGGCCAACGCGCCCTGCTCGTCCGAGACGACGCCGCCCTGGTCGAACATCATGAACTGGTCTGCGTTGAAGGTCACCTGATCCTGGGTGCCCGGGAAGCGGAAGCAGAGGAAATCCTCACCCGGCACTTTGCCGGCATTGAGGAACTCGCCCTTCGCCCAGTCGCCCATCATCTGGAAGCCGGCTTCGCCGTTGATCACCATCGCGGTCGCCAGGTTCCAATCCCGGCCCGAGAAGTTCTCATCGACATTGGCGCGGATGAATGCCATCCGCTCGAACGCCTCTTGCATGGTCTCCGAGCCGAGCGTGTCTTCGTCGAGGTCGATGAAGGCCGCCTTGTAGAAGTCCGGGCCGCCGGTCGACATCGCGACTGAGTCAAAGATCGTCGCGTCCTGCCAGGCCTGCCCGCCATGGGCGATCGGCGTCACGCCAGCAGCGGCCAGTGCCTCGACCGCGGCGGTGAAGTCCTCCCACGTCTCGGGCACAGCGATGCCATTGTCGTCGAGGACCGCCTTGTTGGCCCAGACCCAGTTCGTGGAGTGCACGTTGACGGGGGCCGAGATCCACTTGCCGTCATACTTGGCGAAGGCCTGCAGCGCCTCCGGCACGACCTCATCCCAGCCCTCTTTGGCCGCGACTTCGTTGAGATCGGCCAGCGCGCCCTGAGCCCCCCAGTCGAGGATGTCAAAGCCAAGCGCCTGGACCGCCGTCGGCGCGTCGCCCGCCGTGACACGGGCGCGGAGCACGGTCATCGCCTGCTCACCGCCGCCGCCCGCAACCGGCATGTCCTGCCAGCCGATGCCTTGCGCCTCGAGGTCGTCCTTCAGCACGTTGAGGGCTGCCGCCTCACCGCCCGAAGTCCACCAGTGCAGCACTTCGACATCCGCCGCCTGCGCCACACCGCCTGCGAGCGCCACGAGCGCCGTGGTCGTTTTCATCATCATACGCATTGGTTTCCTCCCCATGCAGCGTATGCCGCGCCGCGGATGGCCCGCACGCGGTCAAGGTCAAACCCAGTTTTGACGCGTCTTTCCGACGCGCATTTGCACCGTCTTCGGCTCCAGAAACTCCTCGATCCCGTTTGGACCGAGCTCGCGGCCGAGGCCGCTTTCCTTCACGCCGCCGAACGGAAGTTCGGGATAGCCGTCCATCCAGGTGTTGGTCCAGACGGTCCCCGCCTCCACCCTCCGCGCAAAGCTGACGCAGGTGTGGATGTTCTCGCTCCAGACGCCGGCGGAGAGGCCGTAGGCCGCGCCATTGGCGAGTGCGACGGCCTCCTCGAACGTGCAGAAGGTCAGGATCGAGAGGACTGGGCCGAAGACCTCCTCCGATGCGATCGGCATCTCCGGTCGGACGCCCGAGACGATGGTCGGGCTGTAGAAGCTGCCGGCGAGGCCATCGATCTCCAATGGATCGCCGCCGAGCATCACCTCCGCTCCCGCCGCCGCTGCCGCCTTCACGTAGCCATCAATTTTGCTGGCATGGTCTGGCGAGATCAACGCACCCACTTTCGTGGCCGGGCTCAGCGGGTCCCCGAAGGGCACCCGGCGGGAGAGCGCCACGATCCGAGCGCTCAGATCCGCCGCCACATCCGCGTGAACAAGGATCCGGGAGCCTGCGTTGCAGCACTCACCCGCATTGAAGAACGTGCCGAAGACAATCGCATCGGCCGCGGCCTCGAGATCGGCGTCCGGAAAGATCACTTGCGGGTTTTTGCCGCCGAGCTCGAGCGAGACCTTTTTGAGGGATCCGGACGCGGCGCGCACGATTGCTTTGCCGACCTGCGTGGAGCCGGTGAAAGAGACCATCGCGACGTCCGGATGCGTCACCATCCGCTGCCCGACCGGATCGCCGTAGCCGAGCACGATGTTGACCACGCCCGCCGGCAGTCCCGCCTCGACCAGGACCTCGCCGAGCATCACCGTCGTCGCCGATGTCATCTCGGAGGGTTTCACCACCGCCGTGCACCCCGCGGCGAGCGCGAAGGGCAGTTTTTGCGAGACGATCAGAAACGGAAAGTTCCAGGGCGTGATGATCGAGACCACCCCGACCGGCACTTTGAGGACCATGCCGAGCATATCGGGACCAAGTGCATTCTGGCTGTCGCCCCGGATGTTCCAGGCAAGCGTCGCGGCATAGCGCCAAATGTCCGCCGCCCCGGCGATCTCCGCCTCAGCCTGGGCGATTGGCTTGCCGCTTTCGAGCGTCTCGTGGAGCGCGAGCTCTCCGCGCCGCCCATCGATCAGATCGGCCACGCGAGAGAGGAGCTTCGCCCGCTTCGCCCCCGGCCAGTCGGACCAGAGCGGAAAGGCAGCGCGGGCCGATGCGACGGCTGCGTCCACCTCAGCCACTCCGCCCTTGGCCGCGCGGCTGGCCATGCGCCCTGTGGCCGGCGAGAGCCGCTCGAACGTCTCCCCCGTGCTTGAGGCAACCCAGGCGCCATCGATCAGATGCGCGAGGTCTCGCACGCCGTGCTGCGTGTCACGATCCTCCGCCCCAACGATCAGGGTCAGGTCATGGCGGGTCATTGTGCGGTCTCGAAGCTTGGTTTGCGTTTCTCGGTGAAGGCTGCGACGCCCTCCGCTTTCTCCTCCGTGGACGCCATCGCTGCGCCTGCGAGCGCCTCGACCGCCGCCGCGCCACCCTCGCTGAGCGCGGCGGAGATCATCCACTTCGCCGTCTCGGTTGCCTGCGGCGCCGTCGCCGCGATCCGCGCGACGATCGCATCCGCAGCGGTCATGGGATTCTCAGCCAACGCGTTCAGAAACCCGAGCTGAAACGCCCGCTCGGCCGAGAGCTGAGCGCCGGTCAGCGCCATCTCTTTCAGAACAGCAGGCGGGATCTG
>JBCDHQ010000052.1:0-18169 GCA_038749815.1 Pseudomonadota bacterium | reverse complement strand
TGAGAGAGAAGCGCGAGCTCGGGTTCGCTCTCCACATTGAACTGACGCACGCCCTCCGTCAGCGCCGTCGTCATCTCCTCGCGCGTTTTGCCGACGCCTGAGAAGACAATCCGCGTCCCCGGGACGCCCGCAGCGCGGGCGCGCGCGTACTCACCGCCCGAGACGACATCCATGCCGGCGCCGAGCGATGCAAGATGCCGGATCAACGCCTGGTTGGAGTTCGATTTCATCGAGTAGCAGATCAGATGAGGATGCCCCGCCAAGGCCTCCTCGACCAGCCGGTAGTGGCGGGTCAGGGTCGCGGTTGAGTAGACATAGGCGGGCGTGCCCACCGCAGCCGCGATTTCGGAGACGGGCACGTCCTCGGCATGGAGAACGCCGTTTCGGTAGAGAAAGTGATCCATCAGTCCAGCGGCCGTGAGCGGATGAACAGGTAGAGCGGCAGACCGCAGCTGACCCCGATGCAGAAGGTCGCAGGGATTGCAATCAGGCCCATGAGGTCATTCCGCGCCCGCGCCTCGGCAATGATGAACACGGTCAGCGCAAGTGCTGCGACCGTCAGGTCATAGGTCAATCCCGTCGTCGCGTCGTTTGCATGCCACGCCACGCTCGCCATTTCGACGATCGACCAACCGTTCTCACGGAACCACCGGACAAAGTAGAACATGGGCCAGACCGTGCCGAGAACGGCCAGACCGAGATAAGTGATGCGGAGGGGTGACATATTGTTCTCGAGCAGTGTGTGTCAGCGTTAGGATAGGGAGATGCGGGGCAGGTGCAATCGTTGGAGGCTCATTTGCGGCCGCCAAAGCCGGATCGAGGCCGGAGACAGGTCCCACGGGTGACAGGTTGGCGGGGTGTGACCGAAGACCTGGTCGTCCCCTGCCGGCCACCCGCGCCGAAGGTCAACCTTTGACAACAGCTCCTTCTGGCCTCCCTGATGAGCTCCCCGCAAGTCGGACCGTGAGGGGCGCTCCGACTTGGGTCATCCTGGCCATCGAGACGGAGACGGAAGAGGACCCGGCTGGCGACCGCGGTCGAGGTCGCGCAAGAGGCGCGCCGCTGGTGGCAGAGGTGGCGGCGCGATTCGAGGGGCATCCGACGCTGATCCATCCACGGAAGAAGACGCCGCTCGAGGAGGCTTCGGGCCTGCTCGAGACGGGTGAGGCGCGCGAAGCCCCGGACGCCGACGGTGAGGGAGCTGCACGCCCAGATCGGGACGCTCGTGATCGCCGGCAATGTGACGAAGGCCCAAGCCCTGCATTGGGGCGTCGGGCGGGGAATGGTCTGGAAGGCCCCGCACCGCGTCCGGTCGTCGCGCAAGGCCATGTGCTGTCGCGTTCCAGGTCGACAGCCGACCATCGCTCCGCATGCGAACGCGCCGAGACCCTCGCGCTCGTGGCGGCGACCGACCGGCAGGTCATGGAGACGCCGTTCCACGGATGACGTGGCACCTGAGGACCGGGAGCAGTGCGGCGGCTCATCGGCCTGATGCCGATCCATCGCCCCCAAATAGGGGAGCAAACCGGCCAAGGGCAGCCGGCCGTTCGCCTATCTGCTCCGCGGGCAGGCGATCGACCGTCCGAACCCTGTCTGATGCGCCGACGCCCGATCTAGCGATGCGGCGGGACGTCCTCGGTCTCGTGACTATCACGGCACAGCCCGGATGTTGGCCGGTTGTCGAACACCCCGGAGGCAGAGTTCTCCGCCGACGCTCTCAACGAGGACATCGCGCGCCTCTGCCCGCCCGAGATGACAGACACGGACCAGGGATCGCACCGCCTTTGCCTGGGCGGACACACTGCGACAGGCCGGCAAACGCATCTCGACGGAGGGGAAGGGGCGCTTCCTGGCGGCCGTCTTAATCGAGCGGCAGCGGCGATCGCTGACTTCCGAATGGCGCTCTCTGCCCCCCTTGGAGAGCGGCCCCGGAGTACTGACCTGATCCACCAACCGGCAGCCCTAGGCCGCTCGCGACTGACGTGGTCCACTGCGCCGATCGCACCATCACGCACCCTGACAGCAGCCTAAAGCCTGTCAAAGCACTGGGGAGGAGCTCAAAATGTCGGCGCCGTGCTGACTTGGGGCCTTGCCCCCCGAAACACACCAAGTGGCGTCGTTGCTCTGTCCGTGGCCTCATTCAATGGCGACGTATTGGGCCGACACCAAGCGCAATCCTCCGCCTCGCCCAATGCCCTGCAGGCGGACCCAGGGCGGTGCACCCAGCCTCGGCGTCAGCGCGGCCGCGTGGCTCAGCGCGGAGGCTTGCATAGCGCACGGTCGCGTGCGCTCTCATCGGTTCTCGCCAAGCGGTCATCCACTGCCGGTCGTGTCGCGACCGGACCCAAACTCGTGAAGGCTGGGACGGTCTTGATCGCCGCCCCGCCAAAACTCATCCGCCGAGACCCGATCACCAATCGATGACGGTGATAAACTCACCGACATAGAAGTCCCAGGTCGTGAGATGGGCCTCAAAATTCGCACGCGGTATGCCGCCGCGCATGTTGATGGCCATGTCGAGAAACGGGTCGTTCTCCTCGTCGAGCCAGGCTTGACCGTAGAGCTCGACGCTGTTCCATTCGTTGATCCCCGCCAGGTCGAACCCGTTCGGCAAGTCGAAGCCGACCGAGAAGATCACCTCCTGGCAGGCGACGCCGTTGTCGCAGCCGTAGAAAAACACGTCGAATTCGGCGCCGCCGACGCTGCTTTCGATCTTTGGGTCGCCGACACCGTCCGTCGTCAGCGTTGCGGTGTATCCGGCATCCACCATCACCGTGAGAAGCGAGTCTGGGCGCGACGCCTCAACCATCTCCTGCGAGACGGCAGCGGAGCCAAGACAACAAAAAATCAAAGCAAGACGCATCGTCACTCTCCTATGTCCTTGCGGCGATCATACCGGGGGCCGGTCCAGTGTGTCTACGCCACGGGAGGGCCATGTGGGTCAGATCACAGACGTCTCTCCAACGCGTTGCGCGCGTGAGCGGCGCCGAGAGTGGCTGGTCACGTGACGGGTGCATCGCGGGACAAACCCGGTTTGGTGCGTCTTGCCAAGCGTTCGAAGCTCTTTGGGCAGGCTCTGCTCAAAGAGCGCCGACGGACACCGCGGATCAGAAGGCGAGGCGCTCCGGCCCGACGTCGACGGGGGACGCCCCTCGGAGCGGCCCTTGGGGGATCGCCAGCGCGCTTTGAGTTCTGACGGTCTGAGTGCCCCGGACCGGGACGGCAGATCATGGAACGGCAGTGGAGAGCGCGACCCACGCGACGGGCGATCGACGGTGGCCCCCCGGGCGAACCAGCCTGCACGGGGACACGCGATCAACGGCTTCGCCTGTGCCCTCACAGGCCAATACCCGATGCACGTTGCGCCGCGCCTCAGGGATCCGATTTCGGTGCAGCGCTCCAGCGATGGTACGAGGTGCGCAGTGATCGGTCGGCACGGGCGTCGAAATCGAGCGTGCTGTCCTTCCCGCCGAACTTCGCCGCGCGGAGCAAGTCTCTCCTGATGGCTCGGAACGACTGGACGCCTGCTAAGCACTGACGCACCGAGCGTATTGCTCGGAGGCAGAACCTCCTAGGCCCGCTCGTTTTGGCTGAGGGCATCCGCATCGGGGCCGCGTGGCAGCGACCGCTCGCCTGGCCTGTTTGGCAGGCGACTGCCCGTGGTCTTTCCCGGAACACGCTGAGCCGAGACGGCAAGGCAATCATGCGGAGCGGCAACCTCGGCGCTTGGGGCTCCTTGTGAGCATCATCCCGCGCTGCCTCGCGCAGGCCCCGGGTGTGGACTGTGACGATGGCGGCAGCTCGCGCATGCACTTGTATTGCGACGCAACAAAACGGCTTGAGCTCTTCGCGGTGTTCGATGGTATGGCTCTCGACACAACTGGCGTCGCCATGCCCTGCACGGGGCATTGGCCTGTGAGTGGAGAGCGACCGTGAGATTGGCAGGTGCCCGGGTCATCCTGGCTGACGATGTTGTCGAAACAGATGTCACGATTGAGGACGGCCGGATCGCGAGCATTGGGTCCGGTTCAGGCGAGGCGATCGATGCGCGCGGGATGGTGCTGGCGCCGGCACTGGTGGACGTCCACGGCGATGCCTTCGAGCGTCAGGTCATGCCGCGCCCGGGTGTCTTCTTTCCGCTGGATGCGGCGATCCTCGACACCGACCGCCAGCTCGCTGCGAACGGAATTGCAACGGCCTATCACGCGCTGACCCTCTCCTGGGAGCCGGGGCTTCGGTCGGTCGAGCGGGGGGAGGCCTTTGTCGATGCGCTCGCCGCGCTCGAGCCGCGGTTGACGGTCGAGAACCGGATCCAGCTTCGGTGGGAGACGTTTGCCTTCGAGGCGGTCGATCTCATCACCCGAACGCTCCAGGGGCCGCTCACGCCGTCGCTTGCGTTCAACGATCACACGTCGATGTCGATGCGCGACCCCGATGTGCCGATCCAGGAGCGGCTCTTTGAGCACAATCCGGCGTACCGTGCACTCTCGGCCGAGGATCCCCGGCTTGAGCGGCCATCGACCTCGAACGCGGGCCGCGCCGGCCTCACGCCAGCCTCCTACCGGGAGAAGATGCTCGAGGTTTGGGCGCGTCGGTCGGAGGTGCCCGGTCGGATCGCAGAGCTGGCGGAGAAGGCGCGGGCCGTCTCGGCGCCTATGCTCTCCCACGACGACACGCAGGACGAGACACGGGCATTCTACCGCGCGATGGGCGTCACGGTGTCTGAGTTTCCGATGCGGGTGCCAGTGGCCGCCGCCGCGCGGGCGGCGGGGGATGCGATCATTTTCGGGGCGCCCAACGCGGTGCGGGGCGGCAGCCACATCGGCTCACCTTCGGCGGGCGACATGGTCGAGGCGGGGCTCTGCGACGCGCTCGCGTCCGACTACTTCTACCCCGCGATGCTCTCGGCTGTCGGCCGGCTCCATGCGGAGCGGAGGGCGCCGTTGTCCAAGCTCTGGTCGCTCGTCTCGAGCGGGCCCGCCCGGGCGAGTGGTCTCCCTGATCGAGGGGAGATCGCTGTGGGGATGCGCGCCGATCTGGTGCTGCTCGACTGGCCGGAGGTTGGCCCCCCTGCCGTGCGGCAAACCCTCGTGGAGGGGCGCGTCGCCTATAGCGCTGAAGCGCGCGCGTGAGTGACCCCGTCAAGCGTCTTGCCGGTCTCGCCGAGACCGGCGACGCCATCTGTCTCACCGATCCTCAGACCAAACCACAGCCCGTCTGAGCCGTGGCGAGGTGTGACCCTGGACCGTCAGCACTCCCGCAGGACGGACCTGACCGAGATTGATCGAAGGTCAGGTGGGCGACCACACCCTCCGCGCTCCGTAGTCGCCCGAGCGCACGCCCCCCAAGACTGCCCGCCGGTCGCTTGAGGCAATGGTCGTGACCCCGGTCGATCTCCCCAATGGCGCCACCCCGGACAGCGTGGCACCGCGGTCGCGATGCAGCTTCCGCAAGTGAGCGGACCGGCCGCATCTGAACCGATTGTGCGCACGATCGGGCGATGAACAATCTGCCGTCTGCCCCCTGCGCTGTCGGACGTCGACGGTCTCGGTTTCCTCCTTGGGGCAGAGGTTGGGCGCGCGAAGGGGCTGGCAGTGGTCTCCTGAGGGTGTGGCAGCGCGGCCCAGGCGGACAGAACTCTGGATCGCGACGCCCCAGAACAGAACCGGTGTCTTGCGCTTGTGCCTGCGCCCGGGCTACAGGCTGGGCGTGGTCCGACCCGGGGCTGCCAAGACGTCCCAATTCTCAACGCCTGGTCTGCCCGTGCAGTGCACCGACAGGACGTCGATCTGCGCCGAGATCATGCTCAAACGCGCTTGGAGTGAGGTCCATGTTTGACGCTGCCGCCCACAGCTTTCGCCTGGTCAATGCGCGCGTTGTGGCGGAGGGGCGGGTCTTTGAGGGAGGTGTCGCGGTCGAGGCCGGTCGCATCGTTGAGGTTGCGCCGGGGGGCACGGGGATCGATCTCGGTGGCGACTATCTCATCCCCGGGATCGTCGACCTGCACACGGATCATGTCGAGACCCATCTCATCCCGCGGAAAGGTGTGATGTGGAGCTACGACGAGGCGCTTGCTGCGCACGATGCCGTGGTGATCTCGGGTGGCACGACGACCGTCTACGACAGCCTGTCTGTCGGAGCGATGATGAAAAACCCGGAGCGCCGCGCGTTTCTGGAGCCTCTGGTCGATGCGTTGGAGCAAGGGGCCGCCTCCGGGCGTTTCCGGGCGGAGCACATTCTGCACATGCGCTGCGAGATCTGCGATCCGGAAACCGCCGACCTGGTCGATGCGATCATCGACCGCGACATCGCTCAGCTGGTCTCGGTGATGGACCACACGCCGGGCGACCGACAAAGCCCGGACATCGAGCGCTGGACCAAACGGATGGCGGTGGAGTTGGGCGTGCCCTTGGAAGAGGCGATCCGCGAGCGGGATGAGATGATGGCGCGCGCCGCCCGGGTGGGCCCCGGCGTGAGGGCCCATGTCGTGTCGGCGGCGCGGGCGCGCGGGATCATCGTGATGAGCCATGACGACCGCAGCCCCGAGCACATCGAGGACAGCGTCGCGGAGGGCATTTCCGTGGCGGAGTTCCCGGTCACCCGCATCGCTGCGGAGCGGGCGCGGGCGATGGGTCAGACCGTTGTGATGGGTGCGCCCAACTACCTCCGCGGAGGGTCGCAATCCGGCAATGTCGCGCTCTCCGAGATCTTGGCGGCGGAGCTCGTCGATGTCCTCGCCTCAGACTACGTCCCACGCAGCCCGCTTGACGCAGCGTTCCGCATCGCAGAAGACCCTGCGCTGCCACAAGATTTGCCGCAGGCGATCGAGATGGTCACGCGCGCGCCCGCCCGGCTGACCGGTCTCGAGGACCGGGGCGAGATTGCGGCGGGCCAGCGCGCGGATCTCGTTCGGGTGCGCCGAGAGAGCGGGCGCAACCACGTTGTCGCGGTCTGGGTCGAGGGCCAACGGGTCTATTGAGGATCCGCCGCGCGCCGTCCGGGTCCGCTCTGCGTCTCCGGTTCCGAGCCATGCCACAGCAGGTGTGTGTCGCCAAAGATGGCAACAGGGAAAGATGCCGACAGGGGCGTTTCGACCCTCCCAGTGGTGCTCCGCCATGCCGCTCACCCAACGGTCGAGGGTTGGGCGCTCGGTCACAGAACGCGGTGTGGCCCGTGGACATGTTTCGTGGCGGCGGACCGCCGCGGGTAGGCAAGCTGAGCGCATTCGGCTCTCGAAAAGACCCGGCGTCTGTAGACGGTGCCGCAACCGCGGCACTGCGGAGCGAGGGTCGCTCCTTGGCGCTTTTCCTGCTCCTCACAGATGCTGTGAGCCAGGACCTCACGCGCGGGCTGTCGGCCGAACTTGCCTGGGCCTGCCCTCCTCCGTGCTGCGGCGCGCGTCCGTGGTATCGACCCGCGCCACCCACGTCTCATTGGGCTTTGGCCTCGCCTGAGGACATGCCCGGGTGCACGTGGTTGCGATCCAAAGTCGGGCGAGCTGGGGTGGGCGGAGACGATGGCCAACTTGTTGGAAGCCTGCCTTGGAGCATCGCTGCTCAGTGCCGCTCCCCCCGTCGTAGGCCGCCCGCCCGCTGACCCTGACTAACTTCTTGGGCCGGGATTCCGTGTGAGCGACGGCCGCGGACGGGCTGCCGTCGGCGTTTCGCGCGCCGCACGCGCAGGCGGATGGGCGACCGTCGGTGGTCCTCTCGAGAGAGCACGGCGCTTTGAGCGACGGTCCTGCCCCCGGGACCGAAGCGCAAGGCGCTGGCGGTTTGCTCGGCCTTAAACAGACGCTGTCTCGGGGATTGAGGTCGTCCTGGACGCGACTCTCGCGTCTCAGTGAGGTGACCGCATCGGATCCTCTCGCACGTCGGATCGCCCTGGGCCTCCGGCACCGCCGACGAGATCGCGGGCCTTGGCCTGCTCCGACTGTCGTCTTGGCGAGGATCTCGCCTGACAAGCGGCATGCGCCGACGCCTGGACGCCAAGGTGCGACGTCCCCCATGACCTGCGCTGGTCAGCGCGCCCAGTTCTCCGGTTCGAGGCACGTGATCCCAAAGGCGGTGCGCATGAGACGACCGCGTCCTGGCGTGTTGGGGTTGACGGTTGCCCTGCCTCGACGGCACGCCCTCAGCGCTGGTAGGCTCGCCTGCTGCATCGGTGGCAAGAAAGCGGCGCGTGGGACCAGCATCGCCTGGATCGCCAAGTTGGAGGGCTGACGTCGCCCACCTGCGGTCGTTGGCCTGGCGCGATCCACCGGTGCAACGCCTCAACGGAGATCCAGGCGATGCTGTGGCCTCGCGGAATGGCGCACCGTTCAACCTCGGTCTGGTCGCGCGTCGGAGAACTGCGGTGCGCGTCACCGCTATGTCGAGACCCAGTCAAAGCTGCAGGCGCTCGCTGTTTGGCGAGCTGCATGCAGGTGATCCAAGACCTCGATGGATCGGTCAGCACGTTGGCAGCCTGCGCGGGGCCACTCGAGCGCGCTGCGGGACCCGGGTGCCCCTCAGGTGAAGCGACGTGCCCGCAATGGCGACCCCAGCTCGGGGTGCGCGCCCTCTTCAGAGGCGACGGAGCGCCTCAGATCGCCTCCGCGAAACAGGAGATCGTGTCCGCCATCTGTTCGGTTGTCGCGTCGCGGCTGAAAAAGGTCAGAAACCCGTGCTCCGGTGCCATCAGATAGGTGTAGGTGGTGTGTGCGACGAGGTAATCCTCGCCTTCGCCCTTGTCGTAGTAAACGCGGTACGCGCTCGCCGCGGCGGCGATGTCGTCCGTGCTGCCGGTGAGGCCCACCATCCGAGGATGCATCCAGGACACGTACTCTCCGAGGACCTCTGGCGTGTCCCGCTCGGGATCCACGGAGACCATCACTGGCCTCACCGCAACGCCCCGCTCGTCGAGGAGGGCGGCCACGTCGGCGTTGCGCACCGTGTCGATGGGACAGACATCGGGGCAGTATGTGAAGCCGAAATACATGAGCGTCAGGCCGTCGATGACCTCGCTCTCGCTCACGCGGACCCCGTCATGGCGGGTCAGCTCAAACGGTCCGCCGATGTCGCCCGCGACGCCAGAGCCTGTGCAGGCCGCAAAGTCACCGGGCCGGGTCATGTACACATATCCGGCCGTGCCGGCGAGGAGAAGGGCGAGCGCGCCGCCCGCGAACAAAACGGTCATTCGTGCCATGGTGGTCTCCTTTCACGAACCTGTGTCCGCATCCGGAGCCCCGAAAGCAAGCCGCACGCGAACACAACTTCGTGGCCCAACGCCGCGGCAATTCCGCCGTTTACGCCCTAGGGGATCCGCCCTAGCGTTGCAACATGCCATGGCGCCAGGACACCTTCCTCCCGAGCCGTGAGCGGAGAGACTGGGTGCGCGTTCGCACTCTGATCTACCTCCGGTGGCTCGCTGCTCTCGGGCAGACAACGGCCGTTTTGGCGGCGATCGACCTGTTTGGGATCGACCTCCGACTGGATCTTTGCGTGCCGCTGATCGGATCGCTTGTTGTCTTCAACCTGGCGGCGATGGCGCTCTACCCGGAAACGAAACGGTTGGGCCATCGGGCCGCGGCGCTGACGCTGTTTTTCGATCTGACGCAGCTTGCGGCGCTCCTCTATGTCTGCGGCGGTCTTGCGAACCCTTTTGCCGTGATGATCCTGGCACAGACGATCATCGGTGCGACGGTGCTGACGCTGCAGACAACGGCTGTTCTCGGCTGTGTCTCGATTCTCTACGTTCTCGGCCTTGCGCTTCATGCCATGCCGCTCCGCCGTGCGGATGGGAGCATTCTGACGACCGATCCGCTGCTGATTTTGGGGACGGCGGCGGCCCTCATCATCTCGGTCCTGTTCCTGGCCGGGTATGCGCGGCGCGTGACGCTCGAGACCTTTGCCATGTCCGAGGCGCTGACCGCGACGCAGTTGGCGCTTGAGCGCGAGCAGAAACTGACCGATCTCGGCGGTGTTGTTGCGGCGGCCGCGCATGAGCTGGGGACGCCGCTCGCGACGATCAAGCTCGTCTCGGCCGAGCTGATCGAGGATCTCGAGGAGCACCCGCTTGCCCAGGCCGATGCACGCCTGATCCGAGAGCAGGCGGACCGCTGCCGCGACATTCTCGCTGCGATGGGCCACGGTGCGAAGGAGGACGCGCATCTGCGCTATGCGCCGTTTCGCGCGGTCGTGGCCGAGGCCGCGGCCCCCCATATCGAACGCGGGATCGATGTGCGGTTGCAGATCGGCGGACAGGGGGCCGACGAGGCCCCCTCCCGGGGGGAGCCGGACATCCCGCGCCGGGCCGAAGTGATCCACGGCGTGCGGAACCTTGTGCAGAACGCCGTCGACTTCTCGCGCACAACGGTTTGGATCGATCTCGATTGGGACGAGTCCCAGCTCATGCTCCGGGTCAGCGACGATGGAAGCGGCTACCCCACGGACTTGATCGGTCGGATCGGAGATCCCTTTGTGCGCCGCCGCGGCGGGCGCGACAGGCAGGCCGATCGCTCGGGCTATGATGGGATGGGGCTCGGCTTGTTCATCGCAAAGACCTTGTTGGAGCGGACGGGGGCCAGACTGACCTTCGCCAACGGCATCGCGCCGGGCGCGCAAAAGACTGCACCGGTCCCCTCGGGCGCCATCGTGGAGGTCTCCTGGCCCCGCGGAACCCTCGACGTGCCGCGCGGTGTCACGCGCGGTCCGCTCGGCGCCAACCCGTCTCTGAACGGTGCGGAGATGTGGTTAACTCAGCGTTAATCGGCATCGGCCTAGGGTAACCTTTGCAATAAGGGATTCGCCCGAATGGTGTTGATTGCCCCCGGTGCCTACCTCGGATGGGCCACGGGCCTCTGGGCGGTTGCGGCCGCATTGGCGGCCTTTGGCTTCGGTGCTCTGTTTGATCGTTGGATTGCGCGGCGCGCGGATCGGTCGCGATCCGCGCCGGTTCGTCTGACGGTCGACGGGGACGCGTCTTTGATTGCCTCCGACAGACGGGCGCTCGCGCGGCTGTTGCCGAGCGGCGCCGGACCGCCGCGCGACGTGGCCTCCCTGCTCAAGCGTCTCAAGGGCGCGGCACCGATCACGTCGCGCATCACCACGCTCCTCAAGGATGGCACCCCCTTTGAGGAGACGTTCAGCCCACCGGATGGCCCGGCCCTCCGGCTCACCGGTCGACTGACGGGCTTTGTCGCCGAGATCGCGATCAGAGAAGTTCACCCAAGCGAGGCCGAGAGCGTCCGAGCCGACCGTCGCGAAGCGGAGCTGCGCGCGCGTCTCGCGCAGGCGGAGGGCCGGCTCACCCGCCTGCCAATCCCGATCATCGAGATGGATCCGTCCGGGATGCCGATCTGGGCCAATCCGGCCTTCGAAGACTTGTCGCGCCGACGCCTGACCGGTCAGGCCGTGCGCGACCTTTTGAGCGACAGTGGTGGCGGCCCGAGGGCCTATCCGTCGGCCAAGGGCAGCGAGCCGATCTGGATCAGACCGCTGCGCATCGCAGACGCAGAGGGCGCGCTTCTCGTTGCGCTCGATGCCGATGCGGAAGCAGTGGCGGATGGCGCGCGCCTGCGCGTCATGAACACGCTCGCCGACACGTTTGCGCATCTGAATGTTGGGCTTGCGGTCTTCGACAACGATCACAAGCTCATCATGTTCAATCCAGCGCTCTGCGTTCTCCTTGGCCTCGACACCGTGGGCCTCGCGGCTCGACCGAGCCTTCGCGCCTTTTTGGAGGCCCTGCGCCAGGCCCGCATGGTGCCCGAGGTCGAGGATTTTCCGCGGTGGCGCGAACGCTTGCTGACAATCGGTCAACCGGGCGGAATGCACTCCTACCAAGAGGATTGGGCCATCGCCTCAGGCCAGACACTTCGGGTGACCGGCCGCCATCATGGCGGCGGGGCTGTTGTCTTTGTGTTTGAGGACATCTCGAAGGTGGTCCAGCTCGAACGCCGCTACCGCCAGGAAATCGAGATCAGTCAAACGACACTCGACAACATGGTCGACGGCGTTGCGGTCTTCGACACGTCCGGTGCGCTGGTGTTTGCAAACGCTGCGTTCGAGGACATGTGGTCTTTTGACGGGACGTGCGCCCTTCGACCGCTCGACATCGGGGCGGTCACGGAGGCGCTCGCGTCGCAAACGACGTGCGACGCGGTCTGGGCGCGGTTGCGGAGCTATGTGCGGTCGGCCGGGCGGCGCACGGCTTGGGTCGCTGCGCTTCCACTCTCCGGCGGTGGGGCGCGAGAGGGGCGGTTCTCGACCTTGCCCGACGGGGCCGTTATGGCGCTCTTCCGCGATCCCGGGCAGATCGTGACGCTGGCGGCATGCGGCGCCGGACCTCCCCGCGTCGATCTGGATCTCGCTGGGTTTCTCGCCGATGCCCAAGACGGCCCAACGCTCGATGCGCTCCGTCGGGGGGACGCGGCGGCGGGCGTGTCCCCAGATCTGGCAATGGTCGCAATGATCTTGCGAGGCGCCGAGGGCGACGGCGATGGGACAGCGAAGAGCCTTCTTGAGCGCATCTCAGCCTGCCTCGCAGGGCGTGGCCTGACCTTGAACCTCAGCGATTGGCGCCTCGACGCGGACCTCGCGGAGGCCTCAATCGGGCTTCGGCGCGTGATCTGGTGCATGGCGCTGACTGCGGCGTCCATTGCCCAGCCCGGAAGTGTGATCCGCGCCTCTGCATCACTGTCCGAAACCCATGTCGATCTGCGCCTCTCCGCCGTGATCCGCGGACCGATCGCGGGTCCCGGTGCGCCGCAAACCGGGTGGAGCCTCCTTGAACAGGTGGTGCGCACATCGCACGGCACACTTCACGTCTCAGGCGGCGTCGGCACGGACATCTCCACATTTCACTGTGCTCTGCCGCGGCAGGATCGCGGCGACCTGACGGAGGGACCGGGTGTGGCGACCCGCGTCTGACCGAGCGGCCGTGGCGGAACGCGCAACGGCAGAGCCGGCCCCTGAACTTGCGATTCGCTCAGCGCTCTCTATGGAGAGCGCGTCGCCACGTGGCGTCGGCGCCGGTGAGACCTCGATGAGCGATTGGGAAGCGTCAGCCGAGGCATGGATCACGTCGATGGGCGACCGGGGCGACCGGTCGCGCGAGCACGTTCTTGACCCACCGATGCGCGCACTGGCGGCGGGCGCCCGGCGCGCGCTGGATGTCGGATGTGGCGAAGGGCGTTTCTGCCGCGCGCTCCGCGCCGAAGGGATCGAGGCGGTGGGGCTCGACCCGACCGAAGCCCTCCTTCGGGAGGCGCGACGGCGGGATCCGTCGGGCACCTACGTGTCGGGACGCGCTGAGGCACTGCCGTTCGAGGCGGGCAGCTTCGACCTCGTCGTCAGCTATCTCTCCTTGATCGACATCGCGGGGTACCGCGCCGCGATCACTGAAATGACCCGAGTGATGACGCCGGGCGGACGGTTGCTCGTCGCCAACCTACAGCCATGGACCACCGCAACCCCGCGCAACTGGCCGGAGGGCAAGGGCGGGTGGATCACGGTCGGCACTGAGCGTCGCTACTACGCGTTCGACGACTACATGGAGGAGCGGTCGGGATGGGCGGCGTGGCGCGGCATCCGAGTGTTGAACCACCATCGACCGTTGTCGGCCTATTTCAGCGCCTTCCTCGGCGCCGGGTTGGAGTTGCGTGCCTTCGAGGAGCCACCCTGTCTCGGCGGCGATCCGGACTTTGCCGACAAGTACGCCCGCGTCCCCTGGTTCCACGTCATGCTGTGGCAGAAGCCAGACGTCATGCCCGTCGAAACAGGTCGATGACCCGGATGCCCGGATCCAGATCTCGGGCGATGTCAACGAGGTGGCGGTGGTGGGTGAGGATGATCACCTGCCCCCGTCGGCTCATGTCGCGCGAGAGTTCGAGGGCTGCCCGCGCTCGGCCATCGTCGAAGGTCTCGTGGATGTCGTCTGTCAGAAACGGCAACGGACCGGTCTCTGAGAGAAACGTGCGGTGCCCGGCGACACGGAGGGCCAGGTAGAGCTGTCCCTGCGTCCCGGTTGACATCCTCTCAATCGGCACCGGCGCTCCGTCCCGAAGGCCGACCAGCCGCTCGCCGGCGCCGTAGGGCTCGACCGAGAGACCTTGCCAGGCGTCGCCGGTGATGTGGACGAAGGCCTCCTCTGCGGTGCGGAGCATGTCTCCCCGCTGCGCGACCCGGTACCGGCGGAGGGCGCGGCGCGCTGCGCGGAGGCCTATTGCGCGCTGAAATCCGTCGCGAACTGCCTCTGCCAAGGTTTCGAGGTCCGTGGCGCGCGCCAGATCGAGGGCTGCGCTTCCATCGGCGGCGCGCGCAGCGTCGAGTGCTTGCCGTGCGGCGCCCTCGTCCTGGTGTGCCGCGTCGCGCTCCGCCTCCCGACGCGCAATCT
This sequence comes from Pseudomonadota bacterium, assembly GCA_038749815.1. Classification (GTDB taxonomy): domain Bacteria; phylum Pseudomonadota; class Alphaproteobacteria; order Rhodobacterales; family Rhodobacteraceae; genus Algicella. The sequence goes on along the minus strand of JBCDHQ010000052.1, from coordinate 3,793 downwards.
CCTCGGTGAGCGGCGCGAGGCCGTCGGGGTCCCAGCGCTCCAAGTCTTGGCCAGCGGCCTCTACGCTGAGCGCTTGATCGCGCTCCGTCAGGTCGGCGCGGCGGCTGCGCAGGGTGTCGCGCCGGTCCAGATGCTCCATCGCCACCTGGATGCTGAGGCCCGAGACAGCTTGGCCGGCGAGGAGGCCTTCTATGTCGCTGGTGGCAGCCGCCCTGGTCCGTTCGGCTTCGTTGAGTGCGCTCTCTGCCGAGGCGATCTCCGCCCGCAGCCCCCGCCGGGCGTCCTCCGACGCGCGCGCGGTCCGGGCCCGGTCCCGTGCCGCGGCGAGCAATGGACCGGGCCGATCGGCAGGGAGACCGAGCACGCCGGCAAGCGGAGCTGCCTCTGCTCCAAACCGGGTCAGGATTGCATCGAGGGCCGTAATCCGCGCCGACGAACCCTCAGCCTCGGCGACCAGAGCGTCGAGGGAGGCGACGCTCTCCAGGATTTGGGGGAGGTCGCCCGGCGGTTTGTCCGCGTACCAGGACCCGTCGGCCAAAGCAGCGACCTGCGACAGGGCCTGCCGCTCCGCCTCGTCGGCCGCGGCCACTCTCCCAGACAGATCTTTGACGGTGCGGGCGCGCTCCGCCCAGGCCGCGGATGCCTCCGTGCGGCGGCGAAGCTCATCGCGCCAGACCCGTGCCGCGTCGGGACGCGCGTCGCGTGCTTCGGGCCGCGTCCCGCCGCTCCCGACGAACGCGGCGTCGAGCGCGCTGGAGAGCTGAGCCCGGCGCGCTTCGGCCGCGCGAAGGTCGTCTGACGCAAGTTGCGCCCGGCGCGCCGCGTCGGCAGCGGCGACAAGCGCCGCGCGGCGGGGGAGAAGGTCCTCCGCACTGGAGGTCGATGGAAGGCCGAGGGCCTCGGCCGCGGCCCGCACTTTGAGATCCTGTGCCGCAACCGCGTCACCGGCCTTCGCATGGTCTGCGCGGAGGCGCTCCGCCTCCTCGGTGCGCCGCTCGAGCTCCTGATCCCACCGGCGTGCCGCCAAGCGGGCCTCCCGCTCGCGCCAGTACGTCTCGCGGAGGGCGTCATCGGCGCGCATCGCCGCCGCAAACTGGTCGGCGGTGGTCTGAGAGAGCGTGCGCCTGTGCGCAGCCCAGGCCGCGTCACGGCGCTCGCGGCTCTCCTCGACCTCCTGGTCGGACATCTCGTGTTCGGACGGCGCACCCCCCCGGCCGCCGGTGGCCGTCGCGATCGCGGCCTCTGCTGCGGCGAGGGCCGCGGCCGCGTGGGTGCGCGAGGTCGTGGCCTCCAAGACCGTTCGTTCGAGCGCCTTGAGCTCCGCCTCCTCCGGCAGTCCTGCGATGACGAGGTCAGCCCAAGTGGCGGGCAAACCCGCGGATTGGTCCGCTGCGCGTGATCCGGCTTCGGCGGCGAGCTCCGCCAGCCGGGCGACCTCCCGCGCGTCGTGTTGCCAGGCATCGAGCGCGGTCTCGAGCGCCGCAAGGCCCACCGGTGGAGCCACCGGCGCTCCAAGCCGATCTTCGGCCTCGTGGCGCTGCGCCTTGAAATCGGTGTGGCGCCGCCCGGCGGCAAGGGCGGCCTCGACGGCGCGCCGCAGCGCCGTGCGCAGATTTGGCGGCAGATGGAGGTCCTCGAGCGCGCACGCGGGACCGCCGATCTGCCGTCTGAGTGCATCGATGCGCTCCTCGGCGTCGGTGCCCGCCGTGCGGAGCGCGGCCAGATCAACGGCCGCCATCGTGGCGCGGGCGACGAGGGGATCGCCGTCCTCAAGCACGCGTGCCTCCAGCCGGTCGAGCTCCGCAGCGATCTCAAGACCGTCCGGGTCCTCTGACAGCTCAGCCAGTGTCTCGACCGCCTGAGCATGCGTGCGGCGCGCAGTCTCCGCCGCGAGGACGGCGGCTTCGCGACGTCCGAGGATGGCATGGGCGCGAAGATGCACCTCTTTCGGCAGATCCGGGCCGGCCGGAAGGTCGCGAAGCTGCGTGTCGATCTCCCGGAGCTCAGCAGCGATCTCGCGCCGCGCAGCTGTCGTTTTCCAGAGCGTGAGGCGCCGCGCGGCGTCCGCCAGCGCGGCCTCGACCTCCTGGCGGTGCTCTGTGCTCTGCTTGTGATCGGCCGCAAGCCTGTCGAAGCGGTCCGGAGACAGTCGAGCTGCGGCGATGCGCTCGTCAAGCGCCTCAAGATGGCGCTTTGTGGCGGCCAGTTGTGTTGCCCGACCTCCTTTTTTGTGAATGGATTCAACGTCCGACTGCACTTGGTCGAGTGCCGCGGACAGCCCGGACAGACCGGAGAGGCCTGCATGCAGCAGTTGACCGAGATCGCCCTTGGCCCGTGCGATGTCGGCACCGCCTTCCCGCAGAACCGCTTCGTCGAGGCAGAACCGTGTCCGGTATCCCTCGCGGTCGAGCCCATGGAGAAGCGCGTGGATCCGGGTTTCGGCCACCGAATGACCCGCCGCATCCGAGAGAGAGCCGTCTCGTTTGCCCGTGCGTCTCAGCGTCAGCGTGCCGTTCGACGTTTCGAGCGTCGCTCCGATCAAGAGGTCACGGCGATCGAACTGAAACGCGAAGGGCGTTCTTTGCGGGATCTTGAAGAGCAGGTCGAGCCAGGCGGAGAAGACAGTGCTTTTGCCTGCTTCGTTGTCGCCGTAGATGACGTTCAGGTCTGTCTCGGGCGCCGAGCCGAGATCGATCACATGGTCGCGAAACCGGCCATATCGGATCAGCTCCAGGCGGCGGAGCCTCACTGCGCGCCGCCGGTCGCGAGCCGCGCCGCCACCGCTGTCACGCCCTCGGCGATCAGATCGTCCAAATCGGCATCGTCTAGCGTGTCGCGAATCTCGGGTGGAAGTGCGTTGCGCCAAGCGGCGAGCAGCTCAGCCGCCTCGTCGCGGAAACCGGGCGTCGCGGCCTCCTCCGACATCATGTGCACAAGTTCCTTGATGCCCGCTGCGTCGCTGGGATCAGCGTGGGCAAAGCGGATGGCATCGATCGCGACGCCCGGGACGGCCTCCGCGGCCCGCTCCGCCAGTTCATGGGCGAGCCCGGGCTCCGCGGCGAGCTGGGGCGCGCCGGAGAGAAGGAGGCGCGCTGCAACGCTGTGGTCCGCCTCTGCCAGGCCGGAAAGCGCGCTCTCGATTGCGGCGATCCGGGCGCCTTGGCTCCCGGCCGAGCTGAGATCGATGGCCACCGTCTGGAAGGCAAGGCCCGCGATGGGCACGGTCTGAAGCTCTGTCCCGTCGCGCGTCACCGTTGCCAGCGTCGCAGAGCCGCGCCCAGGCTCCCGAATATGGCGGCCCTGGGGGATGCCCGGCATAACCGCGACGGCGCGCCCGGCGCGGTACTCCGCCCGCCGGTGGATGTGGCCGAGGGCCCAATACTCATACCCATGTGCCAGGAGATCGGTCTCGGCACAGGGCGCATAGGGGTCGTGGCCTGCTGCCCCGCCGAGCGAGGTGTGCATCAGACCGATGTTGATCCGCCCGGGCACGGCACGCGGGTAGCGCGGCAGCAGGCTCTCGTCCACGTGACGCGCGGCGAAGCCTATCCCGTGGAGGGCGGCCCCGGCGATCTCGACGGTCGGGCGGTCCTGGTCGAGCAGAAAAACCGATGCGTCGAGCGGCCCGTATCGCTCGTGATCGAGGAGCGCGTCGTGGTTGCCCCGGATCAGCACTGTCGGAATGCCGGCCCGCCCGAGCCGGGCCAGATGCCCCGCAAGTTGCGTCAGCCGCGTCACGTCGAGGGCACTCGTGTCGAACACATCTCCGGCCAGGAGGAGCGCGTCGACCTGA
>JBCDHQ010000051.1:0-18307 GCA_038749815.1 Pseudomonadota bacterium | reverse complement strand
GCCGCGCTAATGAGCGCGTAAGACGACGTCAGGACCTCTATGCGGATCTGCTTTATCGCACTCGAGCTGCTCGGGCCCTTTCAGGGCGGCGGCATCGCCTCGTCAACCGCCGGTCAGGCCGAACACCACGCCCGCGACCACGACGTCACGATCCTCTACGTCAACCCGGACTTCCGAAGAGACGACGCCCCCGCGTGGGAGGATTTCTACGCCCGCCGCAACATCCGCTTCGTCCACGCCGATCTCCGCAGCTTCTACCCGCTCGACATCAACATGCAGAACCGCGCCTTTGCGGTGAAAGAGTTCCTCGCCGCGTGGGAGCAGTTCGACCTCTTCGTGTTCCACGACTACCGCGGCCTCGGATACTACACCGCACTCGCCCGGCGCCTTGGCCTCGCCTTTCAAAACACGCGCATTCTCTCGACGATCCACGGCCCCTCGGAATGGGCCCGACCCTTGAACCATGTTCGAGACGACGAAGACCACCTCGTCCTCTACGAGCTTGAGCGCCGCCAGATCGAGTATTCCGACACCGTCGTTGCCCCCTCGGACCACATTCTCGACTGGGCCCGCGGCCAGGGCTGGCGCCTGCCCGTCGACAGCCTCGCCCTCTCGAACCTCTCGCCCTACCGCTCGAACCCGCACACCGGGCTCGAACGAGGCGACCGGATCGCCGTCGACGAGCTCTGCTTTTTCGGACGGCTCGAGATCCGAAAGGGTTTCTTCCCGTTCCTCGACGCCGTCACCTACCTCCACAAGAACGGCCTGCCGAAGCCGCGCAAAGTCACCTTCATCGGCGCCTTCTGCATCAACGGCTACCGCAACGCCGCCGCAAGCGTCCTCGACGCCGCCCAGGGGTGGGACTGCGAGGTGGAGTTCCTGAACGCCATGGGCCGCGACCGGGCCATCGCGACCCTGGTGGAACGCCGCCCCCTAACGGTCATCCCCTCCGCCGATGAAAGCTTCGGCCTCACCGCGTATGAATGCCTGTCGTTCGGCGTCCCCTGCCTCATGGCCGACCGCGGCGCCCTCAAGACCCTCGCCGCCGAGCCTGAGCGCCACGAGGTCCTGGTGGAGCCCGAGGCCCATCACCTCGCCCGCCGGATCGCACACGCCCTGGAAGACGGGGCCGTCATCGCGGGCGTCGACCCGGCGCATCTCGGCGTGGAGGCGGAGTGGGACGCCCTCCTCTCCCGGCTCGATGCCCCGGTCGAGCGGCCCGACCCACGCGCCGCGACCGTCACGCTCGCCCCGGACACACCCCCGGCACCATCGCGCGAGAGCCCGCTCGTCTCCGCCATTCTCGTCCACCACAACCGCTCCGATCTGGTGGGCGAGGCGCTCGAAAGCCTCCGCGCTCAAACCTGGGAGCGGCTCGAGATCATCATCGTCGATGACGGCTCCCGCCCCGCCGACCGGGCGCGCCTGGAGGCGATGGTCGCAGCGGCCGACGACGACCGGATCCAGCTCATCCTCCAGGAGAACAGCTTTCTCGGCGCCGCCAGAAACGCCGGCGCACGCGCGGCAAAAGGCGACCACCTGCTCTTCATGGACGACGACAACGTCGCCCATCCGCACGAGGTCGCGCGCTTTGTCGAGGTCGCCCAAGCCACCGGTGCCGACATCCTGAACGCGCTCGCCCGCACATTCCGGACAGTCGACGGGGCGCGGCGCTTCTACGAGATCTACCTGCCCCCCGGCCCCTCGCTCCCCCTCGCGTTGACCTCGAACCCCTTTGGCGACGCCAACGCGTTCATCCGGCGGACCACGTTCGAAGCGCTCGGCGGCTTCACCGAGGCCTATGGCATCGGCGCCGAGGACTACGAGTTCTTCACCCGCGCCTTCCTCTCCGGCGCGCGGATGCAGCTCATTCCCGAGTTCCTCTTCGACTACCGCGCCGAAGCGCAGAGCATGACCCGCGCGCTCCGCCCGACCCGCTACATCCTCGACCAGATGCGCGGGGCGCGCGCGCTCATCGAGGGCAATCGCGCGACCGAGACGGCGGAGCTCCGCTCAATCCTGCGCTACGCCTTCTACAAGGCAACAGCGCCCGAGTGGGAGTACTGGTTCGCCGAGGCGGCGAAATCCACCGCACATCCAGACCTCGAGACCGAGCTCGCGCGGGAGCAGGCCGCCCCGAACGGACCCCGCGCCGTCGAGATCATCGCTCGCATCCTGGCAGCCGAAGGCAAGCTCAGCGCGGCCCTCGCGCTTCTCGAACACAACACCATCGCGGCTGAGGACAGCATGCTCGCCCGCCTCCAGGATCTCGACGCCCGCCACGCCTCCCGGACCGCCGCGCGCGGCACGCACCCGAACGCCGTCGTCAATCCCGCCTTCGCCTTCTGGACCCTCGGCCCGCGGGTCGAGGGGGTGCGCGCCCATCAATACGTCGCCGACGAGTGGCTGATGCCCGCCTCCCACGACCGCCCCGGCGTCGTCGTCACCCAGGAACACGACCTCACGCTCCTGCCGCTCTCGGAAAGCGGCACCGACACGCACATCCGGATCGAGACGATCCGCCCCGACCCCGAGGGGTTCCTCTTCCTCTCCCAGCGCCTGCTCGAGCCCGGCGCCCTCGTCTCCCGCGAACTCACGCTCTCGTTCCTGGTGCGCAGCACCGAGACCCGCGAGCTGCCCCTGTTCCTCCAGTTGACGGAGGAGTTCGGCAGCGACCGCTTCCGCAACATCCATCCACCCGAGCAGGTCACCGCTGGCCCGACCTGGGCGCGCGTGAGCGCCGCCTTCGACCTCCGAGACATCCGGCCCGACGGTCTGACCGCGACCGCGTTTCTCAGCATCCTGATCCCGGTGCCCACAGACGGCCCAACGCTCGAGATCGCCGACGTCACCCTCCTCCCCCTCGGCGAGGGGGTGCGCGCCGCACCTTATGTGCCGGCGGCGGAGGCAGCGCGCGCGGCGCGGCGCTGCTTTATCGCGGGGCGCGAAGCGGAGGCGTCGGGCCAGGGCCGAACCCTCTCGCTCGAACTTCAGGACATCCAGGCCGCCCGCGTGCCGGAGGGCGCGCGGTTTCACTCCGTTGCACCGCTCTATCTGCTCGGCGCCGACGGCCAGGTTGTCCGGCGCGACACGCACTCCGTCGCCTTGGAGGCCCGCACACCGGCGCGCACCCGCCTCGCGCTGACCCTCGACGAACCCTTCGACGGTCCGGGCGTCCTTCTGCGCGATGCGATCGCCGTGACGAGTTATCTGGAGGATTGAGCGGTGGATCGCGTATTCCAAAGTCACGGTGGCTCCGCTAGCACAGAGGGAATGACCGACGCCGCCCAGCCCCTCGTGATCCTCGGCGACGGGCTCGCGACCACTTCGGTGGCGGGCTTTGCGGTCACGCGCCTCGCGGCCTGGCAGGCTGAGCTGATGGCGGCGGGCCAAAATCGGCGCCCCGTGCTCCGCGGCCCGCGCCCGATGGGCCTTATCGCCACACCGGACGAGGCCGACCACGTCACCGCCGACCCCGCACTCTCGGAGCTCCTGACCACACTCGGCATCCCAACGGTCACGCTGTCCCCGGAGGCGAGCGAGGCCGAGGTGACCGCCCACGCCATAGGCCTTCTGGCCGCATCCCTTGCCCGCGCCGAGGAAGCCGCCGCAGAGGAGCGGGCCGCGGCCGCAGCGCTCCGCACGCAGCACCGGGACATGCAGGCCCGCTTTTCGCAGGTGGAGGAGTTCGTCTACCACTCCCTCGCGCCGAAATACATCCGAACCGAGGAGTTTCCCCTCGCCGACGCGGGCCTCCCGCTGGCCGCCGGCAGCTCTCCGATCCGCCAAAAGCTCCCGTTCTCGACCCGCTGCCTCGCCGCCGTTGACCTCTACGTGCGGGAGGTGCCCGAGGATCCGGGGACCTTGACCCTGACGCTCGTCCGCGACATCGGCCCGGATCTGTCGCCGCCCGTCTCGCTCCCCCTCGCGGGGCTCAGCCCGGGCTGGATCCGCTTTGTCCTCCCACGCGTGCTCGAAGGCGCGCCGGAAGATGTCTGGGCCGAGATCCGCTATGACGGGCCCGACGCAATTGCCCTCGGTCTCTCGTACCCATCCCCGGTTGAAGAGTACCGCGTCCGGAGCCCGGGCGGCACCGACGCAGCTGCCCTCGCGCTCAAAGGCTATCGCGGCCTCCCCGGTGCGCCGCTTCCGCCCCCGCACATGCCCCGCCAGGTGCCGGCCGCCGGCAGCACCGAAATGGTCTCGGTCGGGGACCTGAGCCCCGTGCGCAAACTGCCGGTCCACCACCGGTGGGAGCAGTTCGGCGGCTACCCCGATTTCACCGCCGTTGAGTACTGGACCGGTGAGAACGCCATTCTCATCCACCCCTCGACCCACGGACCGGTGTGCGGGATCGTGCGCAACATTGCGGCCCGCGCGCTGTCGGAACTGCGCGTCTCGGCCCATGTCGGGCACCGCCAGTCCGGGCCCATCGCCTTCGCCGTCGGCGTTGCCCCCGCGGGCCGCGTCCAACGGCTCACCCAGGCGCTCGACTGGCTCGGCCACTGGATCGAGCTTCAGGCCGGTCAATTCGGCGTGCCCTGGGTGCTTCCCGCCCGCCCGATCCGCGGGTCCTTCGACCTCCTCCTTGCGACATCGATGGAGGGGCGCCGCTCCAACAGGCTGGCTTGGGGTCTTTTTCGCGACGTGACGATGACGAACGGGGCCTGATATGGCGCCGCCGCGCGTCGTCTGCGTCGTCCCGATCTACGGGCACAGCATCCTCGCCAATGAGGCCATCGGCAGCGCGCTCGACCAGCTGTCGGGAACCTCGCTCGGCGTCGTGGCGGTCAATGACGGCTGCCCCGCACGCGAAACGGCGGAGCTGATCGAGGGGTGGGCCCGCGCTCACCCGGGCCAGGTGGTGCCGGTCCACCAGACCAACCAAGGCCTCTCGGCCGCGCGCAACATCGGGATCGAGACCGCACTCGCCACGTGGCCGGAGCTTGACGCCGTCTTTTTCCTCGACGCCGACAACAGGTTGGAGCGGAGCGCGGCCGCCCTCTTCCACCGGCTCCTCGACGAGGACCCCGCAGCGGACTGGTTTTTCCCGAATTTCGACTTCTTCGGGATCGAGACCTATGCCCATAACGGCGCCGCATACTCCGTCGCCCGCATGTCCGCCTCCAACCAATGCGAGGCCGGATCGCTTCTCAGGCGCCGCGTGCTCGATGCGGGGCTCAGGTTCAACGAGACCATGCGCGCCGGATACGAGGACTGGGATTTCTGGCTCCAGGCCAGCGCAGAGGGCTATCGCGGCGCACGGCTGACAACCACCGTCTTCCGCTACCGCAAGCGCCCCGAGAGCATGCTCTCGGGCAGCCATGCCGGCGACACCACCCTGCGCGAGCAGATCTCGAGCCAACACCGCTGGCTCTACGCGCGCGACGGGATCCTGCAGGCCGCCCTCGAGGAGGGTCCCTTTGCGATCCGGATCGCAACCGAGGACGGCCGGATCGAAACCCTCTCGGGTCCGACGCTCGCACCGACCACGGCACCGCTCGACACGCTGGCCGAAACGCTCTTCGCAGCACTCGCCCAGCGCGAGCGGGTGCGGCTGCCGCCCTTCGTGCTCATCACCCGGCCACCGGCCGAGGCCGTGCTCGGAGATGCGCGGCTCGGGCGCGGGGTGTTCTGCCATCTGCAGGAGGGGCTCGTCGGCGCGGACATCTCACTCCTGCGGCTCGGGCGCGAGGTGCAGGACGGTAATTACTGGTTCGAGAACACACGGCGCTGGCCGGCGGAGTGGATGCCGGACGCGCACGCGCCCGAGGACACATCCGTCCTCGACGCCTTTGCCACCGCTATCCGCCCGGCCGAAGCCCTGATGATCCGCACAGACAGGCTGGTCGCCGCACTGGCGGAGCGCTCGGCGAGCGGCCTCCTCACCCGGCTGGTGTCCGGCGCCCGGCTGACGATCCTCCACGCAAGCCTTCCAGTGCCGCCCCCGGCCTCCGACGCGCCGGGTCTTGCCGAACAGCTCACGCTCACGGCCGACCGCCTGCTCGCCACTCGGTTTGCAACGCCCGGGCGCGAGGCTTACCGCCCCTGGCGCTGGCCGGCGGAGATCACCGGGCCGACAAAGCTCCCCGATGTGCTGTCGCGGAGCGCGCTCAACGGGGCGCCGCTCCTCCTGCCGCGGCGCGGGCGGCCACAGATCGGCTTCGTCCTTCCAATCCTGAAATTTGGCGGGGTCGAGAAATGCGCCGTTGCCCTCGCCGCTGCCGCTCGCACCGCCGGCGCCGATTGCCATCTCTTCGTTTACGGCAACCAGAACGCCGCCGCGACGCCCTGGCTGCATGAGCCGTTCGAGACCGTCCACTTCGTCGCGCACAAGAGCCTCCGAGACTGGTCTGGGCCGCGCTACATCGGCACGAACCTCGCCTCCCGCCCGCCGGAGGAGGTTATGAACCGGATCCTCGGCCCGTTGTCCGGCCTCGACGCCGTGCTGAATTCGGGATGCGCGGCGCTCCACCACGGGGTGGGCGCGCTCCGGCGGAAAGGGGTGCGCACGATCGCCTGGGAGCATCTGGTCGAGACCGGCGTTTTCGGCCGCGATTACGGCACGCCCTATCTCGCGCTGGCCTATGAGGGCGGCTACGACCGGATTGCAGCCTGCTCGGACACGCTCGCCACATGGCTCGCCGCGCATGGCGTGCCGCGGACAAAGCTCCTGACGCTGAGAAACGGGCCGGGGTTTCCGATGGCAGCGCCCGCCGCGGCGGAGGCCCGCGCGGTCCGTCGGGACCATGACGGTCCGCTCCGCGTCGGATTTTTGGGGCGGATGGACAGCCAGAAGGGGCTCGACCGGTTTCTCGCCGTAGCCGACGCCGCGCGCGGGCTGCCGGTCTCGTTTTCCGTCACGGGCAAGCCGGTGCTCGAAGACGAGGTGACCCACTTGCCGGAGGGCATGACCCTCTTCCCGCCGGCCTACGAGCTCGACGAGTTGATGGCGGCGTTTGCGCGGATCGATGTGCTGGCGATGCCGTCCCGGGATGAGGGGCTGCCGCTCACCATCATGGAGGCGCAGCGGGCCGGCGTCGTGCCGGTGGTCAGCCGGGTCGGCGCCGTGCATGAGGCCATCGAGGACGGCCGCACCGGGTTCACCGTCGACCCCGACAACGTCACCGCGGAAATGCTGGCGCGCATCCGCGAGCTGTCCTCAGACCGCGCGATGCTGACGCGCATCGCAGAGGCCGGGTCGGAGGCGGAGACCCGGTGGTCCGAGAACGCCCGCCTCCTCCTCGAGGCGATCGAGGGCTGACCGCGCGCCAACTGCGGCAGCCCAGCCCGACCTCAAACTCTACAGCCGCGCCGCGTCGCAGACGTCCAGCGCACGGCCACCGGCCGCGCTGATGCCGGCCCGGACGCCACCGCAACGCCCCACGTCGTTAACCCTCCGCGCCCTCAGCCCTCTTCGGCTTCGGGTGCCGCGGGTTTGTGCTGCCCCGGCGGGGTTGAGCTGACACCGACCTGCGCCGGGCGGAGCAGACGCTCCCCGATCACAAAACCCGTCGCCATGACCTGAATGATCTCACCCGCCGCATGCTCGGGGATCGGCGCTTCGAACATCGCCTGGTGAAGCTTGGGATCGAACCGATCCCCCACTTCGGGCGTGACCTTCTCGATCTTATGCTTCTGGAACGCCGCGAGGAGGTCTTTCTGCGTCAGCTCAAGCCCCTCGACGAGGCCCGGTGCCCCCGCCCGAAGATCGTCGTCGATCGCCTCGAGCGCGCGGCCGAGATTGTCATGCACGGACAGCAGGTCGCGGGCGAGTTTGACGCCGCCATAAAGCTCCGCATCCCGACGGTCGCGTTCGGCGCGCTTCCGGATGTTCTCCGCCTCCGCCAGGGCACGGAGAAGGCGGTCCTTCATCTCGTCCCGCTCCGCGCGGAGTGCGTCGATCTCAATCTCCTCATGGCTCGGCTCGTCCTCGTCCAGCGCCTCCTCCAGCGCCTCAGGGTCGTCGAGGAACATCTCTTCGTCCTTACCGTCCATCTGATCCTTGTCCTTGGCCATCGTTCCGAGCCCTCTTCCGCGTGCCTCAGGGCGCCTGTCGATCCGAGATCATGCGGCCCACCATTTGCGCCGTGAAATCGACAATCGGCACCACCCGTCCGTAGTTCTGGCGCGTGGGTCCGATCACACCGATCGCGCCGATGATCCGCCGGTCGGCGTTCATATAAGGAGAAACAACGAGAGAGGAACCCGAAAGCGAAAAGAGTTTGTTCTCAGATCCGATAAAGACCCGCACACCCTCTCCGGTCTCCGTCAGCTCGAGAAGTTGGGCAAGATCCCGCTTTTTCTCGAGGTCGTCGAACAGCGTTTTCACCCGCTCGAGATCCACGGCACTGGCGTCATCCTCGAGGAGATTCGCACGCCCTCGGACGATCAGGCGCGAGGGCTCCTCGTCGCGGCTCTCCGACCACATCGCAATCCCGTTCTCCACCAGAGACCGCGCAAGCTGATCGAGTTCCTGGCGGCGCGCGTCGATCTCGCGCCCGACAACCTCCGCCGCTTCGGTGAGCGTGCGGCCCTCAAGGATGGTGTTGAGAAAGTTCGCGGCCTCGCGCATCGCGGAGGGCGTCAGACCCGCGGGGGGCGCAAAGATGCGGTTCTCGACCGAGCCGTCGCCCATCACCATCACGACGAGCGCCCGGTCCGAGCTGAGGCCCACAAACTCCAGGTGGCGAATCGGCGCCCCCGACTTCGGCGCCAGAACGAGGCTCGCGCCCTGCGTCAGTCCCGAGAGCATCGACCCCGCGCGGTCGAGCATGGCGGTGATGTCGGGCTCGTTCCCCTCGAGATTGCGCTCGATCTCCCGCCGCTCCTCGTCGGAAATCTGCCCAAGCTCCAGAAAGCCATCGAGAAAGAGGCGAAGGCCGCGTTGCGTCGGGATCCGACCGGCCGAGACATGCGGACTGCCGAGAAGACCGAGGCTCTCGAGGTCCTGCATGGTGTTGCGAACGGTCGCCGCGGAGACCCGCTCCGACAGAGTTCTTGAAAGCGTGCGGGAGCCCACGGGCTCCCCTGTGTCGAGGTAGGTCTCGACCAGCCGGCGGAACACCTCGCGTGAGCGGGCATCCAGAGTGGCAAGGCTCTCAGCGGCGTCCGTCAGGGGCAACCTCTTCCAGTTCGCAGCGACCTCGGGGGCGACAGGCCAGTGGACCACAGCGGGGTTTACCGGTATCAGCGCGGAAAGTCGAGCGGAGGGTAAGAGATGCGGCCATCTGGACGAGCGACGAACGAAATGCGGCCGGTGACGATTGAGACGGGTGTCGTCGCCTCGGCGCTCGCGAGCTGCCTGATCCGCTGCGGTGGCACGCATGTGATCTGCACGGCATCGCTGGAGGAACGGGTGCCGCCCTGGCTCCGCTCCACCGGGCTTGGCTGGGTGACGGCGGAGTACGGGATGCTCCCCGCGGCGACCTCTACGCGGAACCGGCGCGAGGCGACGGCGGGCAAACAGTCGGGGCGCACGCAGGAGATCCAGCGGCTGATCGGGCGGTCGCTGCGCGCCGCTCTCGACCGCTCCGCCCTCGGGGAGCGCCAGATCACCATCGATTGCGATGTGATCCAAGCCGATGGCGGCACGCGCTGCGCCTCGATCACCGGCGGGTGGGTCGCGCTCTCCCTCGGGTGCAGCGCGCTCGTCGCCGCGGGCGAAGTCAAATCGCACCCGCTGACCGACCACATCGCCGCCGTGAGCTGCGGGATTTATGCCGGCCAACCCGTCCTCGACCTCGACTACGCCGAGGACAGCCAGGCCGGGACCGACGGAAATTTCGTGATGACAGGCACCGGCAAGCTGGTGGAGGTCCAAGCCTCCGCAGAAGGGGCCACGTTCGGCCGGGGGGAGCTTGAGCAACTGATGGACCTCGCCGCTGCAGGCTCCGCAGAGCTTATCGAGGCGCAGAAGAAAGCGATTGGATGAAGATCGGCCCACGGCTTGTCCTCGCCTCCCACAACGCTGGTAAACTGATTGAAATCAGGGACTTAGTCTCTGAGTTCGGGATTGATGTCTCCTCCGCCGCCGACCATGGACTGCCTGAGCCGGCAGAGACGGAGACCACGTTCGCGGGCAACGCCCGGATCAAGGCCCATGCGGCGGCGACGGGGGCCGGGCTGCCGGCCCTCTCGGATGACAGCGGGCTCGAAGTCGATGCGCTGGGGGGCCGCCCCGGCGTCACCACCGCCGATTGGGCGGAGACCGGCCATGGCCGGCGGTTCGAGATGGCGATGACCCGGCTCTGGCGCGAGCTCGAGGCGCTGAGGGCGCCCGAACCCCGTCGTGCCCGCTTTCGCTCGACGCTCTGCATCGCCTGGCCGGACGGGTCCGACCGGGTTGTCGATGGCGCGGTCGAGGGGCGCATCGTCTGGCCGATGCGGGGCGCCCGCGGGTTCGGATTCGATCCGGTCTTCGTGCCCGACGGCCACACCGAGACCTTCGGAGAGATGGACCCCACCGTCAAACACGCGATGAGCCACCGCGCGGTCGCCTTCGCCAAGCTCCGAACGCTCCTCGCCAATGGCTGAGCCCCTCGCCGTCTACGTCCATTGGCCGTTCTGTCAGGCCAAATGCCCGTATTGCGATTTCAATTCGCATGTCCGCCAGGGGATCGATGAGGCCCGGTACTGCTCAGCCCTTGTCCGCGAGCTCATGAGCATGGCGGAGCGGACCCCCGGGCGGCGTGTGACCAGCATCTTCTTCGGCGGTGGCACGCCGAGCTTGATGGCGCCGGAGACCGTGGGCGCCGTACTCGACGCAGTCGGCCGCCTCTGGGAGGTCGAGGCCGATGCGGAGGTCACGCTCGAGGCCAACCCGACCTCTGTGGAGGCGGCCCGGTTCCGCGGCTATCGCACCGCGGGCGTCAATCGCGTGTCCCTTGGCGTCCAGGCGCTCAATGATGCCGATCTTCGCGCGCTCGGCCGGCTGCACTCCGCCGTGGAGGCGCGGACCGCGTTCGACCTCGCCCGCTCGATCTTTCCTCGGGTGAGCTTCGATCTCATCTACGCCCGCGCGCACCAAACGCTCACTGCCTGGGAGGCGGAGCTCACGGCTGCCCTCGCTCTGGCGGCCGATCACCTGTCGCTCTATCAACTGACGATCGAGCCCGGAACGGCCTTCGGCGCCCGTGCTGCGATCGGGCGTTTGCCGGGCCTTCCCGATGCGGATCGCGGCGCGGATTTCTACGATCTGACGCAGTCCTTGACCGAGGCCGCGGGTCTGCCCGCCTACGAAGTGTCCAACCATGCGGTGCCGGGCGGGGAGAGCCGGCACAACCTCGTCTACTGGACGGCGGGCGATTTTGTCGGGGTTGGGCCCGGCGCGCATGGGCGGTTCGGCTCCGCACCGCGCCGCGCGACGGAGACGCTTCTCCGCCCTGAGACCTGGCTCACGACCGTCGAAGCGCATGGCCAGGGTCTCTCCGAGGAGACTGTCCTCTCGCAAGAGGCCCACGCGGCGGAGTACCTGATGATGGGTCTCCGATTGCGGCAGGGGCTCTCGATCAGACGGCTCCGCGCCCTCGGCGGCCTCACACCCGAGACCGCGTTTTGGGAGGCGGAGGGCCTCCTGACGCGGCACGGCGACACCCTCGCTGCGACTGACCGGGGTCGTCTGGTGCTCAATGCCCTGATCTCGGAGCTGATGGAAACGGTCGCCCCGGCCGCGTGAGATCAGCGGATCAACCGCTGGCAGAGTGTGTCGAGTTCATCGAGCGTCTGGTAGTTCACCCGCAGCTCTCCACGCTCCCCACTCGGGCCGTGGTCGATCCGGACTTTGAGACCCAGTTGCGCCGACAAATCCGCTTCGAGCGCGCGGGTGTCGGCGTCTTTCTCCGCCTTCGGTCGGGCCGGCGCTGTCGGGTCCTTCTTCACTTTGGCCAGAGCCTCGGTCTGGCGCACGGAGAGACCCTCATCGACAATGCGGCGGGCGAGTGCCATGGGATCGTCGATCGGCAGAAGGGCGCGCGCATGCCCGGCGCTGATCGCGCCAGAAGATAGCAGAGCTTGGATGTCTGATGGCAGCGCCAGGAGGCGCAGGAGGTTCGCTATATGGCTCCGGCTCTTGCCGAGCGCTGTTGCGATCTGATCCTGGGTGTGGCCGAAGCGCTCGATGAGCTGCCGGTATCCCTCCGCCTCTTCCAGTGGGTTGAGGTCCGCCCGCTGGACATTCTCGATGATCGCAAGCTCAAGAACTTCGGCATCCGAGAGCGTTCTGATGACCACCGGAATGTCGTGGAGACCGGCCTTCTGGGCCGCCCGCCACCGACGCTCGCCAGCAACGATTTGATACCGGCCCTGCTTGCCCGGCGCCGCCCTTACAACCAGAGGCTGCAAGACTCCCTTCTCAGCGACCGATTTGGTCAGATCGTCGAGCGCTAAGGGGTCGAAATTTCGCCTGGGCTGATCCGGGTTCGCTTCGATGAGATCAATTGGAACGGTGTCGTCTGAGCGGGCGCTCTCCGGCTCGGCATCCGCGAGGAGCGCAGACAATCCGCGGCCAAGGCCCTTGCGATCTGATTTTTGGACCATGGCGCGCCTCAAACAGTCGGTTCGGGTTGGGTCACGGCCAGAAGCTCGGCCGCGAGGCGTTGATAGGCGATGCTGCCGCTCGAGCGTTGATCGTAGAGAAGGACGGGGATGCCATGGGACGGCGCCTCGCTCAGGCGCACATTGCGCGGGATGACAGTCTTCATCACCAGAGCACCGAGGTTCTGGCGTACATCTTCGGCAACCTGCTCAGACAATTTGTTGCGTGCATCATACATCGTGAGCACAACACCTTGTATGCGCAGCGCCGGATTGACCGTTTCCCTGATCTCGCGGATTGTCTTGAGGAGCTGGCTCAAACCCTCCAGCGCAAAGAACTCGCATTGCAGCGGAACGAGGACCGCTTGCGCCGCGACGAGCGCATTGATCGTGAGGAGGTTGAGGGCCGGCGGACAGTCGATCAGAATGAAGTCATAGCCCCCGACCTCCGCCGCTGAGAGCGCATGACGAAGGCGATGGGTCCGCCGCATCTCCGACCCGAGGGCGATTTCGATGGATGCCAGATCAACCGTCCCAGGGACGATGTCGAGCCCTTCGACCCGTGTCGGACGCGCGATGGCCGACAACGCACTCATCCCCGTCAGGAGGTCGTAAGCGGATGTCTGGCGCTCCGTCCAGGTGATACCGAGCCCAGTGGATGCGTTGCCCTGCGGATCGAGATCGATCACGAGACACCGCGATCCAACTGCGGCCAAAGCGGTGGCCAGATTGATCGCCGTCGTCGTTTTCCCGACGCCGCCCTTTTGGTTCGTCACAGCAAGGATGTGGGGCGCCACGGGCTAACCTCCGCACATCAGGAGCACAGCCTCGGGATCCGTCGCGCTCGGCACGACATCATACGTCTCCGGCCAGGCAGCGCCGGCGGCCGCAATCTCCTCCTCGTACTCCGATCCCTTCGGAAAAATGTAACGAGTTCTGGATGTTCCATGGTTTGCGCAGAGCTCCAACAGTTTCGGCAACGGCGCGACCGCGCGCGCTGAGATGACGTCTGCTGGTATAGGATCCAAGTGTTCAATCCGCCCTGTGATCGCCTGCGCGTTCAACGCGAGACGCATAATGACCTCTCTGCAGAATGCAATTTTTCTGGCATCGCTGTCCACCAAAAGAACCTGCAAAGGCGGATCAACACTCGCCGCGGCAGTCGCAACGACCAACCCTGGAAAGCCTCCACCACTCCCAATATCCAACCAAAGCTGCGCATTGGGTGGTATATGAGCGAGAAGTTGGAGCGAATCGGCAAAATGGCGGTGCCACAGGATCGGCTCGGTTGAGCGAGCGACAAGATTGATCCGCTTGTTCCACTTGAGGAGCATCTCAGCGTAGAAGCGCAGCCGCTCCGATGTTTCACGTGAAACACCGGAGCTTGCAATGGCCTCATGCAGATCTTGCATCTCGCCGGCGCAGATGGGTCAGGATCAGCGTCAAACACGCCGGCGTCATTCCATCGATCCGTCCCGCTTGCGCGAGACTTTCCGGCCGGACAGCCTCCAATTTTTCCCTCAGTTCGTTCGAGAGACCCACCAAAGCAGTGTAGTCGAAGCCCAACGGAATCCGAACGTTCTCATCTCGACGGAGGGCGGCCACTTCCTGATCCTGCCGCTGAATGTAGAACGCATACTGTGCCTCACGCTCCAACTGGGCCCCTACATCCGAGCCAAACGCACCGAGAGCAGGAAACAGCCCTGACAACCCACTGAATGAAACGCCTGGGACCGCGAGAGCATCCCCAGCAGACCGCTTTTTGCCGTTATGAGACACGTCGGCGCCAAGATTGGAGAGCTGCCGCGGCGACACGATGCAGGCCGCCAGCGCCTCTCGACCGCGCGCCAACGCCTCCGACTTCCGCTCGAACGCAACGCGCCGCTCCTCACCCACGCATCCCAACTCGACCCCAAACCTGGTCAGCCTCTGGTCCGCATTATCAGCCCTCAGGGACAACCGATACTCCGCGCGCGACGTGAACATCCGGTAGGGCTCCGAAACCCCCTGTGTCACCAGATCGTCAATCATAACACCGATATAGGCCTGATCCCGCCCAAGCTCCCATGGCGGCTTGTTTTGCGCTCTCCGAGCGGCGTTCACACCGGCCACCAGCCCCTGGCCTCCGGCTTCCTCCTACCCCGTGGTACCGTTGATCTGCCCTGCCAAGTAGAGGCCCGGTGCCTGTCGCACAGACAGGGATCGGGCAAGACTGCGCGGATCGATGTAATCATACTCAATGGCGTATCCGTGTTGGAGGATCTCGGCCCGCGCAAGGCCGCGCATCGACTTCACCATGCGCTCTTGAACCGCCGGCGGAAGCGAGGTTGAGATCCCGTTCGGATAAACCACTTCGCCCGACAGCGTTTCCGGCTCGAGGAAGACCTGGTGAGATGATCGATCCGCAAACCGCACCACTTTGTCTTCGATCGACGGGCAATAACGCGGCCCTCGTCCTGCAATGGAGCCACCATAGACCGATGAGTCCATAAGATTATCCCGGATGAGCGCGTGCGTGTCTTCGTTCGTTGCCGTGAGACCGCAGAAGACCTGACGTTGCGCCACTGTCTTCGTCAAAAAAGAGAAGAAAACAGGGTCCTCATCCGCTGGTTGCACCTCGACATGCCCCCAGTCGATGCTTCGCCCTGACAATCGAGGCGGCGTCCCCGTCTTCAAGCGACCCAGAGGCAAGGCGAGATCCTGCAGACGTTGAGCTAAGGTCGTGACCGCAGCATCCCCCATCCGACCGGCAGGACGGCGCTCATGACCTATATGGATCATCCCGCGCAGAAATGTGCCGGTGGTGAGAACGACGGCCCTTGATGTCAGTCGAGTGCCGTCGTCCAGAACAACTCCACCAATGTTGCCGGAAGACAGGATGATATCCTCCACGCTTGCCTCAATGACGTTCAAACCGTCTCGGTCGCGCACGAGCGTTTGTATCGCTGAACGATAAAGCTCTCGGTCTGCCTGCGTCCTTGGCCCCTGAACGGCCGCCCCCTTGCTCCGATTGAGCAATCGGTACTGGATCCCCGCCGCATCCGCAGCACGTCCCATAGCACCGTCGAGGGCATCTATTTCCCGGACAATGTGGCCTTTTCCCAGGCCGCCGATCGCCGGATTGCACGACATTTCGCCAATGCGATCGAACCTGTGGGTGACCAGCACCGTTCGCGCGCCCATCCGGGCGGCGGCCAGGGCGGCTTCCGTACCGGCATGCCCTCCCCCAACGACGATCACGTCGGCGTCCTGTTTCACGTGAAACACTCCCTACTTGCCGATGCAGAACGACGAAAACACCCGATCCAGCACGTCTTCAATACCCACACGGCCCAGAAGCTCATCGCACACCCGCAACGCACGCTCAACATCAACTGCCGCCAAATCCAGCGCGCTCTCATCGCTAAGACGCGCTTCGGCATCCCGCAACGCATTGCTGCTGCGGGACAGCGCCTCCCCCTGACGAGCCGTCACTGACGCGCCAACACGCGCCACCCTCTCCAACAACCGTTCCGACACCTCTCCGAGGAGGCCTGCAATCCCCTCGCCCGTCAAACCGGACACCGGCACTCCGCGAACCGAGACGCCCAGATCGGCCTTAGGATGAACCAGAATGTCGTCCGCGCCGAGCAGTGCTCCATTGGCCGGAACGCCCATGACAATGCGCAGATCCGCACCCTGTGACCGCTGGTGAGCCCTCTCGACGCCCATCCTCTCCACCGTGTCCGCCGTCTCACGCAGCCCTGCAGTGTCGAGAAAGATCACTGGCAAGCCATCGATGTCCATGGCGACCTCGATCACGTCGCGGGTTGTTCCGGCTGTGGGTGAGACCAGAGCTGCGTCCCGCCGGGCAATTGCGTTCAGGAGCGTTGACTTGCCGACATTTGGTGGCCCGACAATGGCCACTTCGAAACCGGTGCGCATCCGCTCTGCTGCTGACGCGCCTCTGATTTCGTCTTCCATAGAGCTCCGCACAGCCACGATCAGGTCGGCCACACCGGTCCAGACATTGGCTGGAACCTCCTCGTCTGCGAAATCCAACGAGGCCGACAGAAGCGCGAGCGCCTGCGTCAGTGACCCACGCCAGTCATCCACCTTGCGCGCCAAGCTACCTGAGAGCGCGCGGACCGAATGGCGCCGTTGGACCTCGCTTGTCGATGCAACCAAATCGCGAATGGCCTCCGCCTGCGCGAGATCCACGCGGCCGCCCTCGAGCGCCCTCCGGGTGTACTCTCCCCGCTCTGCCGGGCGCGTGCCGTCCACCGCAGCTATGGCCGACAGCGTGGCTCGGACCACCGCCGGACTTCCGTGAACCTGGAACTCCGCAACGGCCTCTCCCGTGAAGCTTCGGCCTGGCTCAAAATAGAGGATCAGACCTTCGTCGATCACTTCCGAGGATGCGGGATGGCGGATTTTCGAAATGTGGGCGACCCGAGGCGGCGGGACCTTCCCCACCAATTTGACGAGGACGCTTGTCACATCGGGACCAGAGACACGGATGACAGAAATACCGGCTGATCCCGGCGGCGTTGCCTCCGCATAGATCGTGTCATTCATGTCTCACAGCACATTAGCTGTTCATAGAGTCGAAGAATTCACTGTTGGACTTCGTCTGCTTTAATTTCCCAAGCAGAAACTCTATTGCATCCGTCGTTCCCATGGGATTGAGAATACGCCGCAGGACAAACATTTTTGTTAGATCTACTTTATCGACCAGAAGTTCTTCCTTCCGCGTGCCGGATTTGAGGATGTCGATGGCGGGGAACACCCGTTTGTCCGCGATCTTGCGATCGAGAACGATCTCAGAATTGCCTGTGCCCTTGAACTCCTCGAAAATCACTTCATCCATGCGGCTGCCGGTGTCGATCAATGCAGTCGCGATGATCGTCAGACTGCCGCCTTCCTCGATGTTTCGCGCCGCGCCGAAAAAGCGCTTGGGCCGCTGCAGGGCATTGGCATCGACACCGCCTGTCAGAACCTTGCCGGAGGACGGAACCACCGTGTTGAAGGCCCGTCCGAGCCGAGTGATCGAATCGAGGAGGATCACGACATCCCGCTTGTGCTCCACCAACCGCTTCGCCTTCTCGATCACCATTTCAGCAACCGCCACGTGCCGCGTGGCCGGCTCGTCAAAGGTCGAGGACACGACCTCCCCCTTTACCGAGCGCTGCATGTCCGTCACCTCCTCCGGCCGTTCATCGACCAGAAGAACGATGAGAAAACACTCTGGATGGTTCCTCTCAATCGATGATGCGATGTTCTGGAGAATAACAGTCTTACCGGTTCGGGGCGGCGCCACAATAAGGCTTCGCTGACCTTTGCCGATTGGGGCCACGAGATCGATCACACGGGCGGACTTGTCTTTGATCGTAGGATCGTCGACTTCCATCTTGAGGCGCTCATCCGGATAGAGCGGCGTGAGGTTGTCGAAGTGTACTTTGTGACGCGCCGCCTCCGGATCTTCGAAGTTGATCTGACTGACTTTGACGAGGCCAAAGTACTTCTCATTGTCCTTCGGCGCGCGGATCACGCCTTCGACCGTATCGCCCGTCCGGAGTGAGAACTTTCGGATCTGGTTGGGAGACACATAGATGTCATCCGGGCCTGGCAGATAATTGGCCTCGGGCGAGCGCAAGAAACCGAAGCCGTCCTGAAGGACTTCCAAGACGCCGTCACCGGAGATTTCGACGCCTTCTTCCGCAAGTTCCTTCAGGATGGCGAACATCATGTCGCCCTTGCGCATGGTCGAGGCATTCTCGACTTCGAGATCCTC
>JBCDHQ010000050.1:0-18367 GCA_038749815.1 Pseudomonadota bacterium | reverse complement strand
CGCGCCTACTCGGCCCGCAACCGTTCGGCCTCCGTCCGGATCCCGTGGACCGAGAGCCCGAAGGCCAAGCGCGTCGAGTGCCGCTTCCCCGATCCGGCCGGCAACCCCTATCTTGCTTTCGCGGCCCTCCTGATGGCCGGGCTCGACGGCATCAAGAACAAGATCCATCCGGGCGAAGCCAACGACAAGGACCTCTACGACCTGCCGCCGGAAGAGCTCGCCGGCATCCCGACGGTCTGCGCCTCCTTGCGCGAAGCGATGGAGAGCCTCGAAGCCGATCACGACTTCCTGCTCGCGGGCGACGTGTTCTCGAAGGACCAGATCGAGGGCTACATGGAACTCAAGTGGGAAGAGGTCTACGCGTTCGAGCACACGCCTCACCCGGTTGAATTCCAGATGTACTACAGCTGCTGATCCCGTTTCGGATCACTGCAGGACAGGGCGCCCCCCAATCGGGGGCGCCTTTTTGTTTACGGGTTGTTCAGGGCTGAACCGTATCCACTCCGGTAGCGAATGCGGGGGGACACGCATGAAGCTCATCCGATTTGGTCAAGAAAATATTGAAAATGTACTTGCTAACTTGCCGCCCGAAAGCGTTGACGAGCTTCCGTTCGGCGCAATCCAACTGAATAAAGAGGGCACGATACTCGTCTATAACAGTGCCGAGAGCGTCCTGACGGGCCGCGAGTCAAAGGATGTCATCGGCCGGAACTTCTTCACGGAGGTTGCACCCTGCACCAACACGCCGGAGTTTGCGGGTGTGTTCTTCCAAGGGGCGAGCCGGCGGCACCTGAACACGATGATCGAGTACGTCTTCGACTATCGCATGTCCCCCGTCCGGGTGCGCGTGCACATGAAGCGGGCGGCCTCAACGGGCCTCTTCTGGGTTTTTGTGAAACGCCTGTCGGGCGCACCGGTGAGTGAGCGCAAGGGGGCGGTGTCGCTAAAGTCCCACTCTCACGCCATGCCCATCAACCGCGCGTCCCACGGATAGCGGGTCAGGTTCTCCACTCCGGTCTCGGTCACCACAACCTGCTCTTCGAGTTTGATCGAAAAATCCCCGCCCTCGCGGCTGGTCAGCACCTCCACGCAGAAGCACATGCCCGGCTCCACCACGTAATCGTCGAGCGCTCCGGGCCGCCATCCGTCCGGATAGGGGATCATCGGCCACTCGTCACAGAGGCCGACGCCATGAAACTTGCACCCATATTTCTGCCGCTGGTAGGCCGGCGGCAGGTGATGACCGGCCTCGGTCAGTTCACGGAAACTGACGCCGGGGCGGAGAAGGGCCATGTTCTCTTCGATGTGATCGACGCTCATCCGGAAATCCGAGATCATGTCGGGCCGCGGTGGCTTGTCGCCGATCCACCACGTGCGCGAGATGTCGGCGCAGAGCCCGTAAGGTCCGACGAGATCGGTGTCGAAGGCGAGGATCTCGTTCGGTCGGAGGCGACGCGGCCCGCATTCCTGAAACCAGGGGCTTGTCCGCGGGCCGGTGGCGAGGAGCCGGGTCTCGATCCACTCCCCCCCTCGTTTGATGTTGCCGGCGTGGAGCATCGCCCAGATCTCCACCTCGCTCATGCCGGGCAGCGTGCCCCGCTCCATCTCGGCCATCGCCGCCTCGCAGGTGTGCAAGGCACAGCGCATCGCCCGAACCTCGTCCGGCCCTTTGATTGCGCGGGCCTTCTCGGCCACCTCCTCGCCGTCGAGAAGCGAGAGGCCCACTGCCTCGAACGCGCGCACGCCGTGAAGCATGAGCTTGTCGACAGCGAGCCGCCTGTTGGAGCCGGCATGCGCGCGAAGGAGCGCATCGACCTCCCCCGCCAATGCGTCCGCGGCCTCGTGCCCCCTGTCGCCCACTTCAAAGTAAAAGAGGCTCGCGCTCGTGCGCGCCTCCCGCACCAGCGGGTTGAAGCTCGAGAGGAAGGGCGCCGTCTTGTAGTCCCACACGACCATGTAGCCATCCGCGAGAACCAGCACGGCCCGGAATGGATTGTGCATGTTCCAGATCTGCATGTTGGTCGTGTCGGTCGCGTAGCGGATGTTGAGCGGGTCCGTGAGGAACAGGCCCGCCAAGTCGCGCCGGGCCATTTCCGAGACGAGCCGGTCCAGGCGGTACTGCCGCATCGTCGGCAGATGCGGCGCCTCGAGGCCCGCCGCTTCCCATTCCGCAAAGGCAAGCTCCGTCGGTCCGATCTCCACACGGTCTGGGTCGGCAGGCGTCCCGTCAGGGCGCTGCCGGCTCGGGTCGATCTTGCGGGTGTCGGCGTGGTGCACGGTCATGCGAGGGCCCTCCTCCTACCGAGAGGCTCGCTGTGTGTTGGTTGGCGCGCTGCCACATTCGCGCCCTGGCCGTGTCGCTTTCAGTCGCTTCATATCGACGTCACTTCTCTGCGAAAGAAGCGCGCGGCGGTTGCAGCGCCGGCACTGCCGTTCTCATATGCCCCGGGCAACGCCAGGGTGAGGAGCCAGCCATGGAGAAGATCACGTTCGAGGGGCATTCCGGCGCGCGCCTCGCCGCCCGTCTTGACATGCCGGCAGGCCTCCCGCAGGCCACCGCGCTCTTCGCGCATTGCTTCACGTGCTCCAAGGACATCCCAGCCGCGCGGCGGATCGCTCAGCGCCTTGCCGCCATGGGCATCGCCGTGTTGCGCTTCGACTTCACCGGGCTCGGCCACAGCGCGGGAGAGTTCGAGAACACCGACTTTTCGTCAAATGTTGAGGATCTTGTGCGCGCCGCGCGCCATCTCGAAAGCCTTGGCCAGCCACCCGAAATTCTGATCGGTCATTCGCTCGGCGGTGCTGCGGTCCTGAAAGCGGCCGCCGAGATTCCGTCCGCGCGCGCCGTTGTCACTCTCGGGGCGCCGTCCGACCCGGGCCATGTCGCCCACAACTTTGCCGAGCACGTCGCGGAGATCGAGGCCGAGGGGTCCGCCGAAGTCTCGCTCGGAGGTCGGCCCTTCACGATCCGGCGGGCGTTCCTCGACGATATCCGCGAGGCGGAACTTACGGGCGCCGTGGCCACTCTGAAGCGCGCGCTCCTGATCCTGCACGCGCCGACCGATGCGACCGTGGGGATCGAGAACGCCTCTGCGATCTTCACGGCGGCCAAACACCCGAAGAGCTTTGTGACCCTTGACGACGCCGATCACCTGATCACGCGTGCGGAGGACGCGGAGTACGCTGCCGAGGTCATCGCCGCCTGGGTGCGCCGCTACATCCGAATGACGCCGCCCGCAGCTCCCGTGGGCGCCCCGGAGGGGATCGTGCGGGTCGCTGAGGCGGATCCGGACGGGTTCCTGAACCATGTGTCCGCCGGCCCCCGCCATTTCACCCGCGCGGACGAGCCGAAAGCCTTCGGCGGCACGGATGCGGGCATGACGCCCTACCAGTTTGTTTCCGCGGGGCTTGGCGCCTGCACCTCGATGACGATCCGGATGTATGCGCGACGGAAAAAGTGGCCGCTGACCGGTGTTTCGGTCGACATCGTCCATGACAAGATCCACGCAAGCGATTGCGAGACTTGCATGACCGGTGAGGGCAAGATCGATCAGTTTCGCCGGGTGATCACCCTTGAGGGCCCTCTGGGCGACGCGCAACGCGGACGCCTCCTCGAGATCGCGGACAAGTGCCCGGTCCACCGCACGCTCGAGAGCGAGGTCGAGATCGTGACCGAACTCGTCGATCCCTAACGTCAACACCTGGACCCCTTGGCCCTCGCGGCGTGGAACATGCGCAAGCCCGCCGGTCGGCGGAGTGGCCTCGCTGCAGGGGCGCTGTGCTCTGCATTGCTACGTGCGATGCCGCCCTGCAGGCGGACGAGGACTGGGAGGACGCTGCAGCGAAATCGCCGGGATGTCTGCCTCGCTCGGGCGCGCACTTCGGGCTCCGTCGGGATCAGCTTGTAGGGGGCGGCGCTCGGATTTTGGCGAATGCTGGCAGGGCGCGGCTGACGACGATCACCGGGTTTCTACATTGGCCGGCGTGGCCACCGCCGCATACTCTGCCCGATCACGGTGCTTCATGAGCAGGTTTGCCGCCAGCACGTTCCGAGAGCGGCGCAGACCTTCACTCTCCGCGGTCTCGTGGCTCACCTGATCCGGGGAGCCGGCGCTCGGGCACCATGCCCGCATCCCACTATGCACATGAAGGCGCGTGCGGCGGGATGGACGCGACACCCTCACCACCACACCCGGTTCTCGCCTTGCACGCCTTCTGGCGCCGCGTCGGAGGAGGCGCCTGCCCAATCCTGTCCGGTGAGATGCATGCATACCTGACAGCGGGCCTCCCGAAGGTCACGCACATCTTTGCGTCAGAGTGACCTGCAGCACCGTTGGGGTCGAGACGTGGTTTGAGTCTTTGCCAAGCCCAGTGGAAAGGCTTCGATGGGGGATCGGTCGGCGAGGCAGTTGCTCGGGATGAGGTTGCGGCGATCGCCGCAATCTCGATGTTGAGGTCGGCATGCAGCCATTTGCGCAGGCGATCTCTGGCGGTCCAGATGCCGCCCTCTTTGCCAGGTGGCATAGGCGCCGGGAAAATGGTGGCGGAGGGAAGACAGCGGAGCCACGGGTGGCGGGCGACGCAGGTGTCGAACGTGATTGATCTCGGCATCTCCAGGGACAGGCGCTTCGGAATGGTCATCTGCTGGCCGACAGGTTCACACGCCGTGGCAGGGTGCGCCAGAACGCAAGGGGCCGCGGGCTGCCCTGTAGGTCCAGGCGCAGATTCGGTGGAGACGTCGGCCAGTCCCCGCTCGACCCGGGGCCGCGCGGTGGCAGCTCTGCTCCGGCGCCCAACCATGCCTCGACCGGTCGGTGGCACCGCGGGCGACGCGCGGATCCAGTTGCTGCGCCGATTGCCAAAGGTGCGACATGTCGCTCCCATCGGCCGGCCGCGGACGGCGGACCCCGGTGTCGCAGGCGTTGCGCTATTCGTCGGACCGGCCCTGGATCTGGAGGGGGTCGACCGGCCGGTCGAGCGCTCGGATCAGCGTGGACCGGTCCCGATCACGGAGGCTCGCGAAGTTCGGTGTGATCCGAAAGCCGAAGAAAAAGTCGTTGTAGAACTCATCGTTTCTGTAGCCGTCGACGGCCACGGTCCAATCCGCAAAGAGGCTGACGGGCAGACGCCCGAGCTTCAGCTCACCGCCGACGGCGCCAAGGAGGTCGGCGTCATCCAGTGTGAGGGAGCTTCGAAAGGACACGATGTCAAAAGGATAGTAGCTCACCTCCGCCAGGGCCAGCCCGCTCACCTGCCGGCCGTCATCGAACCCGTCCTCATCCGAGAGCGCCTGGACGCCGGCCAGCCCACGGGCTGTGAGCGGCCCCCAATAGCGCTCGAGCCCGACCAGAAGCTCGCCAGAGACATCGCCATCTTCGACGCCGCGCACGCGTCCACCGGCCCACCAGGCACCGTCATCCCGGGAATAGAACCGGAGCCCGGCCGCACCGTAGTCCAGCGCATAGTCGCCCTCGAAAAACTCGTTCCGGATCCCGAGCGCAACCTCGCCTCGCCAGCCCCCCTGCCCGTCCTCGAGCGTGACACCGGCCGTGCCTCGGATGATATCGTTGTCGTTGTCCTCGACATTCTCGCGGGCGAAATAGGTGAAGGTCGTGTCCCAGAAGGTCTCGGCGCCTGCGGCGGGCGGGGCGAGCAGCAGAGCAAGGATGAGCAGGCGCATGAAGATACCTCGGATCAGACGTGCGACAGGCCTATCAGATCAGCCACCGCGCCACGAGGCGACGCCGCAGAAAACGCCCGACTGTGGCAGGGGGAGAGCATGAAAATCGGCCCGTATCGCATCAACATCAAAGTGAGCTCGGAGAACCCAAACTGGTGGCTCCGCCCTGCCTCAAAGGCGAGCACTGTGGGGGCCTACATTCTCGTGGCGCTCTCCCTTCTCCTCCATTTGTTCTGATCCGCCCGCTACATCTGGTGGCGTCCCCGACAAAAGACCGCTAATCTTGTTGAACGCGCAGCTAAGGAGGACGCGATGGCCGAGCCGTCCCGGAAGACAGACCTTTTTGATGGATCTGCCGAGGCCTACGACGCGACGTCAATCGAGGTCCTCGAAGGGTTGGAGCCGGTCCGCAAGCGTCCCGGCATGTATATCGGCGGCACCGATGAGCGCGCTCTCCACCACCTGGTGGCCGAGGTCCTCGACAACGCAATGGACGAAGCCGTTGCCGGGCACGCGACGCGGATCGAGGTTGAGCTTGACGCTGGCGGTGCCGTCACGGTCCGCGACAATGGACGGGGCATCCCCGTCGACCCGCACCCCAAGTTCCCGGATCGCTCAGCGCTTGAGGTGATTCTCTGCACGCTGCACGCGGGCGGCAAGTTCTCCGGAAAGGCCTATGAGACATCCGGCGGGCTTCACGGTGTCGGCGTGTCGGTTGTGAACGCGCTGTCCGATCACCTCCGGGTGGAGGTGGCGCGCGGAAAGCGGCTCTACGCGCAGGAGTTCAGTCGCGGCCTGCCCCAGGGTCCCGTCACGGAGGTGGGTCCTGCGCCGAACCGGCGCGGCACCGCTGTCACCTTTCACCCCGATGGGGAGATCTTTGGTCAGGCGCGCCTCCGCCCCGACCGGCTGCTGTCGATGGCGCGCTCGAAGGCCTACCTTTTTTCGGGGGTGGAGATCCGATGGGCCTGCGACCCCACGATCGCTGGCGACACCCCCACAGAGGCCGTGTTCCGGTTTCCAGGCGGCCTGTCGGACTACCTCGCGGAGCGTCTCGGCGGTGTCGAAACATACACAGAGGCCCCCTTCGCCGGCCGCGTCGACTTTGCTGAGCGGAACCCAGGCACGGCTGGTTATGTCGACTGGGCGGTCACCTGGACACCCGCAGCCGATGGCTTCGTCTCGTCCTACTGCAACACCATCCCGACCCCGGAGGGCGGCACGCATGAGCAAGGCTTCTGGGCGGCGATCCTCAAGGGCATTCGCGCCTATGGCGACCTCGCCGGCAACCGCAAAGCCGCTCAGATCGCGCGTGAGGACCTCATGTCCGGCGGCGCCGCGCTGATCTCCTGTTTCATCGCTGAGCCGGCCTTTGTCGGTCAAACCAAGGACCGGCTGTCGTCCACCGAGGCGGTCAAGCTCGTCGAGACCGCGGTCCGCGACCGCTTCGACACCTGGCTCGCCGCGGATCCGCGGGCCGCGGGCGCAATCCTCGATTTCCTGGTGCTCAAAGCGGAGGAACGCCTCCGCCGCCGGGCCGAGAAAGAGACGCAGCGAAAGTCCGCAACCAAGCGCCTGCGTCTGCCCGGAAAGCTCCTCGACTGCACATCCAAGACCCGCGACGGCTCCGAGATCTTCCTGGTCGAAGGCGACAGCGCCGGTGGCACCGCCGGCATGGCGCGGAGCCGCGAGACACAAGCGATCCTGAAGCTCCGCGGCAAAGTCCTGAACGTCCTCGGTGCTGCGGGATCCAAGCTCGGCCAGAACCAGGAGCTCTCAAACCTCTATGAGAGCCTTGGGACCGGCTATGGCAGCCGCTTCCGCCTCGACGACCTCCGCTATGACAAGGTCATCATCATGACCGACGCCGATGTCGACGGCGCCCATATCGCGGCCCTTCTGATGACGTTCTTCTTCAGCCAGATGCGGCCCCTGGTCGATCACGGACATCTCTATCTCGCCTGTCCGCCGCTCTACCGCCTGACGCAAGGCGCCCACCGCGCCTACGCCATGACCGAGGCGGAGCGCGACCGCCTCCTCGCCGAAGGCCTTGGGGGGCGGGCCAACAAGATCGACGTGACCCGCTTCAAGGGCCTCGGTGAGATGAACGCAAAGGACCTCAAAGAGACAACCATGCACCCCGCAACCCGCCGCCTGATCCGCGTCACGCTCGATGAGTTCGAGCCCGGCGACACCGGCCGCCTGGTCGAGCGGCTGATGGGAAAGAAGCCGGAGGCCCGCTTCGACTACATCCAGGAGAAGGCGCAGTTCGTGGAGGTGGTGGATGTGTGAGGCATGCAAAGCGATGGAGACAGCGGCACAAGTGGTTGGGCAACCCGGCGGATGTTTCATCACCAGTTTTGCTTTGCACGCTCGGTCTGGACATGACCACGTTGCCACTGGGACGCAGCCTCGCTGCCGCCGACGCGCAATAAATCTTCGGCGACCTCAGTTCTCAAACTAAAGTTTCGGTTGCGATACAGAGGCTTTGTTCGCCCGGATCGTTTCTGGGGTTTTGGATTACTGTCAGCGGCAACTAAACCAACGTGCGCTGTCGGTGTACGACTAGCTGTCTTTGCTTGGACTCTTTCGGAGTTCTCTGAACAAATAAATCAGGGTGAGCACTAAGCAGAGATCGGAGAGTACCGAGCGAAACCACTCTAGGTCGACGTGAACGGACATGTATACATGCCTCCTATTTTTCAGCTCATCTTTAGCGCGAGCATTTGGTATCTAAGGTCGAAATCTAGGGATTTCAAGTCTTCAAAGCGCCAATCAGTGTAGACTCAGAAAGTGGTCGTACATTTACCCCTTAGAATGGCGCGCCACTGCGAAGTCTGCTTTTGCAACTCTGGCGCCGCCACGTTGGCCTTAGTCGAGTGGGTCCTCGAGGGCTTTGCGCCTAACGATAGCACTCCGGAAGTTGCTAGTAACCTAGGCGGCACCTCGGGCACCGGCCTGCTCGATCTCCGCGGCGAGGCCGCCGACGACCTCGGCCAGAAGGGCTTCGTCCTCGGCCTCGCCCATGACGCGGATCAGGGGCTCAGTGCCGGACTTGCGGATCAAGAGGCGGCCGGTGCCGGCCAGGCGCGCCTCGGCGGCGGCGATGGCCGTTTGGATCGCAGGGGTCTCGAGGGGGGCGGCGCCCGGGGCGTAGCGCACGTTCTTGAGAAGCTGGGGGACCGGCTCGAACGTGCGGGAGAGGGCCGAGGCACGCTCGCCCGACGCGACCATGGCCGACAGGAACTGGAGCCCGGCGATCAGCCCGTCGCCCGTGGTGACATAGTCGGTCATCACGATATGACCCGACTGCTCTCCGCCGAGATTGAACCCGCCCGCGCGCATCGCCTCGACGACGTAGCGATCCCCCACTTTCGTCCGTGCAAGCGTCAGGCCACGGCCCGCGAGGTACCGCTCCAGCCCGAGGTTCGACATCACCGTCGCCACCAGCGTGCCATCGGCGAGCCGACCCTGATCGGCCCAGAGACGCGCGATGAGAGCCATCAACTGATCGCCGTCACAGACCGTCCCCGTCTCGTCGAGGATCATCACCCGGTCGGCATCGCCGTCGAGCGCAATCCCAAGATCGGCACCGTGGGCCACGACCGCCTCGGCCGCGGCGCGGGTGTCGGTGGAGCCGCAGCCCCTGTTGATGTTGTAGCCGTTGGGTGCAACGCCCACCGGTACGACCTCCGCGCCGAGCTCCCAGAGCACTTCTGGCGCGGTCCGGTAAGCGGCCCCATTCGCGCAATCGACAACAATCTTGAGACCAGAGAGGCGCTGCGCCGCCGGCAGAGTGCGCTTTGCGATCTCGACATAGCGCGCGCGGTCGCCCTCGATCCTGGTGGCGCGGCCGATCTCCTCCGGCGGTGCAAGGGCCGGCATCTCGTCGAGCATCGCCTCAATCTCGGTCTCAGCGGCGTCGGACAGTTTGAACCCGTCGGGGCCGAAGAATTTGATGCCGTTGTCCTGATAGGGGTTGTGAGAGGCGGAGATCATGACACCGAGATCGGCCCGCATCGAGCGCGTCAACATGCCCACAGCCGGCGTCGGCACCGGGCCAAGCAGGAGGACATCTGCACCGACCGAGGTCAGCCCCGCGGTCAGTGCATTCTCGAGCATATAGCCCGAGCGGCGCGTGTCCTTGCCGATGACCACGCGGTGGCTCGCGCCGCCCTGGCGGAAGTAGCGCCCCACAGCCGCACCGAGGCGGAGCGCGAGCTCAGCCGTCATCGGGTGGGTGTTTGCGCGGCCGCGGATGCCGTCCGTGCCGAAATAGCGTCGTGTCATGCGGTCTCCCCCGGCGGATTGCGGGGGGACCTAGCACGCTCAGGCCGTTGCTGGAAGGAGCGTCGCGATCACCTGAAGCAAGTTGTCGAAATGCGCAAAGCTCGCCTCCGGTGCAAGCTCGGCAATGCTGGCTGCGCGGTATCCGTTTTCATGCAGGATGAACGGCACCTCGGCCCGCTGCGCCGTCTCGCGATCAACCCCGCTGTCCCCGATGAAGAGGATCGGGCCAGACCCGAGCTGTGCGGCCGTGTGGTGCAGCATTTCTGGGTCCGGCTTCAACCGCCCGACCGTATCGCCGCCCGTGACAGCCTCGATCATCGGGGCGAGGCCAAAGGCTGAGAGGACATGCCGTGCAGCCGCCTCCGGCTTCTGAGTTGCCACACCGATCCGATTGTCGAGCCGAAGTCGCGCCAGGGCGTCGACGACCCCCGGGAAGGCGACAGTCCGGCTGACCGGATCCCGGTTGTAGTGGTCCAGAAACCGGTCGAGATGCGGGGCAAGCGCCCCGGGCACGCCGCCCGTTGCCTCAAGAAGCTGCTCAACCTGAGCCGTCATCCCTCGACCGACAAACCGGGTGTAGGTCGCCACATCGACGGGCGGTCGGCCGAGATCGGAGAGCAGCCGGTTGCCCGCCGCCGCCAGGGACGGCGCGCTGTCGAGGAGCGTGCCGTCGAGATCGAAGATGAGCCGCGCCACGCGCGGGGGTCAGCCGCCCGCGGCCGCCTGGCGAAGCGGCGGCCGATAGAAGATATGCAGCCCGATCTCCGCCGTCTGCTCAAGGCGGCCGGCCCAGTCCGGGGAGACCCGTGTCGCGTGGTAGTGCGTGGCGCCATCGGTCAGAAACCGGTCGCGCCCCTCGATCATGATCGCTGCGAGTTTGGCCAAGCGGTCGCGGACAGCCTCATCCTCCATCTCCTCGGACGCGTGATCGCACATGAACGAGAACTGGCAGGCATGGAGGCGATGCGCGCCCTGAGCCACAACGCCACAGATCGTGTCCGGATAGCGCGGGCTGTCGACGCGGTTGAGGACGACTTCCGCCACGGCAATCTGGCCCTCCAGAGGCTCCCCGCGCGCCTCGAAATAGAGCGTCTCCGTCATGCAGCGCAGGGGCTCGCTCTCCTCCGGGAGGTCCAGCGCATCGAGGGCAGAGACATTGATCGCCTGGATTTGCGCCGTTGGCGTCGGGAGTGCCTCCCGCTGGGCATCGTTCGCCTGCTCCGTCGCGCGCAAGTCCAGAGCCACAAGATCCCGCCAGGGCGACAAGGTCGCGACTTGCGTGCGGGGCGGTTCGACTGCGCGGAGAGATCGCAGCGGCACGGACGGGCGGGATATGCCGACACCGTCCACACCGACAACCGGCCCGTTGCTGCGCAACGTGTGCTCCTGTCCGATGACGGTTGAGATCTGGAGCGCTGCAGCCTCGTCGGTCTCCGCCGACGTGAGGATTGAATACTGAGACTGCACAGGCGCCAAGCCGGAGGCCAGCACCAGTGACGCCGCGCAAAGGGGCGTTTTGCCCCGGACGAAGAACCGAGACAGCGTTGTCGTCAAAGCCATGCCACCCCCCACTCCCAGGCCTGTCCGGGAATGCCCGAATTGGTTGCACCTTCCTCAGAAAGGTGATGGCTGATCCGGGAGGCAAAAGTCTACGATGTTGAGTATTCCCGCGGCACATGGTCCGGTTTCCGCCGACTTTCCTTGTGCGGGAAATTTTTTTATTAATAATTACTTAAAGTCATTTTTTAAGGTAAATTACAACTTAAAGTTGAGTAAGTAAATCCCGTTTTCCTCCGAACCTTCATTGCGTTCCGTTCGGACTTGCTCGGCCAAAAACCGCTCAGCCAGGTGATTCGCCGGCCCGGATGGCCGCTTGCGCCGCGCTCAAACGCGCTCCGGGCACCCGGAAGGGTGAGCAGGACACATAGTCAAACCCGCGGGCATGGCAGAAGGCGATTGAGGCGGGATCCCCCCCATGCTCGCCGCACAGCCCGATCTCAGCCTCCGGGTTGCCCGCGAGCCCGCGCTCGACGGCGAGCGTCAGGAGCTCGCCGACGCCGTCGGTGTCCAGCGTGTGAAACGGATCGTCTCGGAACACGCCCTCCGCGATGTAGGTGCCCATAAACCGGCCGGCATCGTCGCGACTGAGGCCATAGGTCATCTGTGTCAGATCGTTGGTCCCGAAACTGAGGAAGGCACTCGCGCGCGCGATATCGCCCGCGCGAAGCGCCCCGCGCGGCGTCTCGATCATGACGCCCAGCCGATACTGCGGCGCGTCTTCGAGGCCGGCCGCGATTGCCGCGACGCGCGTTGAAATCAGCTCAACCTCCCGCAACGCGGAGACGAGCGGGATCATGATGTCCGGGACGACGTCACCCGGGGCCGATGCAGCGGCTTCGAGGATCGCCCGGATCTGCATGTCGTATATCTCTGGCACGGCGATGCCGAGGCGCACACCGCGACGGCCGAGCATTGGATTGAACTCTCGCAGATGGGCGATCCGCGTGGTTATGGCCTCGACACTTTGGCCGGTCGCGTCTGCAAGGCGCGCGATATCGGATGCGTGAGCCGGCAGAAACTCATGCAGAGGAGGGTCGAGGAGGCGGACGGCCACGGGCTGCCCGGGAACGGCCTGAAAGAGCTGCGCCAGATCGGCCGTGTGGCGCACGCGGAGGGTCTCGCGCGCCTCGGCGCGACCGCCCTCGCCTTCGGCAAGGATCATCGCCCGCATCAGATCGAGGCGATCGCCTTCGAAGAACATGTGCTCTGTCCGGCAGAGCCCGATCCCGTCCGCGCCGAGCTTGCGCGCGGTTTCGGCATCCGCGCCCGTGTCGGCATTGGCGCGCACGCCGAGCCGACGGACCGCGTCGGCCCAACTGAGGAGAGTGTGGAAGGCGGGACCGGGCGCGGGCGCTCGCATCGCGGCCTCGCCGGCAAGCACCTCGCCGCGCGTGCCGTCGACGGTGATCCAGGCTCCAGCTCCAAACCGCCGCCCGTCAGAGGCCATCAGCGCCTCCCCCGCCGGGTCGAGCGCCATGTCAGCCGCACCCACCACACAAGGACGCCCGAGGCCCCGGGCGATCACGGCGGCATGGCTCGTCATGCCGCCGCGCACGGTGAGCGCGCCGGCGGCGGCATGCATCGCCCGGATGTCCTCTGGATTGGTCTCGAGCCTCGCAAGGATCGCCGGCTCGCCCCGCGCCTCGAGCGCGAGCACCGCCTCGGCCGAGAAGGCCAGGACCCCCGCCGCCGCCCCGGGGCTCGCCGCAAGGCCCCGTCCGATCACGTCCCGGCGGGCGAGCGGGTCGATCTGGGGATGCAGCATATCGGTCAGCATCTCCGGATCGGCCATAAGGAGGGCTTGGCGACGGGCGATGATGCCACGCTCCGCAAGATCGACGGCGATCCGGATCGCGCCCTCCGCGCTCCGCCGCACGGGGGCGGCATCCAAGATGGCCACCTGCCCCGCCTCGACCACAAAGTCGAGTTGCATCTCGTCGCCAAAGGCGCGCGCCGCCGTCTCGGTGAGCGAGGTCAGCGCCTCAACCGTATGCGGCTGCGTGTCCTCAAGCGACGGTGCAACCTGCTTGGCCGCCACCCGCGCGGAGGCTGTCAGCATGCGCGGCGCGCGCAGGCTGCGCCGGGTCTCCGGACCCTCGGCCTCGGGCAGAAAGCGCCCCAGGATGCACCGCTCTCCCGTATCGCCGTCGACTGTTTGGACCTGGCCCGCGCCGCCATCCGCGCCGAGGCCAATCACCATCTCCTGCACGATCAGGGCAAGGCCCGCAGCCTCGGGCGCCCCCCGCGCTTGGCGGAGCATGCGCGCCGTCGGCGCCGCCCACTCCTGCGCCATCGCGCGGAGGGCGAGGGCAAGCTGCGCCGCCGGGACCTTCGGCCACGATGCGCCTGTCTCGGCTTCGAAGAGCGAAAGGGCATCTCGGAGGGCGCGCGCAGCGTCTGCGCCAGGTGCCGGATCAAAATCCACCGGATCGAGCCCGAGAACACGATCGGCATAGGTCTGGATGGAGCGGCGGCGCACTTCGCTGGCAAGCGCCTCGCCCACGCGGGCCGACAGGGCACTGTGGGTGACGGCTGAGGCCCCGACATTCAGAAGCGCCGGCGGCCCGCCCCAACCCGCGACCTCCGGCGAACTCCGGATCGCGACAACCGGGAACATGTCACCGGGCAGCGCTGGCGGAGAAGCGCCGGCGGCGATCGCAGACACGGCCTCGGGCGGGAGAATGACAGCACGGGGCACGGGGAGGCCCGCATCTCCCAACTGGGCGAGCCGCGCGGCTCGGGCGCCGCAAGCCGGGTCCGCTGCGGCCTCTGCCAAGCTGAGGAAGGCCGGCGGTGTCGCCACGCGCCTAGCCTTCGAGGGCGTCAAAGACCGCGATGCGCCGGGCCACGACGCGAATGCGGTTCAAAAGGCAAAGCCGGTTCCGTCGCACGGCCGCTGAGGGCGCGTTCACCGTGACCCCGTCGAAAAACGCATCGATTGGCCGGCGGAGTGCGGCAAGGGCCGCCATGGCGCCGACAAAATCCTCCGCGTCGAGGGCCGGCGCGATCGCGGCGTCCGCCGCGTCGAGCGCGTCGAAGAGGGCGATTTCGACGCCCTCCTCCGCAAAAGCACGCTGTGGGTCGAGCGAGTACTCAACCCCGTCCTTTTTCTCCTCGGCCGTCAGGATGTTGTTGGCCCGCTTGAACCCTGCAACGAGGTTCTCGCCGTCCGGCGTGCCGAGCCCCTCCTGCAGGGCCCGCACCCGGCGCACCAGCAGAACCAAATCGTCCTGCCCGCCCAGGCGGAAGCAGGCATCGATCACGTCGTGCCGCACCCCCTCGCCCCGGAGATAGACCTTCAACCGATCGGCGAAGAAGGTCAGGAGATCGTGTTTCCAGCTCTCGACATTTGGAACCACGTTGTCGCCCACATCGCCAAGAACGCCGATATCGGCCTGCGCAATCTTGCGCTCGAGGCTGACGCGCAGGTCGTTCTCGATCAGGATGCGGATCACACCGAGCGCCGCGCGGCGGAGCGCAAACGGATCGCGGGAGCCCGTCGGTGTCTCACCGATGGCCCAAAACCCCGTCAGCGTGTCGAGCTTGTCAGCGAGGGCGACCGCGACGGCCAACGGGTCGGTCGGCACGGCATCGGACGGACCAAGGGGGGCGTGGTGCGTTCGGCACACCTGTGCCACCGCATCCGAGTGGCCCGCCGCGAGGGCGTAGTAGCTCCCCATCACCCCTTGAAGCTCCGGAAACTCATAGACCATCTCGGACGCGAGATCGGCCTTTGCGATCCTGGCGGCTTCGACCGTGCGCTCCCCATCCGCTCCGACGCTCTGCGCGATGACGCGGGCGAGCGCCGCAATGCGCTCCACGCGTTGGGCCTGGCTGCCGAGTTTCGAGTGGAAGGTGACCTCGGCGAGAGGTGCTCCGAGCGCCGCCATGCCGCCAGTGGCAACTGTCCGAAGGTCGTTCTCCCAAAAGAACTTCGCATCCGCGAGCCGTGCCCTCAGAACCTTGTCGTTCCCAGCAAGGATCGTCGCGCCACCATCCGCCGTCTCACGGTTGGACACGGTCACATAGCCTTCGATCCGAGCGGTCTTTGGGTTCCTGACCGAGAAGAACTTCTGATGCTCGCGCATCGAGGTTTGAAGCACCTCGGCGGGAAGCTCCAGAAACTCAGCGCCGATGCGGCCCATCAGCACACTTGGCCACTCAACAAGCCCCGCAACCTCTGCGAGGAGGCCAGGATCCTCCACGACCTCAAGACCCTCAGCAAAGGCGCGTGTGGTCGCGTCATGCCAGATCCGATCCGCCCGTGCGTCCGCGCGAAGGATCACATGGGCGCGCGCCAAGGCCGCCTCGTAGCCCTCAAAGGAGGTCACAGTGATCGCTCCACGGCTCATGAACCGGTGGCCCCAAGTGCGGTTGCCAGCCGTCAGATCACCAATCGTGGCGGGCACGACGCGCGTCCCCACCTCATCCGTCAAAATACAGAGGATCTCGCGAAGCGGCCGCACCCACGCCAGCCGCCCCGTGCCCCACCGCATGGACTTTGGCCACGGGAAGCGTTCGATGACGCCGGGCACGACCTCCATCAGGATCTCATCCACCGTCCGGCCGGGCCTGAGGATCTCCGCAAAGAAGACCTGGCCCTTCTTGTCGTCGCGGACCGTCAACGCCTCGCGGGTGAGGCCGGTTGAGCGCAAGAAGCCCTCGATTGCCTTCTCGGGGGCATCGACGCGCGGGCCCTTCCGCTCCTCCCGCCGGTCGGGCGAGCGCTCGGTGAGGCCCTCGATCGAGAGCGTCAGTCGCCGCGGCGTCACGAAG
This sequence comes from Pseudomonadota bacterium, assembly GCA_038749815.1. Taxonomy (GTDB): domain Bacteria; phylum Pseudomonadota; class Alphaproteobacteria; order Rhodobacterales; family Rhodobacteraceae; genus Algicella. The sequence continues at coordinate 2,061 of JBCDHQ010000050.1, read as the reverse complement.
CTGCCCGCGCGCTCATAAGTGAGGCCCGGCTCGACAAGCGCGTCGGTCGTCAAACGACGGAGGTCCTCGGCGGCGCGGGCCTGCATCCGCGCCGGGATCTCCTCGGAAAAGAGTTCGAGCAGGAGGTCGGGCATGGGATCCTCGGAAGCTGCGCCGTGGCCTTCGCGGATAGGCGGCGGGACGTCAAGGGGCGAAGACGGACCATCCTGTCGCCGCGGTCAATCGCTCCAGGGCGAGGGTTCCGAGACGGGAGTTTCCCTTCTCGCCAAGGCCGGGCGACCAAACCGCGATCGAGGCCTGCCCGGGCGCAATCGCCAGGATCCCGCCGCCGACCCCGCTCTTCCCCGGCAGTCCCACGCGATACGCAAAATCGCCCGAGCCGTCATAGTGCCCGCAGGTGAGCATCAGCGCCCCAATCTGGCGCACGCGCGCGGCAGGGCTGCGCCGCTCTCCCGAGACCAGCCCGTCGCAGGCAAGGAACCGACCGGCCTGCGCAAGCTGTCGACAGCTCATCTCGATTGCGCAGCATCCAAAGTAGGTTGCGAGCACATCTTCAACCGATGCCTCTAGATTTCCTTCGGCGGCCATAAAATGCGCGAGGCTCCGGTTGCGGGCGCCCGTCGCCTGCTCAGATGCCCCGACGCTGGCATTCACGGCAATGCTCTCGCCAACGAGCGCTGCAACCTGTGCGCGAACCTGCTCAACGGTCGCGCTCGGAGACTGGTCCCCAAGCAGAACATCGGCCATCACGATGGCACCTGCGTTGATGAAGGGGTTGCGCGGCACGCCGCGCTCCCGCTCGAGCTGGACGATTGAGTTGAACGCATTGCCCGATGGCTCCCGTCCCACACGCGCCCAGAGCACATCGCCGATGCGCTCAAGCGCCGCGGCGAGCATAAACACCTTTGAGATCGATTGGATGGAGAACGGCACCGCCGCGTCGCCTGCACCGTACTCGGTGCCATCGGCCAGGACCACAGCGATCCCGAACGCGCCGGGATCGACGCAGGCCAGCTCTGGGATGTAGCTGGCGACGCGACCGCGGTCTGACGCCGCTGCCATCTCGGCCACGATGTCTTGCAACAGCGCGTCGAGGGTCATTCGGCCTCGCGGTAGTGGCGCCAAAGATACCCGCGTCCGTCGGGATAGACGGCGATCATTCTGAGGATCTCATACCCTTCGGCGCCATCGGGCGTCTCGTCGGCGGCGAGATACGCCGCCGCCACTCCGGCGGCCAGATCGTCCGAGATCGACCGCGCGTCAAAGCAGTCAAACCAAGCCGGCGGCATCAGGGGCTCCGGCTCGGGCGCGACGGGAATGCCCTCAAACGCGCGCGGATCAACCCGGAAGCACGCGCGGAGCTTGTTGGGCGACGTCGCCGCATCAATGCCGCGGTAGTCCTCCACCGCGATCTCCTGGCCCGCCACGTCGAGCGAGGTCACCCCCTCGATCTGGTCGTAGTAGGCGTAGACCTGAAAGTACCAAAGCGCGCCACCGAAGAGGGCCGCAATCGCCGCAAACAGCATCACAAAGACCCGCCCGCTCATCGGCAGCCTCCGAGGTCGAGGGCGATCTTGTGACTGTCCCGGCGCGCCGCGAGGCCCGTCGCGCGCGCCAGGCTCAGGGGACCGCGACCATGTTCACGCGTGTCCGTGCCCGCACACAGCAAAACAGCTTCGATCATGGCCCCCTCCGAGCGACGCGTCTTCGCGCCCTTGTGGCGCGTTGCAGAGGGAGGTGAAAGCCCCGATCCGCCGTCAGATCGGATCGGTCTGTTCGAGCAGGCGGTCGATCAGTTCCCGATGGAGGCCACCGGAATCGCCGCCGCCATAAGTGAGCGCCCCGCCCGTGTAGAACGTGCCATAGGTCTTGGCGAGGTTCACCGTCTGACCGAGACCGGAGACGAGCTGGCTCTTCTTCAGAGGGGAGAGCGGGTGAATGAAGACGGACCAGAGTGTGCCGTCGGCAATCGCATAGCGCGCATCGAGGGCCGTGTCGAAATTGGCCTGCATCATCCGGGCCAGCTCGCTCGGCTGGATCCCGTCGACGGCACGGATGGGG
>JBCDHQ010000049.1:0-18420 GCA_038749815.1 Pseudomonadota bacterium | reverse complement strand
TCCCGCCGGCAGCCCCTTCACCGAGGAGCAGCGGACTTATCTGAACGGCCTCTTCGCGGGCCTTCACGCGCTGGCCACCGCCAAAGACGAGGAGGTCGTCCAGACCCCCCTCAAAGTCTTTTTCGCGTCCCAGACCGGGACGGCTGAGGCGCTCTGCAAGGATTTGCGGAAAGTGTCCGCCGCAAAGGGGTTTGCGGCGGAGCTGGCGGAGCTGAACGCGACAACCCCTGCAGATCTTGCGAGCGCCCGGCATGTCCTGTTCGTCGCGGCAACGCATGGGGAGGGGGAGCCGACGGACAACGCGCGGTCCTTCTACGAGGCGCTGATGGCGCCCGATTGTGCCGCCTTGCCGGCGAGCCTCAACTTCGCCGTCTGCGGCCTCGGCGACAGCAGCTATCCGCATTTCAACAAAGCGGCGCGGGATCTCGATGCGCGGCTCGCTGAGCTTGGGGCGACGCGTGTGGCGGAGCTTGTGGCGTGCGATGTCGACTATGACAGCGACTATGCGGCGTGGCGGGACGGCGTCTTCGACGCACCCGCATTTGCTGAGGCCGCCGGCGCCGCATCGACGGCCGCTCCGGCCGAGCCCCCGGCGCCAGCCTTCGACAAGGCGCATCCATTCATGGGGACGCTGATCGAGGCGCGACGGCTCAGTGGACCGGGCTCGGCCAAATGCGTGAACCACATCGAGATCTCGCTCTGCGGCGGCGGTCCTGATCTTGCCTATGAGGTGGGCGATGCGCTCGGTGTCTGGCCGCTCAATGCGTTTGAGCTCGTTGATGCGATCCTTGAGGTGACCGGCTTCGACGGACGGGCGGTGGTGGAGATCAAGGCCGGGCCCACGACGCTCAGACAAGCGCTCTACAGCGCGCTCGATCTCACGACGCTTGCGCCGAAGACGGCCGAGGCCTGGGGCGTTGCGCCGGCGGAGGACACACAGATCCTCGACGTTTTGCGGGCTGGGGTGGCAAATCTGACGCCGCAGGCCCTCGCCGACGGCCTCCGACCGTTGCAACCCCGGCTCTATTCAATCTCGTCGAGCCCCAAGAAGCATCCCGGAGAGGTCCACCTGACCATTGCCGAGGTGCACTACAGGCTGAACGACTTCGACCGGATCGGCGTCGCGTCCACCTTCCTCGGCGACAGGCTGGCGGAGGGCGGGTCGGTTGGCGTCTATGTGCAACGGACGCCCCATTTCCACCTGCCGGCGGATGACACGCGGCCCTTGATCATGATCGGCCCCGGCACCGGCATCGCCCCGTTTCGTGCCTTCCTCGAGGAGCGCGAGATGCGCGGCGCCACGGCTGAGAACTGGCTCTTTTTCGGCGATCAACATGCTGCGGAGGATGACCTCTACTCCGACGAGCTAACCGCTTGGACCGAGAGCGGCCTCCTCTCCCGGCTGAGCCTCGCCTGGTCGCGTGACGGCGCCGAGAAGGTCTATGTCCAACACTTGATGGAAGCCGAGGGCGCGCGCTTTTTTGAGTGGCTGGAGGCGGGTGCTGCGATCTATGTCTGCGGGGATGCCAGCCGGATGGCCGCGGATGTCGATCGGGCCATCCACACGATTGTGGCGCAGCATGGCCAGACCGACGAAGCGGGCGCCAAGGCCTATGTCGACGGCCTCAAATCCGCCGGCCGCTATCAGCGCGACGTCTACTGACCGTCAGACCGAAGCGGGCTCATCCCGGCGCAGGCTCTCGCAGATCACATCGTAGAGCTCATCGGATTGCAGCGGTTTGGCGAGGAGCGGCGCCCCGCTGAGGGCCGGGTGCCCCGACAGCTCAACATCCGATGGGCGTCCGGAAATGAAGATCACGCCCACATCCGGCATGCGCGCCCGAAGCTCCGCGGCGAATTCGGGTCCGCGCACCCCCCCCGGCAGCATGAAGTCGGAGATCAGAAGATCGATCCTCTCGCCGCTCTCGATGATCCGGCGCGCCGTTGCCGCATCTTCTGCCGTGACGGCTTGAAACCCGAACCGGGTGAGAAGCCGGCGGAGGTAGCTCCGCACATCCGGGTCGTCTTCGAGCAGCAGGATCTTCTCCCCACGACCGCCATATCCCATCGTCCTCAGCGCCGGCGCCGTCGGTTTGGGCGGTGCCGGCGACCGCGGCAGGAAGAGAGAGACCGTCGTGCCGGCGCCGGGCGTGCTGTCGATCACGACATCCCCTTTCGATTGCTTGGCAAAGCCATAGACCATCGACAGGCCGAGACCGCTGCCCTTTCCGACCTCTTTGGTGGTAAAGAACGGCTCGAAGGCGCGGGCTTGGATCACATCGCTCATCCCGCCGCCCGTGTCCGAGACCGACAGAACCGCATACTCGCCCGGTTGAGCGCCGGATGCATCACCCGCACCAACCGTGCGGTTGGAGCACTCGATCGACAGGCGTCCGCCCTCCGGCATGGCGTCCCGCGCGTTGAGCGCGAGGTTCAGCAACGTGGCCTCCACCTGGCCCGGATCGGCGAGCGCGGGCCAGAGGTCGCGCGGGGGCGCGATCTGGATTTCGATGTCCTCGCCAAGCGTGTGGCGCAACAGATCCGTCATGCCGGTGACCAGATCGCGGAGATCGAGGGGCTTTGGGTCGAGCGGCTGATTGCGCGAGAACGCGAGCAGCCGCTGGGTCAGGTCCGATGCGCGCCGGACCGCGTTCTGAATCGGGACAATGTGGCCCGGGTCGAGCGCTGCTTCGGTCTCGATCAGCTCCAGGCTGCCTCCGATCACGGTCATCAGATTGTTGACATCGTGCGCGACACCGCCTGTGAGCTGTCCCACAGCCTCCATCTTTTGCGCCTGGCGAAGGGCCGCCTCGGAGGCCAGACGCTCCGTGATGTCAACGGAAGAGAGGAGGATCCGGGAGTACGTGTCCTCATGCCCCGGGATCACCGTCCAGGTGGCGGCGACTGTGCGGACATCGCCGTTCGCTCGGATAATCTGGGTCTCATAGGACCGGGCACGCGCCCCGGCATGGAGGGCAATCGCCGTCATGCGGACGATGCGCATTGCTGCGGGGGAGAGCGTTCGAACCACTTTCTGCAGGAGCTCGCGCTTGTCCGGATACCCATGCTCCGCCACAGCGGCACAGTTTGCATCGACGACCACGATTGAGTTTCCGCATGCCGTCAGAAACTCGGGGTGGGTGTCAATGTACGCTTCGAACGCCGCCGGATCTTGGATACCAACGTCGTCGACCAGGCGTTTCATGCCCGAGAGATCCTCCTCCCGGATCGGGATCGGCGTGCTGTCAAAAAGGCTCCGAAACCGGATTTCAGCCCGCCGTCGGTCCTCCATCTCGCTGAGAAGGCGCTGATTGGCCGTAGCGAGAGCCTGGTTCTGGTTTGTCAGGGCATGGCGGGCGGATGTGCTCTCCTCAGACAGGCGATTGACGTCCGCCTCCAGCGACAGCAGTTCCCTTATTCCGATGATATTGCGGCTCGGACGGACCGACACCCCATCTTGCTGGCGCGCCAGCCGGTTCAACGCCAACGCCGTTTGGCTGAGGCGTTGCGACAGCAGCGTCGACAGGCTGAGCGCCAGGGCAATCGACAAGACCACACCGAAGGAGAGGATCAAGAGCCCGTCTCGCGTGTAGGAGGCCGCGGCGGCACTGAGCTCCTCCACGGGCTGGGGAACGACCACGCCCCAGTCGACGCCCGGCACCGGCGCAACGCCGGCGATCACGTCTTGATCGAGCGCAGGCGAATGGAACACGACCACACCCGACTGGCCCGCCCGGATGGCTCTGACCGGCGCGAGGTCCGAGAGGTCGGCCTCCGACTGTCCTGTTTCCTCGGCAGAATGCGCCAGCACGCGCCCCGAGTGATCGACGATCGCCGCATGGCCAGCCTCGCCAAAGGTCACATGTCCCAGAAGCTCGCGAAGGACCCGCATGTCGATGGCACCGATCACCAGGGCATCGCCCTTCTGCGCGACGAGAAAGACGAGCTGCAGCGTGCCGGGATCTCCCATCACCGGCGAGATGCCAACACCGCCCCCCGCCGCGAGGTCCTGGAAGAGCGGCAGGCGCGCAGCCGGCACGGTTGCCGGACACCTGTCGCCGCGCTCAAACGGCGCGGCGCGAACCTGGCCGCTCGTGAGATCTGCGACGCAGATTTTGCGCACGTTCAGATGCTCGAACATCGGCCACGAGTCTTCGCCGCCGCCGGCAGAGATCGGCCCGCTGAACGCATCGAAGGCCGTCACCAGATTTTCTTTGTAGGTCGACAGAACAAGGGCGAGGTCTTGGGCAATGATCAAGTGCCGTCCGCGCGCGTCCTCCATGTGGCGGTCCAACGCTACAGAAAAAGGCCAGAGCCAGAAAATGGCAAGCGGTATACAACAGGCCACAATAAAGGCTGCGGCCAAAAAGCTTCTTAGACGGATGATCACTGTGCCCGGTCACACTCTTGTTTACTCAATCTAAAGTGGATTTAGCTCGATCGGCACCGGAAAACCAGTCGTGGCGCATCAATCTGCTGCCCGTTTGCAATTCGATCCGGGTTGTTTGGGCTGAGGCAGGTCGATCCGCACGACTGCTCGTCTCGCAGTCACATGTGCCGCCCTGCCCGACCATTGCCCAGCGTTCCACTTGCCGAACGTCCGAGGCCGAGTATGAGAGGGGCAGTCCTGATGGAGATCGCATCATGTCTGAGATGTCGGAGCAGACCACGCCCTCTCTCTTTGGTCGAATCACAGGCGCAGTGGACAAAGTCATACAGTCCTACTTGCCGGAGCCTTTGGCGATCGTTCTTGTTCTGACCCTGATTGTGTTCGCGGCGGGGGTGGTGAGTGGGGGCGGGTCGCCCATCGAGATGGTCGTCTACTTCGGCGACGGGTTCTGGGGATTGCTGACCTTTGCCATGCAAATGGCGCTGGTGCTGGTCACGGGCTATGTCCTTGCGTCGACGGTGTTCTTTTCGAACCTCCTCAGCGCTCTCGCCCGGCGCGCGCGCACGCCCGCGCAAGCGATCGTGCTGGTCACGCTGGTCGCCCTCGTGGCGAGTTGGATCAACTGGGGCTTCGGCCTTGTCATCGGCGCCTTTTTTGCACGGTGTCTGGCGCGGGAAGTTCCGGATGTCGACTACCGCGTGCTGATCGCAAGTGGATACTCCGGGTTTTTGATCTGGCATGCGGGGCTCTCGGGCTCCGTCCCACTCACGGCGGCGACGCCCGGGAACTTCCTTGAGGCGGAGCTTGGGCTGATCCCGGCATCGGAAACTATCTTCGCGCCTTTCAATCTGATTCTGGTGGCCACGATGGTGGTGCTCCTGCCCCTCCTCAATCGCCTCATGCTCGGTCATGGCGGCCCGACCACCTACGCCCGCGACGTTGTGTTTGCTGAGGAAGACACGGCCGATGACGCCCCGCCCAAAACCCCGGCAGAGCGGTTGGAGCGGACACCCTGGCTCGGGCGGATCGCCGGCGTCTTCGGGATCACCTTTGTCGCCTGGCAGATTGCGACGGGCGTGTTCGCCCTCAGCCTCGACACTGTGAATTTCATCTTTCTTTTTCTCAGCTTGGCGCTCCACGGGTCGGTCAAGGCCTTCGGTGCAGCGCTCGAGCAAGCCGTGAAGGGCGTCGGCGGCATCCTGATCCAGTTCCCGTTCTATGCGGGTGTGATGGGGATGATGGTGGGTTCCGGTCTTGCGGCCGGGCTGACAGAGCTCTTTGTGACCGGCGCCAATGCGACGATCCTGCCGGCGCTCGCCTTCCTCAGCGCGGGGTTTGTGAATGTGCTGGTCCCGTCCGGCGGCGGCCAATGGGCGGTTCAGGGGCCAATCGTGATGCCGGCGGCCGAGGCGCTCGGCGCCGACAAGGCCCGCGTCCTTATGGCGGTCGCCTGGGGGGATGCCTGGACCAACATGATCCAGCCGTTCTGGGCGCTGCCAGCGCTCGCCATCGCGGGGCTGTCCGCGCGCGACATCATGGGGTTCTGCGTGATCACGTTGCTGGTCTCAGGCGTTGTGTTGCTGACCGGGCTCACATTTCTGCCGTAGCGCGCCCTGCGCAGCAGACCTCAGCCCGGATGATCTCGAGACTGTGTGACACCGGCGCACTCAGCGACCAGGCGGAGGCGGTTTGGCGGTCGCACCCTCGCCGCACGACACTCGGGGACCGCCGGGTGCGTGCTTCCAAGTGGCGCTTGAGAGAGGGGGCACCATGCCTTTGCAAAGCGGGCCGAACCGCCTCTCCCAAAGCCCTTCGCCAAGTCCGTCTGCAAACCCGAGGGGCGAGGGCCGGGCGGGCATCGGCACGTGCTGGACCAAGTGGTCTGTGTCGCGATGACCCGAGCAAGCGTCCAGGGGAGGTCGGCACACGCAGCTTCGGCTGACCCTTTCAGACGTGCGGGCTGAAGGGGATGTCCGCAGATGCGTCGCTTGGCAACGCAGCTTTGAGGGATCTCTCGACAATGAAGGTCATAGCAGAAGAGCGCACCACGCTGGGAGGCAAACGCCGGCCGCGATGGCCAACCGGCTACGCTCAACCCGGCCGGCGCCCGCTTAAGATCAGCTCAGCCGGTCTTAGCCGCAATCCAAACCACAGAAGAAAACGGGAACCGACAAGATCAGGAGCAAGGCCAGAGATAACTGGACGCGGAGAGGCCCATGCCGACCTCGCACCGGCCGTTCCGCCTTTCCGGGCGATCTACCCAGACGCGGGGGGGGCGGCCCTTGGCTTTGAAACCCCGGTCGGGCCTTGTGCCGAAGTGCACAGGTCTCTGACAACGGGATTGCTCCGGTGGCCCGAGCAGGGTTCAAGGCGTCCGGGACCGGCCTATTCGGCGAGGCCGCGTTGGGTGAGCCAGGCGGCGGACCTTTGAACCTCGGACTTGTCCCGCAACTCGATGATCAAGCGCGGCTTGGAGGTCAGCTTGCCGAGTTCCGCAAAGATCGACACCCAGGGGAGCTCTCCGTCCCCGATTGCCCAGTGCCGGTCCGCGAAATGATCGGTGTCCTGAATGTGGACATGGGTCAGGAGGTTGCCGGCCGCGCGAACGAAGCGATCCACGGCGGGGGCATTGCCGATCCCGTGGGCGTAGGCGGCATGGCCCGTGTCGATCGACACCCTGAGCGCCGGTGAGGACAAGCGCTCCACCAGCTGGACGCGGGCCGACGGATCGCGGTCCTCAATGTTCTCCATCACCAACTCGACACCCATGTCCTCGGCACGCGCAAGTGCCGGACCGAGCGCGAGCTCCACGCGGTGGTAAAGCTTCTCCCAGCCGTCGTCCTTGTTGTCGAGGTTCTCGTGATACCAGGCCTTCACCGGGCTGTGGACGACCATCTGCGTCGCGCCGAGCCATCCACAGGCGTCGAGCCCTTGGTCAAGACGGCGATGCACAACGGACCGGACCTCGGGATCCTCGGTGTCGAGCTGGAACCCGCGAAAGGGGCCGTGCAGTCCGATACGGCCCTCAATGCCCTCAAGAAGCGGCCGAACCTCGGCGGCCTTTGCCTTGACGTCGACGCCGTCGATCTCGGCCCCGTGAAAGCCCTGAAGCTCGAGGTCGCGGGGCTTTTCCCGAAGCCAGTTGTGATGCGCCGGCAGCTCCTGCGGAAGGAGGGCGGCGCCTAGGATCAGTGGCATAGACTTGTCCTTGTTATTTTGGATGCTGCGTCGGCTCGCGGATCTCGGCAGGCGAGGTCAGGGGGGCGGTCAGGCCCAGGCATGAGTCGGCAAGCTTGAGATCAGCGTGCGGGTGTAGTCCGTCTCTGGATGACTCAGGACCTGGTCGGCAGTGCCGGTTTCGACCACACGGCCCTGATGCATCACCGACACGCGGCTGCAGAGCTCCCGAATGACGCCGAGGTCGTGCGAGATGAACAGCATCGTCAGACCGAGATCGGATTGAAGCTCGGCAAAGAGCTCGAGAATGCGCGCCTGAACCGAAACGTCGAGCGCCGTGACAGGCTCGTCTGCGATCAAGAGCTTCGGCTTGGTGGCAAGGGCGCGGGCAATGCAAACACGCTGGCGCTGGCCGCCCGACACTTCGTGGGGGAAGCGGTCCATCAGGGCCTCGGGAAGCTGGACAAGGTCGAAGAGGCGCTGGACCTCGGCCCGTGCCTTCGCAACGCTCTGCCCATTGATCTCAAGCCCCTCAGCCGCCGAGCGCCCGAGCGTCAGCCGCGGGTTCAGGGCTGTCGCGCTGTCTTGATAAATCACTTGGACGTTCCGCCGGAACCTCCGGCGCGCGTCCCCGCGCAACCCGAAGGGCGTCTCTCCGCAGGTCTCGATCTGGCCGCTGCTCGGCTTGAGAAACCCCAGAAGCAAGCGACCCAGTGTGGACTTGCCAGAGCCCGACTCCCCCACAATCCCGTGCACATGGCCGGTGTCGACGCGGAGCGAGGCCCGGTCGAGCACGAAGCCCGATCTCCGCCGCTCAAAAAGACCGCCGCCATAGGAGAACGAGACCGCGTTTGCCAGGACGATGGGCGCCGCTTCCGACGCGGCTTGGCCACCGTTTGCCGGAGGGGACGCACCCCAACCGTGCCCCCGCGAGCCGGGGCGGCTCGCCAGGAGCGTTCGGGTGTAGGGGTGCTGCGGGTGGGTAAAGACGCGCCTCGTGTCGCCAAGCTCGACCACTTCGCCGTTGCGCATGACAGCGACCCGGTCGGCGATGTCGGCCACGACGCCCAAGTCGTGGGTGATAAAGAGCATTGCCATACCGCGAAGATCCTAAAGCGATTTCAGAAGCTTCAGGATTTGTGCCTGCACCGTGACGTCAAGCGCTGTGGTCGGTTCATCGGCGATGAGGGCCACGGGATGACGAACTGCGGCGACGGCGATGACCACGCGCTGGCATTGCCCGCCGGACAGTTGGTGCGGATAGGCGTGAATGGTCTCCTCCGGGGTCGGCAAGCCAATCGCGCCCACGACATCCAGGACCGCTCGATCCACGTCCTCGGGCGTGGCCTCGGGGGCAGCCTGCCGGAGGGCTTCGGCGATCTGTGGCCCGATCCGCTGAACCGGGTTGAGGGCTGACAGGGCATCCTGAAAGATCATGCCGACCGCTCGGGCGCGGGCTTTCCGGATGACCTCCGGATCGCCGTCGGACAAGGTCGCCTTGAACGGCGCATGAAGCGCAATCGTGCCGTCGATATGGGTCCTGTTGGGCGTGAACGGCAGTTGATGGAGGTGGAGGATCGCCTTGGCAAAGGCCGATTTCCCGGCTCCGCTCTCACCCACCAGCGCGACCGTCTCGCCCGGGTGGAGATCCAGATCGATGCCGCGCACGGCATGCACCTGGCCCGCCTGTGTGTCGAAGCGGACGTGCACGCCCCGCGCGCTGAGCACCGGGTCAGCCATCGGTCAGGACGTCGATCCGGTCGCGCAGCGCGTCGCCGATGAGCTGAAAGAGGAGCGTGATCGTCACGATGACGATGGAGGGCATACCGGTGATCCACCAGGCGTTGATGAGGTGGTCGCGCCCGTCCCCGATCATCCGGCCGAGCGATGCGGTCGGTGGCTGCACGCCCACGCCGAGGAACGACAGCCCGGCCTCCATGAGCAGAACACCGGGAAAGGACAGCGTCAGGATGACAACGAGGGGCGAGGCGAGGTTTGGCAGAATGTGCAGAAGGGCAATGCGCACTTGGCCCCCACCGAGCGCGCGGGACGCCTCGACATAGCCCTCCGCGCGCAACGCGAGGACCTGGCCCCGCACGAGGCGGGCGTATGCCTCCCAACGGATGAGGCCGATCATCAGGACAAGCACCCAGATGTCGGTGCCGAGAAGGGCAATGCCGCAGAGAAGGAGGAGCAGGTTCGGGAGCGTGATGAAGACGTCCGTGATGGTCATCACGATCCGGTCCACCCACGGCCCGCCGAGGCCCGAGAGTAGGCCAAGCGACACCCCGAGGACGGCGCTGAAGATAAGGCCAAGGGTCGCGATGCCGAAACTGGTGCGGATGCCGTAGAGGCAGCGGCTCAGCAGGTCGCGACCGATGTTTTCGGTGCCGAAGACATGGGTCCAGGTGCCCCCCTCCATCCAGACGGGCGGCTGCGACCGCGCGAGGAGGTTCGTCGCGTTTGGGTCGTGCGGCGAGATCAACGGGGCGAGCACGCCCAGCGCGATGATCAAGAGGAGCCCGGCGATGGACACGGTCAACGCGTCGACCCGAAGCGGGCGCGGTGGGGTGAGGGTCGCGTCGGCCATCAGCCGTCGAGCCTTATGCGCGGGTCGGCCGTCACGTAGCAGAGATCGATGATGAGGTTCACGACCACGACGATAAAGGCATAGGCGATCAGCCCGAACTGCAGAACGGGGAAGTCGCGCCCCTCGACCGCGTCGACAAGGACACGTCCGACGCCCGGCAGCGAGAACACCGCCTCGACGAAGATCGACCCATTCAGAAGCCCTGCAATCTCAAGTCCCAGAACCGTGATCAGCGGAATCATGGCATTGCGCAGGATGTGGCCTCGGGCGATCTTGCCATCCGTCAGGCCCTTGGACACCGCCGTGTTCACGTAGGCATGTCCGATCGCATCGAGCATGGCCGCACGCATGAACCGCGCGATGGCTGCGATCATTGGGATTGCCAGCGTGACCACAGGCAGCACGTAGTGTTGTGGCGTGGCGAGCCCCGTCGTCGGCAAGACCCGGAGATAGTAGCCAAAGAACAATATGAGCCCGATCCCGATGACAAAATGCGGGATCGCATAGCCGAGAAACGCAAGCCCCATGCCGACACGCGCCCCCGGTGACGTCCGGTAGAGCGCGGCAAGCGCCCCAAGCGGGATACCGATGAGGATGGCAAGAACGAGCGCCAAACCTCCGACGGCGAGTGTGTAGGGCATCCGGTCGGCGTACATCTCCCAGACACGCTCAGAGGTGTAGAGCGAGCGGCCAAAATTGCCCTGAAAGATGTCCGTCAGATAGACCCAGAATTGCTCAATCCAGGGCCGGTCGAGACCGTACTTGGCCTCCAACGCGGCCAGGTGTTCGGCCGTGATGCCCTCGGGATACATGAACTCGAACGGAGTGCCGGAGAGCCTGAGCGTCACGAATGCAATCACCAGAACGAGGAACATGGTGACCCCGGCGCGTGCGATGCGGATGGCCATGAACCGTGCCATCAGCGCTGGCCGATCACGCGTGAGAGAGCTGGCCCACGAGCCTCAAGCGGGTGCGGCTGCGCGCGGCCACCGTCGAAATGCGCGGCTCGGGTCGGTCGACAGCCGCACACACGGCCGGGGCTGGGGACTACATTGGGCACATGGGGGTCCTGGCAAAGATGTGCGCCGCCCGGGCGGCCGGGCGGCGCGACAGGTTCAGAAATTGGCGCCAATCGTCACTTCGCCGGCCCGGAACGGCAGGACGTAGGGGCGCTGGGCGACGGGGATCTCAAAGGAGAGGCCTTCGCGCATTCCATACACCTCATGGGGCTCGTACATCAGCAGCCAACCCGACTCGATTTCCGAGAGCTCCAGCAGACGCCGGTAGGCCTCCCGTCGCGCATCGACATCGGTCTCATAGCGCGCCGCCTCATAGGTCTCGGCCCATTCGGGATGGGATGGGGACCAGAGTGGGCCACGGCTCGACACCCAGGACTTGTCTGACCAATGTGTGTCCATCGCGCCCATCGGGTCGGGATAGTACATCGGGTTCGACCAGGCGCGGACGTTCATTTCCTCGTAGTTGATCTCGTCAACCTCCTGAAGCTCGAGGTTGATGCCGCACTCCGCCCATTGCTGCTGGATCACCTGCGCGGCGAGATCTCCGTAGAGGTAGTACGAGCGCGGGAACTGGGCGAGGATCGGCGTGCCGTCATAACCGGCCTCGGCCAGAAGGCGCTTGCCTTCTTCCGGGTCAAACTCGATGAGATCGAGGCCCTCGATGTAGTAGGGCTCCCCATACTCCTCGAACTGATGCGCTGTCGGCACGTGGGCCTTGCCTGCCCAGAGCCCGTCCACAAGCGCTTGGCGGTCGGTGCACAGGCGCAGCGCTTTGCGGACATCGGGGTTGTCGGTCGGCGGGTTGTTCTGCGCGATGATCCAAACGTGGAACATCGGCCAGGTGACACCCATTGTGGTGATGTCATCGCCCTGCATGGCGCTTTCCTGATCGGGCGGGATGTTGGTGACGAGGTCGAACTCACCATTGACGAGGCCCGTCACACGGCTGGCAACCTCCTCGACATACTGAAAGGTCAGCGTCTCGAACGGGGCCGGGTCGCCCCAGTACGCGTCAAAGCGCTCCATCACAGCGAGGTCGCGGGACACGAAGTTGGTCACCCGGTAGGGACCGGTGCCCACGGGGTTGAGGGAGGCGTCCTCGAAGCCGAGGGCCTCGTAGTGCTCCTTTGAGACGATCCCGGCCGAGCGGGCGGAGATCAGCGTCTCAAAGTTGGGGTCCTCGCGGAACGTGTGGATGCGCACGGTCAGGGGATCGACAACCTCGACCTTCTCGAAGTTGTAAAACCACCGGCCCCAGGACGCAGCGAACTCCGGATCGCGCTCCACAAGCATCCGGTTGAGCGAAAACGCGACATCATCGGCATCAAACGTGGTGCCGTCATACATCTCGACACCTTCGCGAAGCTAGAGTTCCCAGATCGTCGGCTCGACTTGCGACCAGGCGGTCGCGAGGCCGGGCTTGAAGGTCAACGGGTTCGAGAAGCTGTCGCGCTCGATCAGGGTGTCGTACACCTGATAGAGCATCGGCGCGCCGTTGTTCCCGGTCTGGTCCTGGGGGTCCATGTTCGTGATGTGGGTCGAGACGGCGACGCGCAGGTCTTGCGCGTGGGCCGTGGCCGCTGCGAGTGCGAGCATCGCAGTCGACAACAGAAGATGCTTCATGGGGTGTTCCCTCCGTGTTGGGGTCAGTCGAGCCAAAGCGGGTTGGTCCAGGCCCGGCGGCCCATCGCGTCGCGAACGACAACGCGGCACCAGGAGCCGTCGAAGGTCTCAAGGGGTAGCGTTGCGCGGGTAAGAGCTGCGCCGGCGACATGCACGGCTGTGGCGACCGGGCCCACCGCGAAAACCTGCGTCGCGGGCGAGCAGCGCAGGACGAGAGTGTCGTCAACTCGGCGCAGGTCTGAGATCTCTGGGCCTTGGGTCGCGTAGAACTGACCGGCCTTCAGGGCCGCAAGCAGCTTGTCGGGCTCATTGTCCTCGGCCTTGACCATCACCCAGCCGCCGAACGCATCGGGCGCACCCGGCTTCCAATGGCTGTCATCGACCGCAATGCCGCTGAGGCGCCGCCCGGCCGACAACAGTGCATCCCACATCGAAGAGCCGTCGCCCCGCGACGTGCGCACTCCACTGGTGTGGTTGTAGACCTCGACGGAATGGGCGGCGTCGAGCGCGAGCGCATCCCAGAGTTCTAGATTGTACCACGCCGGATGGGCGATTGCCACGAAGGCACCCGCCTCGGCGCAGCGCCGTGCCAGCTCGATCCCGGTCTCGGTGTCCGATGTCGCCGGAAAGCCCTCGGGCAGGCCCACGGCCAGGATGTGCCAATCAACGCCGCGGGTCGTCACCGGTGCGTGCACCTCCGCCCCCAGAATGGTCGTGAACCCGTTGTCTCGATAGGGTCGGGTGTCGGAAATCGGGAAGTTGAACATCGGACGGAAATGGTCCGAGAGGCAGACGAAGTCGTACCCTTGATCGCGGTAGGCCGTGCAAACCTCCTCGGGAGAGAGGTGACCATCGGAGTTAGTGGAATGGCCGTGGAGATTTCCGCGCCAGAACTGGCCGGGAGCGTCAAAGGCGTCGAGCATTGGGTGTCCTGCGCAAAGGTCTGCTCGACGCAAAGCGCAACTTGATGACAGCGCAAAAACAGGCTGTCGCGAATTGGGGAATGTCAGAACATCTTCACGCAAACCCGCGGTGTTTGCGGAATGTGCCTGCGAGAGCGGCGCCGCGGCTCTTCCTGTCAGACCAGTGGTCTGCCGTGAGTGCGGTTAGGTCTGACGCGCACGACAGGCCGAAACGTCGCGGCATGGTTGACCAGCCCGACGCTCTGGCCTCCTCAATGGCCCCCATCGTTGATGGCATCGGGATTGGCACGCCTTGGGACGGGCTCTTGTCTCCGGCGCATCGAGGCCGCGTGTCGGGGAGCGGCGTTGAGCCATCCGCTCGATGTTCGCATCACAAGGGCGCTGCGAGGCGACGACGCCCTGTCGCTCAGCCAGGTGACCGGCGCAAGAGTGCGGACGCGGTCGCACCCGCCTCGAGGTGTCCCCGCTCTGCCACAGCGACTTTCGTGATGCCGCCAAGCAGCCACGTCTCGGCCCGCAGGGGGAGGCTCGAATGCCACGCAGTCGAGGCGCTATGAGACGTCAAGCCACGTGTTGACGGCAGCCGCTACGGTCTCCGCGCCCGGTCCGGTCTCGAAGTAGTCGTTGAGTGGGATCTCTCTGTCATCCGTCGTCACCACGACGGCGCGCTTGGTTTTTCCCACATAGCCGCTCGTTGCGCCTCCGACGCGGGTGGCCGCCCGGACAAGTCCGCTCACGGGATGTGTCGTCGACCGCGTTCCGAAAAAGCCAACAATCCGGACTGTCAAAAGATCGTTGGGACGATCGAAGGTGATCTGGATGGTCCGGCCGAGATCGGCGGCAACCACGACGAAGACGCAGGCCGTCACAACAACGATCCCGCCCAGCAACCAGAGCTGTTTGCTCAAAAGCATCAGCCCGAGAAGCGACAAACCGATGAGTATCGCATAAAGGGACCACAAAAGACCGCCGGGGCTGGCGCCTATCTCCAGCCTGTCCGGCGAAGAATGCGTGATCTTCACAATGCCTCCCCGTAACGGAACACCCGGTTAACCTGAGCCGTCCGCAACATACCATGGAAGCGCTTGAAGAGCGGATTGAGTCGCGGGAGCAGCAAAAGATCAGATTTCCTGAACATGCTGCTCAGTCCGCGCCTCCGGATGATCAAGCGGAGCGATTTGGTCGAACCGCTACATGAGCTCCGATAAGCTCCCTTAGACGTGCAAAGACGCAGCAGAGGATCGAAGCGCACAATGCGGAACTTGGCCCGTATAGACCTTGAAACCAGGTGTAGAACGAACACCGCCACCTGACCCTGCGAGGGGCACGCGCAGCTTCCAACACCAAGGTGGGGGGATGGTGCCAGGAGAGGAGTCATATTTACAATTTATACAACTGAAATAATTAGGTTTTTCAACTCTAAAGTCGTCCAATACCCCCAGAAATACGCCCATTCAGACTTGTAACACCGTGACTGGTCGTCACCCCCAGAGCCCACCATACTGACGGATTGCTTTCTGTTCACCACAGCTTAGCTGGCGCGATCAAGACGCCAGATTTGCAAAGCTAAGTCCGACAGAGCTTCGCCGCGTTCCTCTATTTCTTCTTCGGTCCATCGGTCGCGCGAGGCAAACCACTTGTTCAGGAAGAGTCCTGAATGCTCTTCGAATCTCTGTCTCTTCTCCCTGAAGCTCTTGTTTCCAGACGAGATATTGAGCCCGCCTGAGAGAAGCGTCAAATTGCCCAAGGCGTGAAGCTTCGAATTTCGAGCGACGGTCTCTTGATCCAAGGAATTCGGATCGGCAGGTTGGCCGTTCGGTAGAGGCCAATCATCGCCCCAAGTCTGAGGCATGACATGCTCAACCCATAGGCCATCCGGGCGTTCGCCGTATTCTGACAGTCTAGTCCGGCTGGCGACTTCAAGCTCCCATAGAATATCCACCAACCTGGGCCGGGGAGAGATAGCATAGGCGTTGCCTGTCAGGATTCCACGCCGGAACTCCGTGTCATCGGGGAACCTGCTGCTGTCGCCGTCCCGCTCTAAAAAGAAGTCGGCAAACACCTTTTCGGACGGCCCGTGTTCCCGGAATTCCGCGCTTAGCGGTTGGAAGAGCTTGTTGAGGTTCTTGGTCGTCAGTCCGCAAACCGCGCGGCGGACGAGGTAAGAATAGATCAGCTCCGCCAGTTCCCGCCGTTCTGCGCTGTCCAGATCGGAGCGCCCGATTTGCATGGCAATCGGATAGGCCGTCGTGACCTGCCATGCTGCCAATTTGCGACCCAACCAATGCAGGGTTGCGTCTTCGTTCTTACGACCTTCCAAGGTCTCATATAGCGGCGCATAAGCTTCGATCAGGCGTAGCTCGTCTTCCACGTCTTCAAAGCGTGGCTTGTTCTTGGGGACGGCGAAAGCGCGATACTCTGCATAAAGCTCCCGCATGGAAATCTTGTCGCCTGTTTCCGCCGCTAGGGTATGCGCAAGGAAATGGTCGATCCGGGGTCGCGTCGGGCGCGCATTCGGGGCAGCTTCCTTCCACCAGCCTTTGTCAAAGGGTGTCCAGAGTTTCGTGTAGAGCTGTTCTACAGACGCGCTTTGCTTTTCGGCCCGGTGGAAGATATTGTTCCGCACGAGGTCCATCGCCAAAAGCGGTTCACCTTGGGAGTTCAGTGTCTCAAAAATGACCTGAGCGTCGTCATTCTCGCCCAGAGTGATAACCACCAGTTTCAAACGATCCAGAACGGCGGTCAGAATGGCCTCCAGCCGCTTTTCGATCAGCTCAAGCTCAAGCACGTCATCTTCGGTGCCCTCGTGCGCTTCAGCGTCCAGGTCGATCGCACTTTCCTCATCTGGGCCGTAGAACGAGAAATCGTCAATCCAGCTGTAGAACAGGTGATACGCCCGGAACGCGGGAAATTCGGTATTCTTGGGAACCTTGCTACCCCAGTAGAGGTGTTTGTATTTCTTCGATACGTCCGCATAGGGCAACTCGATCAGGTCATGAAACAGTGTCCGGTCGGAGGGCGTTGGGTTCAGCTTGAACTTGGCAAGCGGGTCGGTGTCCTTGCTCTTCGGGACGTTTAGCAGATACCCGTCGATGTGTTCGATTAAGTCTTCCAGTTCATGGTGGCGGGCTACCTCTCGAAGAGCTGCTAGTAAGATTTGAAACGTCGTTAGCCGCTGCTGCCCATCTACAATCTGAACAACCGGTGTAATCCCGATTTGCGATCCCTGCCCGACGGGGGAAAGGATCAGCGCGCCCATGTAGTGTTCGAATTTGGCGTCGCCCTCCAGGACTTCGATGGCCTTGGCGGTCACATCTTCCCAAAAGGGTTCAAGCCGTTTGTCGCCCCACTGGTATTTGCGCTGGTACAGCGGAACCATGAAACGGCGCGCTTCTTTCAGCACGACTTCGACTGGATAATCGTCTGTGTCCACAATGCGATCCTTCGCCTGTAATAGTTGCGTTCAAGCGCTAGAACAAAAACTGGACCTGCCGGTCGTCCCCCAGTCGGCCAACGGCGGCGCTGTCGTCGTCGAAAATGCCATCGGCGCGCAGGATCTCGGCGTCGATCAGGGGGCCTGTGCAAACTCGCTCCAGCAGGTCTGCTTGACGTTCCTCTAGCGCAGTCAGGCGGCTCAGGACATGGAGGAGGTTCAGCAGGTCTTCGGTATAGCTGGCGGGCCAACTGTCAGGCTGAATTTTGTCCAGCGGCGAGGGCGGGCGGCGGTCGCCAATCATGGGGCGGGTGCGGTCCAGGCGGCGATAGCTGAACCACTGATCCAACGTATTCTTGCCCGACACCTCGAAATTCCGCACCTGGGGCGAGACGTTGTCGATGACGCCTTCGCCGACATAGAGGCGCTGGGCGGTGTCGTCGTAGTTCAACTTATCAGGAAAATTCGCTGGTTCCGATGGGATAGTCCCGCCGCGCGGGATGGTGGGGCCGCCCGGGGCGCGGGGCGGGCCGGCGGGGCGGTTGTTGGCCGGGTCCGCGAAGCGTTCGCCGTAGGTGTGAAGCCAGATGATTTCGGCCCCGATGCCTGCTGCCTCCTCAAACAGGGCGGCGGTGCCGGTGATGGGTATGCGCAGGCCGGGTTGCACGAGATCGGGCTGAATGTGCGCTGTGTAGGCCGGGTGGGCGGCAAGGGCCGCGATATAGGCAAGCATATCCTCGGGGCTGACGGCGATGCCAAGATCAGTGCGTAGACGGGCGAGGAAGGCCGGACGGATATTGGGTTCGGTTGCGGCGGCATCTTTCCAGAGTGGGAACACGCGACCGCCGCGCCCAGCATAATGGTGTTGATCGGGCAAAGCCCCCGCGAGCGAAAGCGAAGGCCCATTTGAGGGGGTCCGATCTTCCGGGCTTGTGAGGAAGACTTGTTTGCTTCCATGGCAGGCCCAGAGCTTCGGCCTTGCCGAAAGGAGCAGGCGATTGTCAGGGATGATCCAGGAGCGATCTGAGGTGCTTCCCGGAAATTGGACACTGACGGAAGCTACGATCTGAGGTCATCTTGGTCTTCGAGAAGGAGACGGACGAGATGGCGAAGAGGAAGCGGCAGGCTTTGTTGCGCAAAGCGGGTGATGCTGATACTTCCCCTTTCCCCAGACGCACTTACCCCACGGGCTCTGTGACAGGTATGCCGAGCGCGGTGTAGCCGTTCAGCACAGCGGCTCGGATCTGGAGTTCGGCGACCTGACG
>JBCDHQ010000048.1:0-18452 GCA_038749815.1 Pseudomonadota bacterium | reverse complement strand
TACTGCGTCTCTTGGGCGGCGGCCACATCCGCCACCGCCAGCGTCGACGCCACGGCAAAGGCCGCGACGGACGCTGACAGACGTCCTGGTGTTCGTCGGTTGGTCATCTGTTCCTCCCTTATGTGCGTTCGGTGGGTGGGCCGTGCGCTTATGGTGCGCCCTTGGTGCCGATGCCCTGTGCCAGCGGATGGTGCCGGAGATCCCTCGTGTCAGACATAAGCTGAAGAGTGTATCGCCCGTGTCGGTGGCACTGTTCTGGTGGTGCGGCCCTCCCTCCTGGCTGTCGAGACAGCGTCGTCGACTCCTCTAGAGTGTGGGCCCTGCGCCGTCGCGTCAACAAATTTTTAACGAGTTTTCAGTAGGTTAACCTTTGACGCTGCGGCGCAGCAAGGTCATCTCGTCCCTCCCGGGCGCGGGAAACCGCTCCTCAAGGGACAAAATGTCCACTCATTCTGCCGATTGGAGGATTGGAGTGGACGTTTTGTCTAGGGCGGGAAACCACACAAAAAACACGGCACCGCCTTTGGGATCGTTCTCGACGCGGATGATCCCGCCGACCCGGGTCACCAGGGTTTGGCTGATTGAGAGGCCGAGACCCGAGCCCGTGCCGATCTTGGTTGTCATGAATGGATCGAACACGTGTTCGATTTTGTCGGCCGGGATGCCAGGGCCCGTGTCCTTCACCAAGATCTCGGTTCCCGCCACGCCGCTCCGATCCGCCGGGCGGGTCTCGAGTGTCAGCACACCACCGCTTTGCATCGCCTGCGCCGCATTGATGGCCAGGTTCACGATCACTTGCTGCACCTCGAGCTCGACGGCGCGGAACGCCGGGCAGGGTGTGAGCTTGAGCTCGATCTCGATCTTGTGCTTCCGGAGATCGGGGGCAACGAGGATCAGCGTCTCCTCAACCACTTTCGCCGCATCGACCCGTGCGGCCATGTCGGACAGTTCGTTCGGCCGGGCAAAGTTCAGGAGCTTGCCGACGATGATGTTGATCCGGTGGGTCTGGGCATCGATCAGATCCAGCTCGGTTTTCAGCGCAGCCTGGCTTGCCCTGTCGAGCCCCATCCGCACGACCTCCAGATTGCCCTGGATGACCGCCACGGGGTTGTTGATCTCATGGGCGACGCCGGCTGTGATCTCGCCCACGGTGGCGAGCTTCTCGGCCATCACAAGCTGCGCAAACGTCGCCTCGAGCTTTCTGTTGGCCTCCTTCAGCTCTTCCGTGCGCTGATCGACGAGGGTGTTGAGGTTGTCGGCATAGTCGCGAAGACTGGCATCGCGGTCCTCCACTTGATCGAGGAGCCGGTCGAGATGGCGCGCCACCGCGCCGATTTCAGTGTGACCCGAGACCGGGCCGATCCGCGCATGGAGTGTCCCGGTCTCGACCTCCGCCATGGTCGCGGTCATTTTCTCAAGCGGCTCGAAGATCCCGCGCGCCAGCCAGAGAAACATCGGCACGCTGAGGCCGATGACAGCGACAAAGGCGATCACGAGGGCCGCGATCGTCGCGTTCCGCTCCGCGTTGAAGGGCGCCTCGAGAAAGCCAGTGTAGAGCATTCCGATCCGCGTGCCCGTGATGTCGGTCAGCGGCACATACCCCGAGATGTACCAGTCATTCACGACGAAGGCCCGGTCGAGCCACGTTTGACCTTCCTCCATAACGTGGCGCCAGACCACTTCGGAGACCCGCGTGCCGAGGGCGCGCTCCCCCTCGAACAACCGCACATTGGTGGAGATCCGAACGTCCTCAAGAAAGAGCGTCGTGGTTCCGGTCCTGGCCACGTGGCCCGCCTCGTCCCGGTAGACGAGCGCATTCATTGTGTCGATCACATCGAGATTGCGGTTGAGGAGGCGCCCACCGAAGAGAACAGCGTTGCCCGGACTTGCCCGGTGCGCGGCAAGGATGACCATGCCACGATCCTCGACGTCCCGTTCGATCGGACGGGCGGCCTCGGTGGGCACGAGCGGCAGGGCCGCCCGGTCGGCGAGGTCGGGCGCAATGGTGCGGAGCGCGGCGCCATCGAGGAGGACGAGGTAGGCGCTCGGGGCGTCCGGTGTCGCCGCAAGCGCGACCTTCCGCGCGGCATCGGGAAGGCCCGTGTCCGAGAGTGTGCTCCAGACCAGAAAGTCGAGATCGAGCTTCTTCCGCGCGCGCTCCAAATAGGTCTGCAGCCGCGCCTCGCCCCCCGCTTGCGCCGCAGCAAAGCCCACCGATTGCGCAAGGGCGGAGACTTCGGCCGCCTGCGTGGCCTCGATCCGGCCGAAATACTGCTCCGCAACCCGGAGGTCGCTTGCCACTTTTGCGATCAGGAGATCGTCGTAGCGGTTGATCCACCGCACCATGGTGACGCCGAGAAGGACCGGCAGCAGCACGACCAGAGGCAACAGCGCGAGAACCAGAAGCCGGAGCCGGACCGAGCGCATCTCACAGATCCCAGGCCTGACACTTTCGGTCGATGGTCTTTCGGGCCACCCCGAGATGGCGCGCGGCCTCAGCCCGGTTGCCATTGCAGGCATCAAGGACCGCCAGGATGTGTCGTTGCTCCACGGCGGCGAGGCTCTCGAGCGGCACATTGGTGCTCGGCCCGAGGGCGGTCTCGAAATCCCCGTGGATGAGCGCGCGCTCAATGGTGTTGCGGAGCTCCATCACGTTGCCGGGCCATGTGTGCGTGAGAAAGCGCCGCCGTGCGAGTGCCGTGAACTCAGGAACGCTCGTCCCCATCCGCCGCGCCAGGTGATCGGAGAAGAAGCGGATGAGTTCAATGATGTCGTCCGCACGCTCCCGGAGCGGTGGCAAAACGATCTCGACCACTGTCAGCAGGTAGAAGAGGTCGGTCCGAAACGCCCGCTCATCCGCGATGTCTTTGAGGGGGCGGGTGGTGGAGCTGACGATCCGGACGTCGAACTCGATGCTCCGACGCGCGCCGAGCGGTGTAAAGCGGCCGGTGCTCAGAAGCTCCGACAGGATGTTCTGGCAGCCTGGGGACAGCATCTCGACATCCTCGAGGAACAGCGTCCCGCCCGCTGCGTTCAAGAGCATGCCCTGTTGATCGCTGCTCTGCTCATCAACCTGCCCGAAGAGGCGTTCGCGAAACACCTCCTCGGTCATCCCGTAGGAGTGAAGCCAGACAAAGGGATGCTCGGCGCGCGCCGAGGCCGCATGCAGCATCCGGGCCGCGACCTGCTTGCCCGACCCGACCTCGCCTCGGATCACAATATGGGACTGGGACGCCGCCGCCCGGATGATCGACTGACGAACCGCGTGGATCTCGGCCGAGGTTCCAAGAAGCGCGTCGCGATGCTTGAGCAGATCGTTCCCGAGCTCGAGCTCGTTGCGCAGGATTGAGTTTTGCCGCTGGAGGCGCTTGCGCTCCAGGCTCCGGGCGACTGCGTTCAGTATCTGGTTGGAGCGAAAGGGCTTGAGCAGAAAGTCACTCGCCCCCGCACGGATCGCCTTGATCGCGGCATCGAGGTCCGCATGCGCTGTGATCAGGATCGCGTCGGAAAAGAGCCCGATGCGGCGCTGCTCATCCAGCCACTCAAGCCCCGTTTTGTCGGGCATGATGTTGTCGAGAACGATGACATCGTAGCTGTGTTGGTCGAGCAGGCGCGACGCATTTTGCGCATCCTCAGCCAAATGCACCTCGGCGCAGGCGCGCGACAGCACCTTGCCGAGAAAGTTGCGCATCCCCGGTTCGTCATCCACGACGAGCACTGACGCCTTCGAAAGCTCAGATCCGAAGCTTCGATCGGCGTTCTCCGCCCGCGCCTCACTCAGTCCGAGATCCGTGTCGACCATTGCCACCATCACCGCCCCAGCGACATCGGTCGTGAGACTGGGGCATCCGATGCCCACCACTGGCCGGATCGGGATGGATCGGCGTGTTTTCGGTCCGCCTTGTCCACTGTGTGTATCCGCATTTCCTCCGCCCCCATGCTAGTGGAGAGGGTTGGTCCGTGGCAACTCCGCTGACACGGGACAATTGTCGCGCGGATGCACGCGACGGGATCAAACGGATCGAAGCCGCCATCGGCCCCGGTGGCGCTGTCCCGACGGAGGGCCGGGTGCTGCAGGCCCGATATGTACATGAGCCTCTTTGCATCTATGCTCGGGGGCATGGGCCGGATTGCCGAGCGTGATCTTTATGAACCTGTCAAAGCCTACCTCATCGCTTTGGGATACGAGGTCAAAGCCGAGATCCAGGCGGCCGATGTGGTGGCGCAGCGCGGCGATGAGGAGCCTTTGATTGTCGAGCTCAAGACCGGGTTCACGCTGTCCCTTTTTCACCAGGCCATTGCGCGGCTGACGATCACGGACGCCGTCTACGTTGCTGTGGCCCGTGGGTCGGGATCGCGGTTCCAGGCGGCCCTCAAGAGCAACCTCAAGCTCGCCCGCCGCCTCGGTGTCGGCGTGATCACCGTGCGCACGACGGACGGACAGGTTGAGGTGCATCTTGATCCGGGACCCTATGCGCCGCGCAAGTCGTGCACGCGGAGGGCCGCGCTGCTCAAGGAGTTCGCCCGGCGCGCTGGAGATCCCAACACAGGGGGCTCGACCCGAAGGGAGCTGATGACGGCCTACCGACAAGACGCTCTCCGATGCGCAGCACTCCTGGCCCAAGCGGGTCCCTCAAAGGGGGCTGCTGTGGCGCAGGGCACCGGCGTCCCGCGCGCCACGCGGATGATGGCCGACGATCACTACGGGTGGTTTGTGCGTGTGGAGCGCGGCATCTACGACCTCACGCCGAAGGGCCGCGCGGCCCTCGAGGCGGCGCATCCGCTTCCCTGGGCGCAGAGGTCCGGCGCGTCCTGAGGGCAACGCCAACCGCTTTGCCCGTCTGTCTTTGAGGACTGAGCTGACTGAGGTCCGAGACGCCCCGGCGAGCGGACCGCTTCAGCGGCGGGAAGTCCTGGAGGAGCCCGTTCGAATGCCCGATCTTCTATGGAACCGCTCAACCGCTGCCAGAGAGTGGCCCCAAGGTCATCCGAGGCAGCGGGCCTCTGGGGCGGGCCTGCCAGCCGAACCAGCGCTGCCCCGGCAGGGTCGGACATGCTTAAATGTGGCACTTCAATTCAAATGTCACGCAGACGGACGGACACCGTCGCGCAGCGGATCGATGCGGTCGACCGATGGAGCGCGCGCACCGACGAACCCTTGCACCTCACCGGCGCAAGGCGTGGATCGCTTGTCGTCCCACTCCAACGCCGCACGTGCGTCCCACCCTGTCTTCGGTCGAAGTGCGGCGTTTTGAGGTCGATAGACTGCGGCCTTTCGCGCGAGCCTTCGCGCATCGGCCGGTCGAATGCCGTCCGAAAACGTTGTCATTCGGTCCGACAACCTTAAAACCTCCCCAAGAGCTCACGGTCCGTGGGCCGGAACATCCAGGGAGGAAGCCAAAAATGGCACGTCGTCTTTTCGGCGCATTCATCGCCGTCACCGCCGGTGCAACCGCTGCTCTTGCCACCGATTTCCCAGAGCGCCCCATCAACCTGATCGCGCCCTTCAATGCCGGCGGCGGCACGGATCTTCTGCTCCGTGGCCTCGCGCCCCATTTTGAGGAGGCGGTCGGGTCGAACGTGTTCGTCTCGAACATGGCCGGCGGATCCGGCACTGTCGCGGCCTCGGCCCTCGCTGGGCAGCGCCCGACGGGCTACCAGATGGCCTATATGTCGATCACGGTGTCCACGATCCAGCCGCAGATCAAGAATGTGCCCTATGGCGTCGACAGTTGGACGCCGATCTGCTCGATCGCGGCCTCGCCGACGATGCTCTTCGTGGCCGAGGACAGCCCGTTTCAGTCGATGGATGACGTCAAGGCCGCCGTTGAGGCCTCACCTGGCGAGTATGTCTTTGGATCTTCGGGCCCTGGCGCGATCACGCATCTCTCGATGGTTTCGGCCTTCTCGGGTCTCGGGATGATGGACCAAGTCAAGCATCTGCCGTTCCAGGGCTCCGGCCCGGCGATCAAAGAGCTGACCGCCGGCAACATCCACTTCTTCGGCGACACCGAGCTTCTGATGAACCGCGGCGATTTCCGCCCGCTGATGGTCTTCAACTCGGAGCGGCTGGAGAACTTCCCGGACGTGCCGACCGCAACTGAGGTTGGCATCGAACCGCCGCTCAACGAGCTCTACCTTTGGGGTGGCCTCTTCGCACCCGCGGGCGTTCCGGAGGAGACGGTCGCCGTTCTGGCCGAAGCCTGCGAAACGGCCGTCAACTCTGAGGGCTTCCAGGAGTTCGCCGCAAGCTCCGGCACGGTGATCAATCACCGCGGCCCGGAGGAGTTCGACGCCTTCTTCCGCGCGCAGTATGAGGCCAACAGCGCCCTCATCGAAGCCGCAGGCCTCTGAACCCAGCGAGGACACCTCGGCCGAGCGCCGGGGTGTCCGCCCGGAGGTCGCCATGTCCCGGCTCCTGAACGAGCGCGTGCTCGTGCTTTTCGTTCTGCTCCTCGCAGCGCTCGCCCTCTATGCGTCCAGTTTCTTGGGGAGCTATTCCGACGTCGGCAGCGCCCACTCACCGGTGTTCTTCCCGCGGATCATCCTCACGATCTGGATCGGCCTGACGCTGATTGCCCTGGTGCAAGCGGTCACCGACGCGGCAGAGGCGCCGCCGATCAGTGGCCTCTGGCGGCTCCTCCTCCTTGTGGCGGCGGTCCTCATCTACACAAACCTCGTAACGCGCGTTGGGTTCTTTCTGACATCGGCGGTTTTCTCGACCGTGTGTCTGCCGGTTTTCGGCGTGCGCCATCCGCTGGTTGTCATCGCCTATGCGCTGGCCGTGCCGGGGGCGCTCGTCCTCCTCTTCAACCACACGCTTGGGATGCCGCTGCCCGTGTCGCCCTTCACGCATTACTTCTGAGGCGGACGGATGCTCTCGTCTCTCCCCGAGGCTCTCGGGATCCTCCTCAGCGTCGAGGGCCTGCTGACCCTGGTGCTTGGGACCGTGCTTGGCATCGTCCTCGGCGCGATGCCCGGGATCGGCTCGACGGTGGCCGTGGCCATCGTGCTGCCGTTCACGCTCGGGATGAGCCAGGCGCCCGCCATCCTTCTTCTTCTGGCGGTCTATGCGGGCTCGGTCTATGGCGGTTCGATCTCGGCGATCCTGATCAACACGCCCGGCACGCCGCAATCGGCGGCCACGTGCCTCGACGGCTATCCGATGGCCCAGCGGGGGGAGGCGGGACTGGCGCTCGGCTGGGCGACGCAGGCCTCGGTTGTCGGCGGCCTGATCTCGGCCGTGGTCCTCATATTCGCCGCCCCACAGCTCGCCGCCTTCGCGCTTGAGTTCGGGCCGATCGAGACCTTTGCCCTCATCCTTCTCGGGATGACATGCATTGTCTCAGTCTCGACCGGTTCGCTCGTCAAAGGGCTGCTCTCGGGCATGATCGGGATCTTTCTTAGCCTTGTCGGCGGCGATCCGATCATCGGAGAATTCCGCTTCACCTTTGACAATTGGCAGCTCTACTCGGGGTTCAACCTGCTCGCTGTGGTCATCGGTGTCTTCGCCCTCTCCGAAGTGCTGGTCCGCGCCAGCGCCAAAATCTCGAGCGTGTCGGAGCTTGTGAATTTCAGCGGCATTGTTCTCCCGCGGCTTCGGATGTGGCGGGGCAGGGGGCGCAACCTCGCAAAGTCGGTGTTGATCGGCAATGTGATCGGAGTTCTTCCGGGCACGGGCGCCGCAACGGCGGCCTTCATCTCTTACGCCGAGGGGCGACGCTCCTCTCCCAACAAGGAGGGCTACGGCAGCGGCGAGCCCGACGGCATCGTCTCGTCTGAGGCGGCCAACAACGCCGTCACCGGGGGCGCCCTGGTGCCCACGATGGCCCTTGGCATTCCGGGAGATGCGATCACCGCGGTTATGCTTGCGACGCTGACGCTGCACGGGATCACGCCGGGGCCGAACCTTGTCGAGGACAACCCGGTCCTGATCGGCGCCATCTTCGCCGGGTTCTTCGTGATCAATCTCCTCCTCCTGCCGCTCGGCATGCTTCTGTCGCTGATCGCGGCACCGATCCTGCGCGTGCGGGAGGCCTATATGATGACCGCGATCGTCCTTCTCTGCGCGGTTGGCGTTTATTTTGTGCGCGGCAACCCGTTCGACCTCCTGGTGATGGGTGTTGCGGGCGTCGCGGGCTTCATCCTCCGGCGCCAAGGGTTCCCGATGGCACCGCTTGTGATCGGCATGGTGCTCGGCCCGACGCTGGAGCTGACGCTCCGCCAAGGGCTGATCCTGACCGATGGCAATTTCTTTGCGTTCTTCCAGAGCCCGATCGCACTCGTCCTGATCCTGGTCGCCTGTGCGGCCATGATGCTGCCGCTTGTGCGGCTCTGGCGCGCGCGCGCCTGAGGCCTGCGTCAGAACAGTGAGAAATAGCACGCGACAGGTCCGCCGACCCAGTTCTATAGTTCGAGCGTGTAACGAAGGAGCCTTGCGTGGCCTATGGGATCGAGAAGCTGCGGGTCTATCCGATGTGCCTCTCGCTCGACATTGAGGCCCTCTGCGAGGCACGCGGACGGGACTATGCCGGCGTGGCGCGGACGATCATGGCGACTGAGCGCGGTGTCGTCGCCCCCTGGGAGGACACGGTCACCCTGGCTGTCAACGCGGCCCACGGCCTCCTCGACGAGGAGACGATCGCGAGCGTCGAACTCCTGATCGTCGCAACAGAGACCAGTGTAGACCAGGAAAAGCCGGTCAGCTCCTGGGTCCACCGCTGGCTCGGCACGCCGAGCCACTGCCGGAACTTCGAGATCAAGCACGCCTGCTACGGGGGCATGGCGGCCATCCGGATGGCGCTGTCCTGGCTCCGCTCTCAGGAGGGGCGCCCCTGCCGAGCGCTGGTGCTCTGCGCGGACACGAGCCTCAGCGGTCTTGGTGAACCCTACGAGCCTGCCTTCGGCGCCTGCGCCGCGGCCATCCTGCTCTCC
This sequence comes from Pseudomonadota bacterium, assembly GCA_038749815.1. GTDB lineage: Bacteria > Pseudomonadota > Alphaproteobacteria > Rhodobacterales > Rhodobacteraceae > Algicella. The sequence continues at coordinate 9,518 of JBCDHQ010000048.1, read as the reverse complement.
GACACCCCCGATCTCCTCGAGATCGATCCAGTGCGCTACGGGGTCTCTGCGATCGAAGTCACGGATGTCACCCGACCGGCTCTCGGCGTTGAGACGGGCAATGACGAGACCAGCGTCTTTACGTATCTTGAGACGCTCGAAGCGGCGTGGGAGGATTTTCTCCGCCGGACGGGCGAGGCGGTCAGCCTCGACACCGCGTTCAAGCGTCACATCTACCACCTCCCGTTTGCCGGCATGGCGCTTCAGGCGCACCGGATGCTGACAGGCCATGCGCTCGGCCTCGACCGAAAGGCAGCGCGCGCGCATTTCGATCAGCGTGTTGCGCCGGGGCTCGTCTACAGCAAACGCATCGGCTCGAGCTTCAGCTCCAGCACGCTCCACGCGCTCCTCTCTCAGCTCGACCATGCGCCGGGCCTTGTCGCTGGCGATCCGATCAGTGTCTTCGCCTACGGCTCAGGATCGTGCGCGGAGTTCTACGAAGCACGGATCGGCGCCCGGGCGGAGGAGCGGGCCAAGGAGGCCGGTCTGGCCGCCCTCCTTGACGCGCGCCGCCCGCTCAGCCTGTCTGAGTACGAGGCGGCGGAGCGGGCACGGATCGCCGCCATGGGCGCGCGCGATCACACACCCGATCACAGCATTGTCCCAGACTGGTTCGACGACCGGATCGCGGGTTCCGGCCAGCTGGTCCTCGAGCGCATCGACACCTACGAGCGGATCTATCGCCGTGCCTGACCCGATCTCGCTGACCCTGGATGACGGCGTTGCGCGCATCGCGATGGAGGACGAGCCCGGCCGCAACGCGCTCGACGCGCGCTTTGTGGATGCCCTTGGCGCCGCCTTTGCCGCAGTGGAGGCTGATCAGGCCGTCCGGGCCGTTCTCCTCACCGGTCTGCCGGACATCTTTTGCGCCGGCGCCGCGCGGAGCCTGCTCTCCGGTCTCCTCGAGGGTGAGGTCTCAGTGGCAGAGCTCGGCCTTCCGCGCCTTCTCCTCGCGTGCCCGGTGCCGGTCATCGCGGCCATGCGGGGCAGCGCGGTCGGCGGCGGTTTCGCCCTCGGCCTGGCGGCGGACATCGTCATTCTGGCGGAGACAGCGCGATACGGGTTCAACTTCCTCGATCTCGGCCTCACGCCTGGCATGGGTGTGACCTGGCTTGGGCCGGCTCGGCTCGGGCTCGGCGTGGGCGACGAGCTCATCTACTCGACAGAGTACCGACGGGGTCGCGACCTCGCCGCCTCACCCGGCATCAACCATGTTCTGCCAGCCGCTGAGGTCGAACCGAAGGCTGAGGACATTGCCCGGCGCATCGCTCAAAAGCCCCGCGACGCGCTCTCGCTTCTCAAGGCACATCAAACGCGCGCAAGCCTCGACGCCTTTGATGCTGCGCGGGAGGAGGAGATGCGGATGCACCGGACACGCCTCGCCTGCCCGGAAACCGCCCGCCTGATCCGGACGAACTACATTGAGTGAGTTTCGAGGCAAAACAGTCCTCGTGACCGGCGGCTCGCGCGGGATTGGCCGTGCGACGGGCCTCGCCTTTGGCGCGGCAGGGGCGCATGTCACGCTCACGTCGCGGGACGGTCCGAGCGATCCCGAGGCGCTCAGGGCCGCCTTTGCGGCCATCGGCGCCCCTCCGCCGCGCTTCGCCGATGCGGATGTCGCGCAGCCAGGAGACACCGAGGCGCTGATCGAGGCCACGGGGCCAGTCGACATCTTTGTGTCCAATGCCGCCTTCGCGCCGTCCGTCGGGCGGGTCGAGGACTACCGGCGGCGCGACTTCCTTCGGACGATCGAGTATTGCGCTTGGCCGATTGTCGACCACTGCCAGGCGATCCACGCCCGGCACGGCCGCTACCCGAGTGCCGTTGTGGCGCTCTCCTCCGTTGGCCATCTCCGCTACATCCCGGACTACGATGCCATCGCCGTCGCGAAGTCGGCACTCGAGACCCACGTGCGCTACCTCGCCCACCGCCTCGGACCGGACGGTACGCGCGTCAACGCCATACGCGCGGGTTTTGTCGACACCGACGCTCTCGAGGGCGTTCTTGGTGAGGCGCGTCTGGCGCTCCTCCGTCGCCGCGCGCCGCAGATGATCCTGTCGCCGGAGACCGTGGCTCAGGCTGTGCTTGGTCTCTGCTCCTCCTATTTCGCGGGCGTCAACGGGCAGATCATCACTGTCGACGGCGGCACGGGCTTTGCCGACAGCCTGGTCGACCTGCCCGCGGATCCGGAGGTGTGAGAGGTCTTCGCGCCCTCGTCGGCACGCGCAACCGACCGCCCCGCGAGGCCCCGCCGGAGAGCGTGGATGTCGCGATTGTGGGGGGCGGGCTTGCCGGTGGGATCGTCGCCGATCGCCTGACAGCGGCGGGGCAGAGCTGCCTGATGATCGAGGCTGGACGGCACTGGCACTCCGACGCCTTTCCCTTGCCGGAACTCACCCAGGGGCAGCTCTTCTGGAACCAGGGGATGGAGTTCACAACGGACGGCCGGATGATGGTCCTGCGCGGGAAGGGCGTCGGCGGCTCGTCGGTTGTCAACCAGGCGCTTCTGGATCACGCGCCCGAGGCGGCCACGGCGCGCTGGGGGGCGAAGACGGGGATGTCGTGGCTCGAGGACGGCACCCTCCGGTGTCGATCCGAGGCCCTGCTCAAGAGTGGCCGGTTCCAGCACCGCGTCATTCCGGAGGAAGCCAACAACAGAAACGCCAAGCACTTTCTGGCCGGCATGGCGGCGACGGGGCATCGCGCCCGCCAGCTTCGCCGCGCGCAGGCGGAGTGCGGCTGGGACGAGGGACAAAATTGCATGGACTGCCTGGGCGGCTGTCCGCGCCGCTCAAAGCAGAGCGCGCTTGTCACCACCATTCCGCGTGCCGAAGCGCGTGGCCTCCGGATCCTGGCCGAGACGGAGGTTGACGCCCTGTCGGAACGGCGCGACGGCGTGACCCTGATGCTCCGCCGGGCCGGGCGCCGCCACCACCTCCGCGCCGCTCACGTGGTGTTGACGGCGGGCGCCATCGGAACGACTGCGATCCTTCTTCGCTCCGGCCTTGGGGGGCGCGCCGTTGGCGACGGTTTTTTCGTCCATCCGCAGTTCAACACCTTTGCGCGTTTTGCGGACCCGGTTGATGGGCATCTTGGCGCGTTTCAATCCGTCGCCTCCGATGAGCCCGCCTTCGCCGAGCAGGGCTTCAAGCTTGAGTGCATCGCGCTCCCTCGGGCGGTCATGGCCCTCACCCTGCCTTGGTCGGGCACCCAGTCGGCGCAACTCGACGACTACCGCCATTGGGCAGGGGCCGAGGCCTCGATCCGCGACACCGACCCCGGGCGCATTCGCGCCGGCAAACACCGTGTCACTCTCGTGAAGCACCTGAGTGACGGCGACAAAGCGAAACGCGCCGCCGCCCGCCATGCACTCATCGAGGTGTTCCGGGCCGCCGGCGCCGAGCGGATCGTCCACGGCTGGGCCAGCCTCTCGGTCCACCCGATGGGAGGCGCATCGCTCGGCGGCGTTGTCGACCCCGAGTTCCGTCCGCATGGAACTCGCCGGATCCGGGTGGCAGATGTGAGCCTCTTTCCCGACGCGCTCGGGGCCAACCCATCGCTCACTGTGATGGCGCTCGCCGACCTTGCGGCGGACGCTGTCCTCGCAGACCGGTCGGTCCATGTCTGAGCGGGTGTCGGGGATGGCGCTTCGTGGTCTTCGCCGCCTCGGCGAGACCTACTTCCCGGAGTTCGCCGCGGCGAACGCCACGCGCGGTCTGCCGGATCTCATCGCCTCGCTCACCGCCGCGGAGCGTCGCGCGCTCCGCGCCCTCCTCCTCGGCGCTGCCGTCTGTCCGCGCCCTCTCCTCCGGCTTCTGATCCGCTGCGAAGACGAGGCGCGGGACGGATGGCTGATCCGGTTGTTTGCGCCAGTTCACATTCAAATCAAAGGGTTGACGGCGCTTCTCTATTTTGACGCTGTCAGTCGGAAAGGGAAGGACCCACATGTCTGATTTCGATCTCGAAGCCCTGGTCGAGACGTTCACGGCCTCCCGCTCCCTGACGGACACCTATGCCGAGGTTCTGAACAACCAGGCGGTCAAGTACACCAATGCCCTCGGCTATGAGGGGGTGGAGTTCGTCGACTGTGAACCCCACCATCTGATCGCCCGCGATGGCACCCGGTATCTCGACTTCATCGCGGGCTTTGCGATCCATCATTGGGGGCGGCGTCATCCCGTGATCACCAAAGCGCTCCGCCAAGCCGCAGAGGCGCCTTGGCCGAACCTCCTGCAACTGGGTGTGCCAACCCTCTCGACCATTCTTGCGGAGCGTCTGACGGATTTCGCCGGCCAGGGGTTCGACCGGGTGTTTTTCACAAACTCCGGGGCCGAGACGAGCGACTACGCGATCAAGATGGCGGTTGTCGCCACAGGCCGCAAAAGGATGCTTTATCTCACCGGCGACTACCATGGCCTGACCCTCACCGCGATCTCCGTCAATGGTGTCACGAAGCAGCAGAAGCTCTTCCATGTCGACGGTGAGAACCTGCAAGTCCCCTTCAACGACATCGAGACGCTGAAACGCGCCTTCGCCGAGCACGGGCGCGAGATCGCGGGGCTGATCATAGAGCCGGTGCAGGCAAGACACGGCCTCGTCGCGACGGACGCGTACCTGACCGAGGCTCGCGCGCTCTGCGAGACGCACGGAGCGATGCTGATCTTTGACGAGATCAAGTCCGGCTTCGGGCGGACGGGGCGGAACTTTTTCTTTGAGTGGACGCCGGTGAGCCCGGACATCCTGATGCTCGCCAAGGGTCTCAGCGCGGGCGCCGTGCCGGTTGGCGCACTCCTCTACCCGGAGCGGCTCCACAAGAAGGTCTTCAAGGATGTGGAGCGGCTGGCGGTCTTTTCGTCGACCTTCCGCGAAAACAACTTCTCAATGGCCGCCGGCCTCGCCGTCCTCCACCTCATGGAGCATGAGAACCCGCTCGCGAACGTGCTCGCCGCGGAGGCTCGGATCCGGGACCGCCTCGACGGGCAGACGCTGCCCAGCGGGGAGGTGGTCGAGGTGGTCGGCAAGGGCCTCCAACTCTCGATCCGAGTGGCGGGGCGGGGCAAGTCCCTTCTGCGATCCGCCATCGATGCCGTTGAGAAGGACCTCTTCTACACCCTGTGCTGCGAGCGGTTGATGAAGGAGCATCGGATCGTCACGATGATCCCCAATCGGTTCGGCGAAGCGCTCGCCGTGATCCCGGCGCTCAACATCCCTCTCGCCCTTGTCGACGCCTACTGCGACGGTGTGCTCGAGACGTTCACTCATTTCTCGGAGAAATCGAGCGTCGCCTTCCTTGGCTCCGTCGCCCAAAGTGCGCGGAAGCTGATCTAGCGGCGCACCTTTGCCGCCGCGATCCTTGTTGAGCGTATGGGGGGCCTGAGGGCCAAGGTCTGTGTCCGCGCGTGAGGGCGGCCAGCGGCAACGCGGGCGCTCGTGACGTCCGCGAGGACCGCAGTCTTGACGTCAAGGTGTGCGCGGATCGCACTCAGGTGCAGTCCGCGTCCGATCCTCGTCCGCAAGCCGACCTCGCGGATGCGTGGCGGACGACTGGTGCCATTCGGGTCACGACCGCTTCGCGCGTTTTACTGGCGGCGGGCGCGTGCCACGACCCGGTCGAACTGCCAGTCGAGGAGCGGCTGGAGGAGGGGGCCAAAGCGTGCGAGCGCCGCAACCTCCAGTCCCGGGAGGATGCGGGCATGCCCGTGGTCCATACCGCGCACGATCAGCCGCGCAACGTCCTCGGCGCGCCACACTTTCGCAGCCCCCGTGATCGCTTTGGTCTCAGGCGGCTTCAAAGGTGTCTCTTCAGCCAGTTGCGGTGTGTCGGTGTCCGGAGGGTAGCAGACCGACACGCGCACGCCTGCGCCGCGCGCCTCCATCCTGAGCGCCTCAGCGAAGCCCCGCACCGCAAATTTGCTCGGCGCATAGGCCGTGTAGCCCGCGATCCCGAGCAGCCCTGCAGCCGATGCGATCATGCAAATCCGCCCAGTCCCCCGCGCCACCATGCCCGGATAGACGGCCCGCACCGCAGCAACAGTGCCGTGGAGGTTCACGTCCATCTGCCGCCGACACTCGTCGGGCGACAGCTCCAGAAACCGCCCCGGCCGGACGGAGCCCGCCGAGGTCACAAGGTCTGTGGTCGACCCTCGCGCTGCCTCAGCGTCGCTTATCGCCGCCGCGACCGCTGCGTCGTCCCGCACGTCCGCCGCAACGGTCCCGACCTCTCCCGGCAGCGCCGCCAGGGTGTCTGCGGCCTGCTCCAGGGCAGAGGCTCTCCTCGCGATCAACGTCACCGCCGCGCTGCGCGCCGCGAACAGACGTGCGACGGCAAGGCCGATGCCGCTCGACCCGCCGGTGACGATCACATGCGCCCTGGCGCTCAGACTTTGGCCTCGACCGCGGCGAGAAGCGCGTCGACCAGGCCGTCGATGTTCGTGATCTCGTTGAGCTCCGAGCGTGGGATTTTCACCTTCAGCTCTCGCATGCTGGCCGAGACGACCTCGACCATGTCGAGGCTCGTCGCGCCATAGTCCTTCATCGACTTGGTCGGATCGAGGTCATCGGCCTCGATGTCCTCCACGATCTCGAGGAAGTGTCGCTTGATGACGTCGAGCACGTCGTTGCGTGTCATGGTCTCAGTCTCCTTCTGTCGGTTGAGCTAAGGTGCAGCGCGGAGCGCGCCGATCATGGACTCGGAAAAGACGGTGCCCCGGTCGACCGGCAGAACCGCCCCGTTGACGCCGTCGAGCAGGCCGGAGCAGAGCGCGAGGACCGCATTGGCCACTTCCTCGACCGGGACGATCCGCTCGGGCGCGGTCCGGCGGAGCGCGGCCACCGTCTCGTCGCCGATCACGGCCGCCAGCGCGTCGGTGTCGACAAAGCCTGCCCGTACCGTGTTCACATTGACCCCCTCGGCCCCAAGATGGCGGGCCAGATAGGCGGTCATGGTCTCGAGCATCGACTTGGCCATCGCCACCGCGTCATACCCCTCCAGATAGCGGAGGTGACCGGGCGAGGAGAGACCGACGACATATCTCGGGTAGGCACCAAACGTCGCCTTGATGGCCTGCGTGTAGGCAACCATCGGCCACGTCGTGTATTCGATCGACCGGAGAAAATCCCGCTTCACATAGGCGTCGAACCCGGCCACGGGCGGGGCGAAGGCGGCGTTCGAGACAAAGACATCGACCCCATCCATGGTCTCGGCGAGCGCGGCCATCAGATCCTCGGTGTCGCCGGCTTGCGCCACATCGGCCTCGACGATCAGAGGCTCGGGCGCACCGGCATCGGAGAAGCGCGCCCGGATCGCGTCCTCATCGGCCGAGCCCCAGCGATGTGTGAGCACCGCCCGCGCTTGGCGGGTGCCGAAGGCGAGACCGGTCGCGAGGCCGATGCCCCGCGTGCCGCCGGTCACCAACACGGTCTTGCCCGTAAGATCCATGCTCATCTCTCCGCTGCGGGGGTCATGCCCAGGGCGCCCCACCGTCGTTGAATGCTGCAATCCGGGCTTGAACCGTCTCCGTTCTGAGCCGCGCGAGCGTGTCTTGAGCGCCGGCCTCAAGGAGTGCGCCGAGGCCGGGCGGCAGGGTCATTGCCCTGGCAGCTCGGATTGCCTGACCCTCGCCTCGGGCGAGGGTGCGTGTCACGCGCCGGATCAAGCGGGCGAGGTCCTCGGCCTCCTCCAGGTGATCGGCAAGGCCGTTTTCGAGCGCCCAGGCTGCGTCCCGCGCCGCGCCGTCAAGCATCATCAGGCGCATCCGGTGCGCGCCGATGCGGCCGAGAACGAAGGGCGCAATCGTCGCCGGCGTCAGACCGAGGAGGAGTTCGGGCAGGGCAAAGCGCGCCTGGCGTCCGGCAACCACGACATCGCAGGCCGCCGCCAGCCCGAGACCGCCCCCCGCGGCCATGCCTTCGACCACCGCTATCGACGCACCGTCATGCGTCTGGAGAACCCTCAAGCAGTCGACAAGCGCTGCGAGCGCTGAGCTCGCGTCGGCCTCTGGCCCGGCCACTTCCGACAGTCCGAGGCCCGAAGAGAACAGGTCGGGTCGGCCCTTCAACACGATCGGTCTGCCGGAACGCTCAGCGGAGAGGGCTGCAAGTTGGTCCCGGAACGGCGGCAGTGTTCGCGCCGTGAGGGTGTCGGGCACCTCAAGTGTTGCGGTCATCAAGGTCATGCGCGCCGGTAGATCCGGGCGTGGCCCTGGATCCTCTCCAGTGTCAGGTGGCCCCGGCCCGCGTAGCGCTCGCCATGCCACTCCGGAACGAGCGCGAGGTCCGGCTCAAACGTCTCCGCCCCGATCGCGCCCACCCGCTGCGCCTCCGACGCCTCATACGCCGCAACGCTCAAGGGGCGGCGGGCGTTGAGCGTGTCCCCAAGGGCAACACCTGCCACGATCTCCCGGCATCGCTCCCCGAGGCGCGCGCTGTAGAACTCCGCGCAGCTGCCAGAGCCGTAGGAAAATAGGCTGACCGGGTCGCCCGCGTGCACCTCCGGGTCGTGGTCGAGGAGGGACAGGAGCGCGATGAACGTGCTCGCGCTGTAGCTCGACCCAATGCGCGCGCTGTAGCGGATGGAGGGGGCCACTTTGCGCTCAAAATGCGCGGTCGCATCCTTTCGGCTGAGCCCCATTGCCACCGCGGCCAGGGTGCGATGTGCCTGCAATCCCATGCCGGCAAACGGCAGGTGGTAGATATGGCGGTGAAACGCGGCGTCGAAATCGACTGTGCCGCCGGTACGGCGGTCGAAGTCGGCATAGGCCCCTTCAAGCGCTTCGAGATAGGCCAGAAGGCTCGTCTCGCTGTTTCCGGTCTCCACTGTCAGGGCCGGCCGGATCACGTCGGTCACTTCGGCCGCGTAGACGCCGCAGCGCACCGGATCGATCTCGAGAAACTGGGGCCGGTTCGAGAGGAGAAGCGCGAAGCCGCAGGCGCCCATCACCGGCTCGTAGGGCTCGTTGAACCCGAGGAGGCTCAGATCCGCGCCGAGAACCAACGCACGAACCGGCCTATCGCCCTGTTCCTTGAGCCAGGCGAGCGCCATCCGCACGCCGGCCGTGCCTGCGTAACAGGCATGCTTGATCTCGAAGTTTCGACAATGGCCCGGCGTGCCAAGCCAGCGATGCGCCCAAGAGCTCACGGGTTTCTCCTGATCGACCGCCGATTCCGTCGCCGCGATCAGAAGCTCGACACTGCCCCGAACGTCGTCGTCCAAGACTTGATCGGCCGCGTTCACAGCCATGGTGACCGTGTCTTCCCAAGGTGGACAGACGGAGCGCTCCACCGTCCCGAGGGACCGGGCGACCGTCGGATGGTCGAGACCGCGATCTTCCGACAGCGCCTCGATGTCGAGCCTCATGGTTGCGGGCCAAATCCCGATCCGCTCGATCCCAAGGGCCATCAGGGTGTACGGTTGAGGCCGCCGGCAATGTGCAGCGTGTCCCCGTTGATGAAGGCGGCGGCGGGCGAGGCCAGAAAATGTA
>JBCDHQ010000047.1:0-19086 GCA_038749815.1 Pseudomonadota bacterium | reverse complement strand
CGGAAGGCATCGGGGCCGTGCTGGTTGAGATCGCCGAAGGCTGACTTCTTCCAGCCGCCGAAGGTGTGGTATGCAAGCGGGACCGGGATCGGCACGTTGACGCCCACCATGCCGATGTTGATCCGGCTGGAGAAGTCGCGTGCCGTATCGCCGTCGCGGGTGAAGATCGCGGCGCCGTTGCCGTATTCGTGGTCCATCGCGAGGCCAAGTGCTTCGTCGTAGGACTTGGCTCGGACGGTGGAGAGGACCGGGCCGAAAATCTCGGTTTTGTAGATGTCCATGTCGCGGGTCACATTGTCAAAGAGACAGGCGCCGACGAAAAACCCGTCCTCATAGCCCTGCATTTTGAAGCCGCGGCCGTCGACGACGAGGTTGGCGCCTTCCTCCACACCGCGGTTGACGAGGCCGAGCACGCGCTCTTTTGCGGCGGACGTGACGAGGGGGCCGAAATCGACGTCGTTGCCGGCCGTGTAGGGGCCAATCTTGAGGCCTTCTACGCGGGGGGCGAGCTTCTCGAGGAGGCGGTCGGCGGTGTCGTCGCCCACGGGGACAGCGACAGAGACGGCCATGCAGCGTTCGCCGGCCGCGCCATAGCCAGAACCGACCAGCGCGTCGACGGCCTGGTCCATGTCGGCGTCGGGCATCACGATCATGTGGTTCTTCGCACCGCCGAAACACTGGACACGTTTTCCGGCAGCGGACCCGCGAGAGTAGACATATTGCGCGATGGCGGTAGAGCCGACGAAGCCGACAGCGCCAATTGCGGGATGGTCGAGGATGGCGTCGACGGCCTCCTTGTCGCCGTTGACGACCTGGAGGATGCCGTCGGGGAGGCCGGCCTCCTGGAGGAGCTCTGCCAAGAGAATTGGGACGGAGGGGTCGCGCTCAGAGGGCTTGAGGATGAAGGCGTTGCCGCAGACAATCGCCGGGCAGAGCTTCCACATCGGGATCATGGCCGGGAAATTGAAAGGCGTGATGCCGGCGGCGACGCCAACGGGCTGGCGCATAGAGAACATGTCGATGCCTGGACCCGCGCCGTCGGTGAACTCACCTTTGAGAAGGTGGGGGGCCCCGATGCAGAACTCGGCCACTTCGAGACCACGGATCACGTCGCCTTTGGCATCGGGGAGGGTTTTGCCGTGTTCCCGGCTGAGCGCCTCGGCGAGCTTGTCCATGTCGCGGTGAAGGAGGCGTACGAACTCCATCATAATCCGGGCGCGCCGTTGAGGGTTGACTGCGGCCCATGCGGGCTGAGCCGCGGCGGCACTTTGGACGGCGGCGTCGAGTTCGCTGGACGAGGCGAGCGGCACGCGGGCCTGAACTTCGCCGGTGGCCGGATTGAAGACATCGGCGAACCGGCCGGAGGTGCCTGGCCGCCGGGCGCCATCGATAAAGTGGCTGAGCTCTTGCATGTGGGTCTCTCCCTCTCTCGCGCGGGACACTAGCGTCTTGTGTCTGGCGGCGAAAGTCGGGGCGCTCAGTCTTTCTTGACAGAACCGGACACTCGGGTGACCATTTCTGCATAACTTCAAAAAAGGGAGGCCGCGATGACCGTTCGCAACATTCTTAAGTCGAAGCCAACCCATGATATTCTGACTGTGCGTCCAGATGCGACGGTGGCGGATGCTGCGCGTCTGCTGTCGGAGAACCGCATCGGGGCGCTGATCGTCTCGTCCGATGGGGAGCGCTTGGAGGGTATGCTCTCGGAGCGCGATATCGTGCGTGAGTTGGGGCGCGAAGGTGCAAAGGTGCTGGAGCGGCCGGTGTCCGCGTTGATGACTGCGACCGTTGTGACGTCGAGCCCTGATGAAGTTGCGGTGCAGGCTCTCCAAAAGATGAGCGACGGCCGGTTCCGGCATCTGCCGGTGTTGGAATCCGGCGATATGGTGGGCGTCGTGTCGATTGGCGACGTCGTCAAATACCGCATCGACGAGGTTCAGCGCGAAAACGTGGCGCTGACGGACATGATCGTCGGACACGGATAGGCGCCCGTCCCTGCCGGGCTTGACGGCCGTCCCGCAATATTGTTGCGTGGCGCCGCGTCAGTCTGGCGTGGGGGGCTGAATGCGCATTGGACTTTATCCGGGAACGTTCGACCCGGTCACGCTCGGGCACACTGATATCGTTCGCAGGGCCTGCGCCCTGGTCGACCGTCTTGTGATTGGCGTTGCAATCAATCGGGACAAGGGTCCGCTGTTCAATCTTGAGGAGCGGGTGGCGATGATTGAGGCGGAGTGTGTGCCGATCGGCGTCGAGTTGGGGGTTGAGATCCGGGTCCATCCGTTCGAGAACCTGCTGATCCACTGCGCAGAGGATGTCGGTGCCGGGATCATCTTCCGTGGCCTGCGGGCTGTTTCGGATTTCGAGTACGAGTTCCAGATGGTCGGGATGAACCGGGCAATGAAAGACGAGATCGAGACGGTTTTTTTGATGGCTGACGCGCACCATCAGGCCATTGCGTCCAAGTTGGTGAAAGAGATTGCGCGTCTTGGCGGGGATATCGCGCCCTTTGTCTCGCCGCGCGTGGCCGATGCGCTGCTTGCGCGCTTCGCCTGACACTTAGAGAAGGAGATCAAAGGATGCCCGAATACGAGGATCCCGAGAACACACTGGTGATCACGTTGAAGGACGGCGACGTCGCGTTGAAGCTCTTGGCGGATGTCGCGCCGCTCCATGTTGAGCGGATCAAGACGTTGGCGCGGGGCGGCGCCTATGACAATGTCGCGTTCCACCGGGTGATCGAGGGGTTCATGGCGCAAACGGGCGACGTCGAGAACGCCAATATGGAGCTTGATTACAATCCCGGTCGGGCGGGGACCGGCGGATCATCGCTGCCGGATTTGAAGGCGGAGTTCTCGAAAGTGCCGTTCGACCGGGGGGCGCTCGGGATGGCGCGCTCGTCGAACCCGAACTCGGCCAACAGTCAGTTTTTTATCATGTTCGCGGAGGGCCACTTCTTGAACGGGCAGTACACGAATTTCGGGCAGGTCATCGCCGGCATGGAGTTTGTGGATGGCATCGCCCGGGGTGAGCCGCCGGCGGCGCCGGATCGGATGATCCGGGTGCGTGTTGCAGCGGATCTCGCGGCATGATCCGGCGCGGTGTTTTTGCCCTTCTGCTTGGCCTTTTGGCCAGCGGCGCCTGGGCGCAGTCGCCTGAAAACGTGCTGGTCGTCGATGTGACGGGGAGCGTCACCGGCACCGTGGAGATCGAGCTTTTGCCCGATGTCGCGCCCGGGCATGTCGAGCGGATCAAGCAGCTCGCCTCCGAGGGGGCCTATGACGGCGTCGCGTTCCATCGTGTGATCGACGGGTTCATGGCCCAGACAGGCGATGTGGAGTTCGGGACCCGCGCGCGCCTTGCCGAAGGACGTGCCGGGACCGGCGGTTCGTCCTATCCGGATCTCGCGGCGGAGTTCTCGGGAGAGGCGTTTGAGCGTGGGACAGTCGGGATGGCGCGGGCACAGAGCCCCAACTCGGCCAACAGCCAGTTCTTCATCATGTTTGCGCCCGCCCCGCATCTGAACGGCCAGTATACTGTCTTTGGCCGCGTGATCTCGGGCCAGGACATCGTGGATGGCATCGCGCGTGGATCGGGTCCGGGTGGCGGTGTTGCGACCCCAGATTTCATGGAGCGCGTGCGGCTCAAGTCTGAGGGTTGACGTCACGGAGCGTCACCTCTTCGCGAGAAGGGGTGGCGGTTCTCCGCGCCGCTCGGCACGATACCGCTCATGCGACGGCGGCTCTTTCTGACGGCAATGACGGCGTTCGGTGCCTTTCCCGTGCGGGGAGAGGTTCCGTCACGGTGGCAGGCTGCGTGGCCCAGGACCAACTTCGATCGAATGCTGGTCGATCCGGCAGAGATCCGATCGGGTGGTGTGCCAAAGGACGGGATCCCAGCGCTCGACGGCGTGTCTTTCGGCTCGGGGCAGGGAATTCCTGGACAAGAGCCTGTGGTGACGGTCGCGCTCGACGGGGCGGCGGCGCGAGCGTACCCGGTGCGCTACCTGATGTGGCACGAGATCGCCAATGACCGCATCGAGGATGTTCCGGTTGCCGTCACGTACTGCCCGCTCTGCAATTCGGCGCTGGTCTTTGATCGGCGTGTTGATGGCCGAACGCTCTCGTTCGGTGTGACTGGAATGCTCCGGCACTCCGACCTGATAATGTATGACCGGGAAACAGAGAGCTGGTGGCAGCAGATTGAGGGTCGCGCGATCCTCGGGGCCCTCGCCGGGACGGAATTGCGCCAAGTCGTCAGTTGGATGGAGCCGTTGGCGGCGTTTCTAGCGCGCACCTCGGACGCTATGGTGATGGACGAGCCGCGAGGCGCGCGAGGCTATGGCCGCAATCCCTATCGCGGCTACGACACATCGGCTCGACCGTTTCTCTACGACGGCTCTGCGCCGCCGCATGGGATCGAGCCACTCGCGCGTGTGGTGAAAGTGGGGGATCGGGCCTGGCCGCTCTCCCGTTTCGACGAGGGAACTGAGCTCCGCGAGGCGGGCCTCCGTCTTGTTTGGGCGGGGCGCATGGCCTCTGCCCTTGACGCGGGACTGATCGCTGACGGGCGTGAGGTGGCCGCAATTCGGGTGTTTGACGAGGCTGGGCGCGACGTTCCACATGAGGTGGTGTTTGCCTTCGCCTTCCATGCCTTTGAGCCCGAGGGTGTCTGGATGCTGGGACGCTAGTCGCCACGAAGGCCGTCGCCGGCAACTTCTGTGCAGTCGCGACTTGGGTCGTGGGGCCCGCCGTGTCGAGAGGCCCGCGTTGTTTTTGCTCGAAGGACCGGCTTGGTTGGTCGGTGCGCGCCACCCTTCAGGATTGTCGCTGCCCCTCGGGGTGCCGGCCACCCGCGCGCGGCATGAGCAGTCGCTTCAGTCGACCGAAAGGGGATCTTCGCCGGGCGCCTTAGAGCCGGACGAGGGCATGCCGCTTTTTTCCGGCCGAGAGTTTGAGCGTGCCGGCGTCGCCGACGATCATCGCCCCAGCATCGGTGACGGGCGCGTCGTCGATGCGGGCACCGCCTTCGGCAATCAGACGCTTGGCCTCCTTGCCCGATGCAGCAAGGCCCGTTTTGACGAAGAGCTGCACGATTGAGATGCCACCATCCCCAAGGTCGTCTGGGCCGAGCGTGATCGTGGGAAGATCGTCCCCGACACCGCCCCGCTCGAAAACCTCGCGGGCCGTCGCCTCCGCTGCCACTGCGGCATCCGGGCCGCGGCAGAGAATGGTCACCTCATTGGCGAGGCGGATTTTGGCCTCGTTGATCTCTGAGCCGGCAAGCGCACCGAGGCGGTCGCACTCAGCGACGTCGATTTCAGTGAACATTTTCAGGAACCGCCCAACATCGGCGTCCGCTACGTTCCGCCACCATTGCCAAAAGTCGTAGGAGGACATCATGTCCTCGTTGAGCCAAATCGCGCCATCGGCGGATTTGCCCATCTTCTTCCCATCCGAGCGGGTGACGAGGGGCGTGGTCAGGCCGTAGGCGTCTGCCCCCTCAACTCGGCGGATGAGGTCGGTGCCCGATACGATGTTGCCCCATTGGTCTGAGCCGCCCATCTGCAAAACGCAACCGTGACGGCGGTGCAGCTCCAGGAAGTCGTAGGACTGGAGGAGCATGTAATTGAACTCAATGAATGAGAGCGACTGCTCCCGGTCGAGGCGGGATTTGACCGACTCGAATGTCATCATGCGGTTGATCGTGAAGTGCCGGCCAATGTCGCGCAGAAACTCGATGTAGCCCAGTTTGTCGAGCCACTCGGCATTGTTGGGCATGAACGCGTCGGTCGGCCCGTCGCCGAAGGCAAGGTAGCGCTCGAACACGCGTCGGATGCCGGCGGCGTTGGCCTCGATCTCATCGAGGCTGCGGAGCTTACGCATCTCATCCTTGCCGGAGGGGTCGCCGACTTTGGTCGTGCCGCCGCCCATCAGGGTGATCGGTCGGTGGCCGGTCTTCTGCAGCCAGCGCAGCATCATCACCTGGACAAGATTGCCGATGTGGAGCGAGCTCGCGGTCAGGTCGTAGCCGATATAGCCCGTGACAGTTCCAGATTTCAGCGTGTCGTCGAGCCCCTCAAGGTCGGTGCAATCGGCGATGAAACCACGGCTTTGCAGCGTGTGGAGGAAATCGGAGGTCGGTTTGTAAGTCATTGCCAGTGGGCCCCACTCAATGTCAGGTGGGTTATGGCGATCCCGGGTGAGTTTGGAAAGGGGCCGATGATCTGGGCGCTCGGCCTGATGAGCGGGACCTCAGCCGACGGCGTTGACGCTGCGTTGATCGAGACCGACGGCGAGACGATCGGAGGGTTTGGCCGGTCGACCTGTGTTCCTTACACCGCCAGGGAGAGGGCGCTGATCCGGGGCGCGTTCGGGCTGTGGCCCGGGGCGGATGGGCTGGCAGAGGTCGCGGAGGTGGTCGAGCGGCGGCACCTCGAGGCGGCGGCGCTCGGTGGCGAGGTTGTCGGGTTTCATGGTCAGACGTTGGCGCATGACCCGGAGGGATATCGCACACATCAGCTGGGATCGGGGGCGTGGCTTGCGGCGGCGCTGTCGCGGAGCGTTGTGTGGGACTTCCGGAGTGCGGATGTGCTGTCCGGGGGCGAAGGGGCGCCGCTTGTTCCGGTGTTTCACCGGGCGGCCCTGCAGTTTGCAGGCATCAGGGAGGTCACGGCTGTTCTCAACCTCGGGGGCGTTGGCAATGTCACTTGGGTGGCGCCCTCGGGTGAACTGTTGGCCTTTGACACGGGGCCTGGGAACGCGCTCTTGGATGACTTGATGCGTGCCCGGGTTGGGACGGAGATGGATGTCGGCGGCGCGCTCGCCGCTGACGGACGGATCTCGGAGGAGATCGTTGCGGACGTGCTTGCGGATCCGTTCTTCGCACGGAAACCGCCAAAGTCGCTCGACCGGGATCACTTTGGGTGGGTTTTGGACCGTGTTGCGCCCCTGGCAACGGAGGATGCGTTGAAGACCCTGGCGGCGGTTACCGCGGCCACTGTGGCGGATGCAGTGCGGCACATGCCCGAGCCGCCGGCGCGCTGGCTTTTGGCCGGCGGCGGGCGGCGCAATGCGACAGTTGCCGCCTTGATCGGCGCGCGGACCAATGCGCCTGTTGCCGCTGTCGAGGCGGTGGGCCTCGACGGGGATATGCTGGAGGCGCAGGCCTTCGGGTACTTAGCGGTGCGGGTGCTGCGAGGGTTGCCCACGTCCTTTCCCGAGACAACGGGTGCCCGGCTGCCGGTCTGCGGCGGTCGTATCTCGCGGGCTGCGCTCAGGTGAAGCCGTCGGGGGTCTGGTAGGGTTTGGCGAGGTTCGAGAAGCGGGTGAATCGACCCTCGAAGGCGAGATCGACAGTGCCGATCGGCCCGTGACGCTGCTTGCCGATGATGACTTCTGCTTTGCCTTCAAGGCGCGCCATGGCCTCCTGCCACTTCATCATTCCGTCGGTGTCGTGCTCGCCCGGCTTTTCGCGCTCTTTGTAGTATTCCTCTCGGAAGATGAACATGACGACGTCGGCGTCCTGCTCGATGGAGCCTGACTCGCGCAGGTCCGAGAGCTGCGGGCGTTTGTCTTCGCGCGCCTCCACCTGGCGGGAGAGCTGTGCGAGGGCCATGACGGGGATGTCGAGCTCTTTGGCGATGGCTTTGAGGCCCTGGGTGATCTCCGACACTTCGTTCACGCGGCTGTCCTTGGCTGAGGCCGGACGAACGAGCTGGAGGTAGTCGACAAAGAGGGCGTCCAGGCCGTGGGTGCGTTTGAGACGCCGGGCGCGCGCCGCGAGTTGGTTGATCGGGATCGCGGGTGTGTCGTCTATGAAGAGGGGGGCGGCCTCAATGTCGCGGGCGGCTTCGACAAAGCGCCGGAACTCGTCCTCGCTCATATCGCCGCGGCGGATTTGCTCGGATGGGATCGAAGAGGCTTCGGAGAGGACACGGGCGGCAAGCTGTTCGGCCGACATCTCCAGCGAAAAGAAGCCGACGACACCGCCCTGCGTGGTGCCTTCGCTCCCGTCGGGGCGGGCTCCCTTTTGGTACTGGCGGGCGATGTTGAAGGCGATGTTCATCGCGAGCGAGGATTTCCCCATGGAGGGGCGGGCGGCGAGGATCAAAAGATCGGACTTGTGCAGGCCTCCGAGCTTCTTGTCGAGATCAATGAGGCCAGTGGGCAGACCGGCGAGGCCGCCGTCCCGCTGGTGGGCGGCGTTGGCCACGTTGACAGCGTCGGTGATGGCGCGGACGAAGCTCTGGAACCCACGCTCGGACTGGCCTTCTTCGCCCAATTTGTAGAGCCGTTGTTCGGCCTCGACGATCTGCTCGCGGGGTTCGCTCTCGACTTCGACATTGGCGGCTTTGGCGGAGATTTCCTGACCAATGGCGATCAAGTCGCGGCGGACCGCGAGATCGTGGACGAGCTGAGCGTAGTCTCGCACAGCATAAAACGAGGTGGCAGCGCCGGCGAGGCGAACGAGATAGGCCGGCCCACCGAGTTCGGCGAGCCCCGGATCGTCCGAGAGAAAGGCCTTGAGCGTCACCGGAGAGGCGAGCGCGTTCTTCTGGATCCGTCGGGCTGCGGTCTCGTAGATGCGCGCGTGGACGGGGTCGAAGAAGTGCTCTTCGCGGATCAGCGAGGCAATCCGGTCATAGACCTCGTTGTTGACCAGCAGGGCACCGAGCAGGGCCTGCTCGGCCTCAATGCTGTGCGGCAGGGACGGTGCTTCCGATGCGGCGTGTGGGGATCCGTCCGCCATGACCACTCCTGAGTTGCAAGATCAGGCTGTGGTAGCGGAGCTCTCGGGCGTTGGCGAGATGTTGGTTCCGTGAGTAGTGGGGATAACCATTCCTGCGTCGCGCTCGGTCATGAGTTTGCGCCTGAGCAGATCGATGTGGAGGCGCGCGGTGTAGGCGTGGTCTCGGTAGTGGAGCGGTAGGGAGAGGGCTGCGATCTCCGAATCGAGTGCTTCGAGTTCGGCAATCAGCGCATTGAGGGTGTCTGGTGCTGTCAGGCTCCGCGCGCGCTCGTCGATGTCGCGGATGGTTTGGTAGTGTCGGAAGACCCGCCCGCGCATCCGCCACGCGTAGACGCCGGGGGCGAGGCGGATCAGGGGCAGGAGAAGGAATATGATGGGGAGCGCGAGGAGTGCCACACGATTGATCTGGGCCACGACCCAGAACGGGAGGTGGTCCTGAAGCGGGCTCGCCCCGTTCTCGATTAGGTTCTCGGCGTAGGAATTGATCGGGAGCTTGAGGCCCCGCGTGGTCGGGTATCGACCCTCCTCCGTCAGAGCGGTGCGGGGTGTGTGGATCTCGCGCGCGGCTTCGACGAGACGGTCGACGAGCGCGGGATGGAGGTCGTCGCGCGCAGCAAGGCGCGCCACAAGGGCAATCAGCCGGATGTCTTCCGGCGGGAGTGCTGGATCGAGGCTGATTGCACCCGCTGGCAGGCGGACGACGCTCGATTGCGGCAGTCGTCGTGCGATCGCGTCTACGTAGTTGAGCTGGATGAGCTCAAACTCTGGGTCGTGGAGCAGATCCTGGATGTAGGGGGCGGTGATTGGTGCAACGAAGACGGCGGCGTCAGCGCGCCCGTCGCGGAGTGCCGATACGGCGTCTGCGCCGCCGAGGGGCAGGCGTTCGGGGAAGGCGCCCGGCATGCCGACCGCGCGCAGAAGATCGACGATCGCCGCGGCCGTGCCGGAGCCCTCGGGGCCGGAGGCAAGACGGACCTCTGACCACCGCTCGGGTGCCATGAGGCCAGTGTCGCCCCTGCGGGTGAAGACAAAGAGCGGCTCAACAAAGAGCGCGGCGAGGGAGGCCACGGTCTCCGTGGTTTGAATGCCGCCTTGGAGGAGAGCCACGTCCGCGGAGCCGTCGCCAAGGAGAACTGCGTTTTCCCCAGAGCCCGCGGTCTCGAGGACGTCGACCCTGATGCGGTCGCGGGCGAGAATCGCGCGGTACCGCTCCGCAATGCGGGCGTATCCACCGCCCTCTGTGCCCGCCGCAAAGGTCAGGGTTCGCGGCGGCAGAAGATCACGGATGAGAAGGCCTGAGAGTGCTACAGCGACCAGCCCACCGAGCAGGAAGAGACCAATCCTCATAGCGCAGTGACCCAGACATCTACCCCAACCGGAGTTTTTTCTGGGTTGTGCTGTCAGTCAAACAAAAAGCGCGCCGCACGGGCGGCGCGTTTCTTTTGCTCTAGCGGCCTTCGCCGAGGTCCGGTTGTTCGGAGTTGTCGGCGGATGGGTCCACGATCACGTCATCGCCGTCGAGCGCGGCGCCGCCGACATCATCGAAGAGCTCAGCTATGTCGAACTCCGCTTCCGCGTCGGCCTCGGCCTGAAGGTCTTGTATCGATTTGCCGGACGCCTGCAGTTCGGCCTCTTCGCGGGACCTTGCAACGTTGATGTCGATCTCGACATCCACCTCGGGGTGAAGTGTGACCCGCACAGGGTGGAGGCCAAGATCTTTGATCGGTCGCAGCAGGGACACCTGCTTCTTGTCGAGACTGTAGCCTTCCTCGGTCGCCACGTCGGCGATGTCGCGCGGCGTGACGGAGCCGTAGAGCGCGCCCGAATCGGAGGCTGAACGGATCACCACGAACTGCTGGCCGCCGAGGCGGCTGGCGAGCGCGTCGGCCTCCGACTTGGATTCAAGGTTGCGCGCCTCAAGCTGGGCTTTCTCGGCCTCGAACCGGGCAAGGTTCTGCGGCGTTGCACGGAGCGCTTTGCCCTGGGGCAGGAGGAAGTTGCGCGCATAGCCCTGCTTGACGGAGACCACGTCGCCCATCTGGCCGAGCTTGGCGACACGTTCGAGAAGAACGACATCCATCGGAGGCTCCTTACTTCACAACGTAGGGGAGCAGGGCGAGGAAACGGGCGCGTTTGATGGCGCGCGCGAGCTCACGCTGCTTTTTCGCGGAGACGGCGGTGATCCGAGACGGCACGATCTTGCCCCGCTCGGAAATGTAGCGCTGGAGGAGTTTGACGTCCTTGTAGTCGATGCGAGGCGCGTTGTCGCTCGAGAACGGGCAGGACTTGCGTCGGCGGAAAAACGGTCTGTTTGCCATGACTTACGCCTCCTCAGTTCCGGCGGTCGCGATCGCGGTCGCGGTCATCGCGACGGCCGCCACGCGCACCGCGCTCTTCCTTGGCGTTCTTGGCTTGAACGACTGCGGACGGGCCTTCCTCGTGCTTTTCGACTTTGATGGTCATCACACGCATCACGTCGTCATGGAGGCGCATCAGACGCTCCATCTCCTCGACAGCCGCGGATGGGGCGTCCGACTTCACGAACGCATAGTGGCCCTTGCGGTTCTTGTTGATTTTGTAGGCCATCGTCTTGAGGCCCCAGTACTCAAACCCGACCACGGCCCCGCCGTTCTCGGTCAGTACTGCGTTGAAGTGCTCTATCAGGCCTTCAGCCTGTGCGTTCGACAGATCCTGTCGCGCGATGAACACGTGCTCGTAGAGCGCCATGTCGCTATCCTTGTTCCGCGCGCTTCACCATGCCTGGCCTCTTCCCTCCGCCCGGCATTCGAGGGGCGCGCCATCCATTGGTGTGGAGGGTTGGCGCTCTATACAGGAGCGGACCCTGATTGCAAGGGGAGCGATGCTGCTGGACGGGGGCGGGCGGGCTCTGTACATCGCGGCAAACAGCAAAGTGGGGGGAAAAGATGACGCTTGCATTCGTCTTTCCGGGGCAGGGCGCCCAGGCCGTCGGCATGGGGCGCGAGCTGGCCGAGACGTATCCGGCGGCAAAGGCTGTCTTTGAGGAAGTTGACGAGGCTCTCGGGGAAAGTCTTTCGTCCCTGATTTGGGAGGGCGATGGAGCGCGCCTGACCCTGACTGAGAACGCACAGCCGGCATTGATGACGGTGTCGATGGCGGCCGTTGCGGCAATGGCCAGCGAGGGCCTTTCAGTTGGGCAGACGGCCTGTGTGGCGGGTCACTCCCTTGGCGAGTACTCAGCGCTCTGCGCCGCGGGCGCGCTGACCTTGCCGGATGCGGCGCGGCTCTTGCGGTTGCGGGGACAAGCGATGCAGGCGGCTGTGCCGGAGGGTGAAGGGGCCATGGCAGCGGTTCTCGGTCTCAGCTTCAATGAGGTGGAGGCCATCGCGGCCGAGGCGGCGGAGGGGTCATGTGTGACGGCGGCAAACGACAACGATCCCGCTCAAGTCGTCATTTCGGGCGCTGCGCCGGCGGTGGAGCGGGCCATGGCCCTCGCCAAAGAGCGAGGTGCGAAGCGGAGTGTCCGGCTGCCTGTCAGTGCTCCGTTTCACTGCCCGCTGATGGCGCCCGCCGCGGAGCGGATGGAGGCGGCTTTGGCGTCGATCGAAATCCGGGATCCAGACGTGCCGCTGGTCGCCAATGTCACGGCGCGCGGCGTGCGCAGCGGCGAGGAGATTCGCCGGCTCTTGATCACCCAGATCACCGGTGTTGTGCGGTGGCGCGAAAGTGTCAGCTGGATGGTGGAGAGCGGGGTACGGACGTTCCTGGAACTCGGGTCCGGGAAAGCGCTGTCCGGGATGATCCGGCGGATCGCACCGGAGGCCGAGGGCCGTCCGATCAACACGCCGCGCGACATTCGAGCCTGGGTCGGGGAGATGCAGAGTGTATGACCTGTCGGGAAAGGGCGCGCTGGTCACCGGCGCGTCAGGCGGCATCGGCTCTGCGATTGCCCGGGACCTCCACGGAGCGGGCGCGACGGTTGCGCTCTCTGGAACACGACTTGCGCCGTTGCAGGCACTGGCCGAGACGCTTGGTGATCGGGCCCATGTTGTGCCCTGCGATCTGTCCGATGCTGAGGCTGTTTCAGCCTTGCCAAAGGCCGCCGAGGCGGTTGTCGGTCGCGTCGACATCCTGGTGAACAATGCCGGGGTCACGCGCGACAACGTGTTCATGCGCATGAGCGACGAGGAGTGGGAGACCGTGCTCTCCGTCAACCTCACCTCGACCATGCGTCTGTCGCGGGCGGTGTTGCGGGCAATGATGAAGGCGCGCTGGGGGCGGATCATCAACATTAGCTCGGTTGTTGGCGTAACCGGAAACCCGGGTCAGGCGAACTACACGGCCGCCAAAGCAGGCGTCATCGCCATGTCGAAGAGCCTTGCCGCAGAGGTGGCGACGCGGGGGATTACGGTGAACTGTGTGGCGCCGGGGTTCATCAAGACAGCCATGACCGACGCCCTCACCGAGAAGCAGGCAGAGCGGATCCTCGGTGCGATCCCAGCTGGCCGCATGGGTGCGCCAGAGGATGTGGCCGCAGCGACGCTCTTTCTGGCGTCAGACGCGTCCGGCTACGTGACGGGGCAGACCCTGCACGTGAACGGCGGGTTGGCCATGGTGTGAGAGTGAGCCGGTATTTTTCTCTGTATCCCCTTGAAAAACATGGGCGGCCGCAGGAAGCGCGCGGTCTTTGCGATGTGGTCAGATTGCATTTGCCAGTCTTGGAGAGTGTGATATAGCGCCCCGGTATTCGGCGCCGTTTTCGTGGTCGCCGGGCTGTCCAAGGGCACATAACCTACGTCTCGATCGAATTGGTCGGTATTTGGGTGGGAACTTAAAGAACGACCTCATAGCTGATGTGGGTCGAAACTGCGAGGATCAGGACTATGAGCGACACCGCAGAACGGGTGAAAAAAATTGTCGTCGAGCACCTCAATGTCGACGAGACAAAGGTCGTGGAGGGTGCGTCCTTCATCGACGATCTCGGTGCGGACAGCCTCGACACGGTTGAGCTGGTGATGGCGTTCGAGGAAGAGTTCGGCATTGAGATCCCCGACGATGCGGCGGAGACCATCCAGACCTTTGGCGATGCGGTGAAGTACATCTCGGACGCGGCCGCCGCGTAAGCCACCCTGTGTTTTTGCAGTCGAAAGGCGTCCTTTGGCGCCGTTTTTCTTTTGAACGTTCCAATGTTGTTTTCATATTTGTCCGGAGGTTTTTGAATGAGTGCTTCTGACACATCACGCGAGCCTCTCGGTGTGGGATCGGTTCTGTCCACCACGTTTGGTCTTTATGGCCGACGCTTTCGCTTGTTTGTCGGCATCGCTCTCGTCCCCATGGTCCTGATGTCTGCATTCAATGCGTTCGCATTGAGCAGTGTTGATCCCACATCGCCCTTTGGAATTTGGACACCTTTGTTCGCGGTGGGGCAGCTTGTCGGCGTGGTCCTGTACCTTTTCCTTTTCGGGACACTGGCTCTCGCCGCCTATGATGCCGCAGAGGGTAAGGCCCATCGCATCGGGGATTATGCCCGCCGGGCGGTGCGCGCACTTCCAGCACTCGTCGTTCTTGGCGTTTTGTTTTACTTCATGGCTGTGTTTTCGGCGCTGCTCTTCGTCGTGCCCGGCTTGTACATCGCTGCACGCTATGGACAATTTGCTACAGTGGCTGTCGTTGAGGGGACTGGATTTCGGAGCCTTGGCCGGTCCGCGACACTGACCGAGGGATATCGGTGGCCGATCGTCCTGGCGATTGTGCTGATCATCCTGATCACCCTCGCGATCTCCCTTGGTGTTTCATTTGTTCTCGGCTTCTTTGGCAGCGGGTTCGGATCGTTCGACTCACCGATATGGTTGAGGGTGCCCCTGGAGAGTGTGAGCAGCGCTGTGACCACGTCGCTGAGCGCAGTGTTCGGTGCGGTCCTCTATGCGCGGCTCCGAGAGATCAAGGAGGGCGCGTCGGTCAGCGACCTCGCGGAGGTCTTCGAATAGCGCGCGGGCTTGCCCATTCACTGGCCGGCGGGCTATCAGGTCCGTCGATTGGATGGTGTGGGACAGGGGGCAGTGATGAGACGCGTGGTGGTGACGGGCCTCGGCATGGTGACGCCGCTTGGCTCAGGCGTGGAGACGACATGGTCTCGTCTGGTTGCGGGGCAGTCGGGCGCGGGCCGCATCACGAGGTTTGACGCGGATCATCTCGCCACCAACTACGCTTGCGAGATCCCAACCGGCGACGGTGAGGGCGATTTTCGCGCCGACGACTGGATGGACGCCAAAGAGCAGCGGAAAGTCGACGACTTTATCCTCTATGGAGTGGCCGCGGCAGAGATGGCAGCGCGCGATGCCGGTTGGGAGCCAAGCACAGAAGACGAGCGGTGCCGGACAGGTGTGATCGCCGGCTCGGGGATCGGCGGGCTGCAGACGATTGCCGAGACGTCGCTGACCTTGCGAGACCGGGGGCCGCGGCGGGTGTCGCCCTTCTTTGTGCCGTCTTCCCTGATCAACCTCGTGTCCGGGCAGATTTCGATACGGCTGGGGTACAAGGGGCCCAACCACTCCGTGGTGACGGCCTGTTCGACGGGTGGCCACGCGATCGGCGATGGCGCGCGGCTGATTGCGTTCGGGGATGCGGATGTGATGCTTGCAGGCGGTGCAGAGGCGCCGATCTGCGAAATTGGCGTCGCTGGGTTTAACGCGTGCAAGGCCCTCTCCACCGGGTATCGGGATGCGCCTGAGCAGGCCAGCCGGCCCTACGACCGGGACCGCGATGGTTTCGTGATGGGCGAAGGGGCTGGCATGGTGGTCCTCGAAGCGCTTGAGCATGCTGAGGCGCGAGGCGCCCGGATTTATGCCGAGGTTGTCGGATACGGCCTGTCGGGTGACGCCTACCATATCACGGCACCGGCTGAGGACGGTGACGGTGCCTATCGAGCCATGACGGCGGCGATGGCGCGGGCCGGCGTGGAGCCGGGCGATATTGACTATGTCAATGCGCACGGGACATCGACGATGGCCGATACGATCGAGCTGAAGGCGGTGGAGCGGCTCTTGGGTCAGGCAGCGAGTGGCGTGACGATGTCGTCCACAAAATCGGCAACGGGGCATCTTTTGGGCGCTGCCGGCGCCATTGAAGCGATCTTCTGCGTGCTTGCGCTGAGAGATCAGATTGCGCCGCCGACGTTGAATCTGGATACTCCCGATGTGGAGACGCAGCTGAACCTTGCGCCCAAAGTTGCGCAGCAGCGGAGGATTGACGTCGCGCTGTCAAACTCGTTTGGGTTTGGTGGGACGAATGCATCGCTGGTTCTGAAGCGGCATTGAGGGGGGAGCATGGCCCGGCATGTGGCAGCGAATGGTCTGACCATTCTGATGGCTGCTCTGGTGGCCTTGATGGCCGCAGTCCATTGGGGGAAGTCCCAGTTCTCTGAGCCCGGGCCCTTGGCTGAGGCGATCTGTCTTCGGGTGGAGAGCGGTGCGAACATGCGGCGTCTGGCCGACCGGATGGAAGACGCCGAGACGATCACCAATGCGCGTATTTTTCGGATGGGCGCGAACTTCACGGATCGCGCCGAGGATCTGAAGGCTGGCAGTTTCCTGGTTCCGGCTGAGGCATCGATGGCGGCCATCCTCGAGACCATCACACGAGGTGGACAGAGCACATGCGGCTCGGAGATTGTCTATCGGATCGGGGTCGTGGCGCGGGAGGTGTCGGTCCGAGAGCTCGATCCGGCGAGCGGGCGGTATGTCGAGCGGGCGGCTTTTGTCCCCGGCGAGGAGGAGCCGCCGGCGGCCTATCTCGACGCGCGCGAGGCGGGAGACATGCGCTACCGCGTCGTTGTTGCCGAGGGCTCGACGCGATGGCAGGTCGCACAGTCCTTGATGGATGTTGAGTTCCTGGAGGGCGGGATCGACGCGCTGCCTGCCGAGGGGGCGCTCGCGCCGGACAGTTATGAGGTGGCGCCTGGATCGAGCCGCACAGACTTGATTGCCCGGATGGAGCGGCTCCAGGAGGATCGATTGGCGACTGCATGGGAGGCGCGTGACCCGGCGCTCCCGATCGAAAGTCCGCGGGACCTTCTGACGCTCGCCTCGATTGTTGAGAAGGAAACTGGTTTGGCCGATGAGCGGCGTCAGGTTGCGTCGGTCTTCGTCAATCGCCTGCGTCGGGGGATGCTGCTGCAGACAGATCCTACGGTGATCTATGGGATCACAGAGGGACGGGCGCCGCTCGGCCGTGGACTTCGGAGGAGCGAGCTCGACCGTCCGACACCGTTCAACACATATGTTGTCGCCGGTCTCCCTCCGACGCCGATCGCCAATCCGGGCCGTCTGGCGCTGGAGGCTGCAGCCAACCCAGACGAGACGCCTTACATCTTCTTTGTGGCGGATGGGACGGGCGGGCACGCCTTTGCCGAGACCCTCCTGGAGCACGAAGCCAACGTCGCTGAGTGGCGGCGGATTGAACGTGCACGAAACAGTGGGCAGTGATCGAAACAACCTGAAGATTAGCGCTTGACTCTGCGTACGCCTTAGAGTACACCTTTAGACATACTGCGGAAAGTGGGTCAGCGGCCGTCATCGACGGGCCGCTGTCTTTGTTTCTGCAGCCTCGAAACGAGGACGCACCTCTTACCATGACCAGAGAGACGGGCCCGACTGACCGGCCGGCAGCGCTGCTGCATGGTGAAGTGCGTCGATTGATCGAGCGTGTGCTGACTGAACTCCAGCATTCGCTGACGGAGCTCGAGGGGCAGGGCGAGAGCCTAGAAGAAGCGCGGCGGCGTCACATGATGTTGCGCCACCACGTCAAAGAGTTGCAGGCCGTGTTTGAAATCGAGGGCTACCTTGACACATCGGGGCAAAGCGAGAGCGACGGGTCGATCGACCTTGAGTCCGCTCGAAACGAAGTACGTGAGCGACTTCTTCGACTCCGCAACGCCGGAGGAGGTAGAGACGTTTCTGGCGAGCCTGAGTGACAACGCGATCGCCGCGTTGCCGTACCTCTTCGAGCATTGGGCGCATCCGGGACACCAGTTGCCGCCGGGCAATGACTGGACCACCTGGGTGATCCTCGGCGGGCGCGGGTCCGGTAAGACACGCGCGGGTGCGGAGTGGGTGCGCGCCAGCATCGAGGGCGCGCGGCCCTTGGATCCGGGGCGGTTCCGCCGCGTCGCGCTGATGAGCGAGACTTACGATCAGGCGCGCGAGGTGATGGTGTTTGGCGAGAGCGGGATCCTCGCCTGCTCGCCCCGCGACAGACGTCCGGAATGGCAGGCCCAGCGGCGGCGCCTGGTGTGGCCCAACGGGGCGGAGGCGGTGTGTGTGTCCGCCTCCGATCCGGAGGCGCTGCGCGGGCCCCAATTCGATGCCGCTTGGTGCGATGAATTGGCGAAGTGGAAACGGGCGGACGATGCGTGGGACATGTTGCAGTTCTGCCTCCGCCTCGGCGAGCGTCCGCAACAAGTGGTGACGACGACGCCGCGGAACACGCCGCTCTTGCGACGTCTACTCGACGAGCCGACGACGGTGCGGACCCGGGCGCCGACCTGGGCAAACCGAATGCACTTGGCCGACGACTTTCTGGACAAGATCACCGCGCGGTATCAGGGCACGGAGCTTGGGCGCCAGGAGCTCGACGGCGAACTCTTGACCTCGGTCGAGGGGGCGCTCTGGACGCATGCGGGGCTCGACGCGGTGCGAGTTCCGGCGGCGCCGCCGCTCAGCCGGATTGTGGTCGCCGTTGATCCGCCGGTGACCGGCAGTGCGACGTCGGATGCATGCGGGATCGTCGTTGCCGGCGCGGAAATGAAGGGCCCGCCCCAATCGTGGGTCGCACATGTGATTGAGGATGCGACGATCCAGGGGGCGACGCCTCAGGCATGGGCCAGTGCGGCCGTAAACCTCTATCGCCGCCACGGCGCCGACCGTCTGGTGGCGGAGGTCAATCAAGGTGGAGATCTGGTGGAGAGCATCGTACGCCAGATCGATCCGCTCGTCTCTTACCGGTCGGTGCGCGCAACGAAGGGCAAGGTTGCGCGGGCCGAACCGGTCGCGGCGCTCTACGAGCAGGGGCGCGTTCGCCATATAGGCGGGCTCAAAACCCTGGAAGACGAGATGTGCCAGATGACGGTGCAAGGCTTCACCGGGACGGGGAGCCCTGACCGGGTCGACGCGCTGGTTTGGGCGCTGACGGATCTCATTTTGACGCCGGCTGATGCTTGGCAGCGGCCGCAGGTTCGCGGTCTCGGCTGAGCTGCGGCCCAGATGACAACTGGCGGGCGGGGGCCGCTTGCCGGGGGCGGGAGGGGCCCCCGGGGGGTTTTGGGGCGCCAACGAAAGGGGTGTCCCCAGGTTTTTTGGG
>JBCDHQ010000046.1:0-19427 GCA_038749815.1 Pseudomonadota bacterium | reverse complement strand
TCGGGACCGTCAAGGCCCGTGCGCCCATGAACCTCCTCCGCTGTGACGAGCGCACGCGAGAGCGGCGCGGCCGCCCCAGCGGCGACGCGCACATCGCGACGCCCCGCCAGATCGCAGATTTTCCGCGCATTGAGGCTCGTCAGGGCCAGCGGCACATTCCCCGCAACACATGTGATCGCCAGCACCTCAAGCTCTGGCGACGCGAGCGCGAGGAGGAGCGCGACCGCGTCATCCTGGCCCGGATCGGTATCGATGATGATCTTCCGCCGTTCCATGCCAGCCCCGTCCAGTTCGACGGCACCCTAGACCAGGGCGGGCGATCTGGAAACGGGGACAACGCGCCATTTCAGTGAGGCCGGTCAGATGGCCGCCGCGCGCAGGGCTCCCGCAATCTCATCCTTGAGGCGCATCCGCGTCTTGCGAAGCTCAGTCATGTGCGCGTCGCTCGTCGGCTCAACATTCGTCTCGGCGCGGTGTATCTCGCGGTTGATCCGGTGATAGTCATCGCAGAGTCGGGCGATGTGCGCATCCTCTGCCCGGAGCCGCTGCAAGAGCTCAACATCCGCTGGAAACTCTTCGGCCAGTTCATGGGGTACATGTGACATGAGTGTCCTCCTTGTCCGACTTGACCGGGAGCCTAGCACCGCGGCTCGGCGCACCCTTTGACCTGCCTCAAGGGCGGAGGATAAGATCTGCGCGCGTCTTCCCGGCCGCCACGAGGCGGGCGTTGGGCAGATCGTTCCCGTCGATCTTTGCCGCACTCTCAGCCGTCGACAGACCGTGCGCGGCCCAGCGCGCCGCCAAGCGTCGACGGAGCTCCTCCTCATCGACGTCGAGGTAGACGGTTGCGTTGAGGAGCGGCTGCACACCCGCCCATCCCCCTTCGTCGTGGAGGAGCCAGTTCCCCTCCACCACAACCAGCCGCGCATCCATCCCGATCTCAATGGCGCCGGCGCGCGACAGCTCCTGGCCGCGATCGAACCGAGGGGCAAAAACGGTCTCGGATGTGCGCAGGCGGTTCAGAAGGCTCAGAAAGCCCGACACATCGAACGTGTGCGGCGCCCCCTTCCGGTCCCGGGTGCCATGTCGCGCCAACACGTCGTCGTCGAGGTGAAAGCCGTCCATTGGCAGCACCACAGCCCCGTCGATCCGCGCTGCGATCTCTGCGGCGAGTGTCGATTTTCCGCCACCGGGGGGGCCGGCAACACCGAGGATGGCCCGCCCCTTCGCATCGGCGAGCGCATGCGCGAGGTCGTGGGCTTCCTTCACGGCCGATGCCCCCCACCCCTCAGCGCGGCCGAACGCGGCGGGCGCTGCGCCTGCAGATGCCCTAGGCCACACACGGGACTTTGCGGACCGCCGTCTCGTACTCCGCCGCGATGGAGCGGGTGAGGTCGCCCACGGTGAAGCTGTGGGGGCCGATCTGTCCCACCGGCGTCACCTCCGCTGCAGTGCCTGTCAGCCAGCACTGCTCGAAGGTCGAAAGCTCCTCCGGCAGGATGTGGCGCTCAACCACCTCGACCCCGCGCGTCTTGAGGAGTGCGATCACAGTCTGTCGGGTGATCCCATTGAGGAAGCAATCGGGCGTCGGCGTGTGCACTTGTCCGTCGCGGACGAAGAACACGTTGGCGCCCGTCGCCTCCGCCACATAGCCGCGATAGTCGAGCATCAGGGCATCTGAGCAGCCCTTGGCCTCCGCCTCGTGCTTGGCCATGGTGCAGATCATATAGAGACCCGCGGCCTTGGCGAAGCAGGGTATGGTGTCGGGGCTCGGCCGCTTCCAACGCGCGAGGTCGATCTTGGCGCCTTGCATCTTGGCGTCGCCGTAATAGGCGCCCCATTCCCAAACGGCGACGGCCATCCGGATGTCGTTCCGGGCCGCCGCGACACCCATATCGGGACCCGCACCCCGCCAACACACGGCCCGGACATAGGCATCGCCAAGACCAGAGGCCGCAAGTGCCTCGTCCTTGGCGGCCTCGATCTGCTCAACGCTGAAGGGCAGCGCCATGTCCATCTCACTGCCCGAGAAGATCAGCCGCTCGCTGTGGCGGCGGCTCTCGAAGATCCGCCCATCATAGGCCCGCTCGCCCTCGAACACGCTGGAGCCGTAGTGCAGCGCATGGGTCAGAATGTGCACCTGCGCCTCGCGCCAGGGCTTCAGCGCGCCATCGATCCAGATGACGCCGTCGCGGTCCTCATACGAGCCCACCATATCCTCTCTCCTAACGTTCTTGCGCCCAAGCCCCACAAACAGACATAAAATTCCAACCCAGGCCATGGGCGAGATATCATTCGCCTCTTGGAAAGTCAACAAGGCTGACGTAAAATCCGATCGGTAATTGGGGGATTGCATGGGATGACGGGCGACCGGCTTCTGTTTCTGACCGACGATCAGCTGCGCCAGGGGATCGAACTGATGTTCTTTGCCTATCGCGGCTTCACCCGAGACCCGGATATGATCCTCGACGAGTTGGGGCTCGGGCGCGCGCATCACCGCGCGCTCCACTTCATCAACCGCCGGCCGGGCCTTACCGTGACTGAGCTGATCGACATCCTGGGCGTGACCAAGCAATCGCTGAACCGCGTGCTCCGCCAACTG
Organism: Pseudomonadota bacterium; assembly: GCA_038749815.1. Lineage (GTDB taxonomy): Bacteria > Pseudomonadota > Alphaproteobacteria > Rhodobacterales > Rhodobacteraceae > Algicella. Next base: position 16,825 of record JBCDHQ010000046.1, on the reverse strand, counting down.
ATCGAGGACGGTCTGGTCGACAACCGCGTCGGTGAGACCGACCGCCGCCAGCGCCACCTCAGTCTCACGGCGGAGGGTCAGGCGCTCGAGGCGCGCCTCTCCGCGGCGCAGCGTGCACGGATGCGCCAGGCCTACCGGATCGCGGGGCCCGACGCTGTCCAGGGCTTCCGCGCCGTGCTAGAGCAAATCATTGATCCCGACCTCAGGCCGCGCGTGGCCCAATTGCTCGAGCGAGGCGATGACTGACCAAGCCCAAACCGACGCGCATATTCTCGTCGTCGACGACGACGAGCGCATCCGCGACCTGCTGAAGAAATTCCTGGCGCGCCACGACTACTGGGTGACGACGGCCCGCGATGCCGCGCATGCGCGAAAGCTCCTGGCGGGGCTCGAGTTCGACTTGCTGGTCGTCGATGTGATGATGCCGGGCGAGGACGGGTTCTCGCTAACGCGCGATCTGTCCGACCAGATCGCGACGCCGATCCTCCTGCTGACCGCCAAGGGCGATGCCGACGACCGGATCCGTGGGCTCGAGGCCGGCGCGGACGACTATCTGCCAAAGCCGTTTGAGCCGCGCGAGCTGCTGCTGCGCATCAACAACATCCTCCGGCGGATCCCGAAAGAGACCGGGAACGAGCCGCCCAAGACGATCCATATGGGGGCGATCCGCTACGACATGACGCGCGGCGAGCTCTGGCATGGTCAGACGATGATCCGCCTCACTGCGACCGAAAGCGCGCTGATGCGGATCTTCTCCGCCCGCCCGAACGAGCCGATCAGCCGGACCCAGCTGGTCCAGGACCTCGGCCGCGATGACGGACAGGCGCAGGAGCGGGCGGTCGACGTCCAGATCACCCGGCTCCGCCGCAAGATCGAGGCCGACCCCAAGACGCCGCGTTACCTTCAGACGGTGCGCGGTGCAGGCTATATGCTCGCGCCGGATTGAGCGCCGCAAGCGCCCGCCCGGAGGCGCGAAAAGCCATGAATTCGCTCGCTTGCAGCGTCCGACGCGCCTTCCTATATACGCCCTCAGAGCCGCCCATGGGTGTGCACTGATTGGGAGGGGGAGCGGAGGCTGCATCCCAGGTCCGCCCCCAGTATCGCCAAAGGAAGGACAGACATGTCGAAAGTCATCGGAATCGACCTCGGAACCACCAACTCCTGCGTCGCCATTATGGACGGCAGCCAAGCCAAGGTGATCGAGAACTCCGAAGGCGCCCGCACCACTCCGTCGATCGTCGCATTCACCGACGACGAACGTCTGGTCGGGCAATCGGCCAAACGCCAGGCCGTCACCAACCCCACCAACACGCTCTTTGCGATCAAGCGTCTGATCGGTCGCCGCGTCGACGATCCGATGGTCTCCAAGGACAAGGAGATGGTGCCCTACACCATTGTCGAGGGCGACAATGGCGACGCCTGGGTGCAAGTCCGCGATGAGAGCTTCGCGCCGAGCCAGATCTCAGCCTTCATTCTGCAGAAGATGAAGGAAACCGCCGAGAGCTATCTTGGCGAGGGTGTGGACAAGGCGGTGATCACCGTGCCGGCCTATTTCAACGACGCCCAGCGCCAAGCGACCAAAGACGCCGGCAAGATCGCCGGCCTCGAAGTTCTGCGGATCATCAACGAGCCGACCGCGGCCGCCCTCGCCTACGGGCTCGAGAAGGCGGGCGACAAGACGATTGCGGTCTATGACCTCGGCGGCGGCACGTTCGACATCTCGATCCTGGAGATTTCGGACGGTCTCTTCGAGGTGAAGTCGACGAACGGCGACACGTTCCTCGGCGGCGAAGATTTTGACATGCGGATTGTCGAATACCTCGCCGGAGAGTTCAAAAAGGAAAACGGCGTCGATCTCTCCAAGGACAAGATGGCGCTCCAGCGTCTGAAAGAGGCCGCGGAGAAAGCGAAGATCGAGCTCAGCTCTTCGTCGCAGACCGAGATCAACCAGCCGTTCATCTCGATGGACCCAGAGACGCGCCAACCGCTCCACCTCGTGCTGAAATTGACGCGGGCGAAGCTGGAGAGCTTGGTGGCGGACCTGATCTCCCGCTCGATGAAGCCTTGCAAAGAGGCGCTGAAGGATGCGGGCCTCGCGACCGGCGACATCGACGAGGTCGTCCTTGTCGGCGGCATGACCCGGATGCCGAAAGTCATTGAAGAGGTGACGAAATTCTTCGGGAAGGAGCCGCACAAAGGCGTCAACCCCGATGAGGTCGTGGCCATGGGTGCCGCGATCCAGGCCGGCGTCCTCCAGGGCGATGTGAAAGATGTGGTGCTGCTCGACGTGACGCCGCTCTCGCTCGGGATCGAGACGCTCGGCGGTGTGTTCACGCGCCTCATCGACCGGAACACGACAATTCCGACCAAAAAGGCGCAGGTCTTCTCGACCGCCGAGGACAACCAGAACGCCGTAACGATCCGCGTCTTCCAGGGGGAGCGTGAGATGGCGGCCGACAACAAGCTGCTCGGCCAGTTCAACCTCGAGGACATCCCGCCCGCGCCCCGCGGCCTGCCGCAGATCGAGGTGACCTTCGACATCGACGCGAACGGCATCGTCTCGGTCGGCGCCAAGGACAAGGGCACCAACAAAGAGCAGAAGATCACGATCCAGGCCTCGGGCGGTCTCTCGGACGACGACATCGAGCGCATGGTCAAGGAGGCCGAGGAGAACGCCGAGGCCGACAAGGCGCGCAAGGAACTCGTCGAAGCCAAGAACCAGGGCGAGAGCCTGATCCACTCCACCAAGAAGTCGATGGAGGAGCACGGCGACAAGGTCGATCCGACCACCATCGAGGCGATCGAGATGAGCCTCAAGAACCTCGAGGAAGCGCTCGAGGGCGAAGACGCCGGCAAGATCAAGTCGCGGATCCAGGATGTGATGGAAAGCGCGATGAAGCTCGGCGAGGCGATCTACAAGTCCGAGGCTGAAGCCGCCGAGGCTGCGGATGCCGGCATGGACGATGAGCCGAAGCCCGTCGACGACGACATCGTGGACGCCGATTTCGAGGATCTCGACGACAAGAAACAGGCCTGATCGGCAAGCAGTTGGAGCCCGGCCCGCGCCACCGCGCTCGGGCCGGGTCTGCCGTTTTAGGAGGCTTTTGAATGGCAAAAGCGGATTTTTACGAGCTACTCGGCGTTGGCCGCGGCGCCAGTGATGTCGAGCTGAAAAAGGCCTATCGCCAAAAGGCGAAAGAGCTTCACCCCGACCGAAACAAAGACAACCCCAAGGCAGAAGAGCAATTCAAGGCCGTCAACGAGGCCTACGACGTCCTGAAAGACGCCGACAAGAAAGCGGCCTATGACAGGTTCGGCCACGCCGCCTTCGAGGCCGGCGGTCCGGGCGGACCGCGCCAACAGGCGAATGCGGATTTCGCATCGGCCTTCTCGGATGTGTTCGACGACCTCTTTGGCGGTTTCGCCGGCGGCCAGCGGGGCGGCCAGCGCCGTGCGACGCGCGGCGCCGACCTGCGCTACAACCTCCGCGTCTCGCTCGACGACGCCTATATGGGCAAGCACGCCACCCTGACAGTCCCGGCCTCTGTCGCCTGCGACGTCTGCAACGGCACGGGCGCTGAGCATGGGGCGGAGCCCACGACCTGTCCGACCTGTTCAGGCATGGGCAAGGTGCGGGCGCAGCAGGGCTTTTTCACGGTCGAGCGGACCTGTCCGACCTGCGGGGGGCGCGGCCAGATCATCAAGAACCCCTGCACAGCCTGCGCGGGCGCGGGGCGGGTCAAGAAGGACCGCTCGCTCTCCGTCAACATCCCCCAGGGCGTCGAGACCGGCACCCGGATCCGACTGGCCGGCGAGGGCGAGGCGGGCCTCCGCGGCGGGCCGCCAGGCGATCTCTACATATTCATCGAAGTCGACGATCACCCGATCTTCGAACGGGACGGCACGAACCTCTACTGTCGGATCCCGGTCTCGATGGCGACGGCGTCCCTCGGAGGAGAGCTTGAGGCGCCGACAGTCGATGGCGGCCGCTCCCGCGTGAAGGTCCCTGCGGGCGTGCAGTCGGGCAAACAGCTCCGCCTCCGCGGCAAGGGCATGCCGGCGCTCCGCGGCGGCAATTTCGGCGACCTCTACATCGAGCTCGCCGTGGAGACGCCCGTCAACCTCTCGGCCCGTCAGAAAGAGCTCCTCAAGGAGTTCGAGGAAGCCGGCCGGAACAACAACCCCGAAACCCAGGATTTCTTCAGCCGCGTCAAGTCCTTCTGGGACGGTATGAAGGGGTAGCGTCAGGGGCTCCGATGGTCTCGGAGCCCCGGATCGACCTCAGACGGGCTCAACGAGCTGCGTGTAGAGGTGCCAGGTCGCGTGTCCGAGGACCGGCAGTACGATCAGAAGACCCAGGAACGCCGGCAGCATCGCGATCAGGGTCGCACCGGCGATCACCACCCCCCAAGTGAGCATCGCCTGCGGGTTTGCGACGACGGTCTGCACGCTGACAATCATCGCCGTCACCACATCGATGTCGCGGTCGAGGAGAAGCGGCATCGAGACCACCGTCAGCGCGAAGATGACGCAGGTGAGCACCGCGCCGATGAGCGTACCGACCAGCAGGAACGCGATCCCCTCGCTCGACGTGAGGATGTGCGTTAGGAAGGCGGCGGGGTCGAGAAACGCCTCCATCCCGAGGAACAGAGCCAGCAGCAGCCGCACCTGATAGACCCAGATCCAAAACATGAACAGGATCACGAGCGACATCCACCCGAGCTGTCGGTTGGTCTGATCGCGGATCACGAAGAGGATCGGCCCCCACTCAAGCGGTTCGCCGCGCTGACGCCGGCGACTGACCTCGTAGAGGCCCACGGCCACGAAGGGCCCAAGGAGCGGGAAGCCAATGGCGAGCGGTATGATCATCCAGCTGGCGCCGACCCGTGCGAGCACCCAGATCATGAGTGCGCCGCCGAGCGCGTAAATCGCGCCGAAGAAGAGACCGAACTGCGGGGTGGCGCGGAAATCCTCAATCCCGCGGGAGAGCGCTGTCCGAATGATCTCGGGCGTCACCGGTTTGATTTTGGGGATCGGCGGTGGGGCGTATGTGTCTGTCATCTCTCACCTTCCTCCAACTGTGTCATCTGGGTAGCGCTCTGCCATCTCCGCCCAGCCGGCTGCAATGATCTTGCGCAAAACAGCCCCATCGACCCGCGCAAGCCGGGTGACATAGAGGCATGAGACGGTGGCACGGTGGGGTCCCAACGCCTCCAACAGCGCGCGATGCGGCGCGAGCGCGGGGAGCACGTGGATCGAGAGCGCGCTCTTGCGTGCCGCGAGCCCGGTCCGAAAGAAACGGTGCCGAGACCCGTCGGCGCGGGTGTAGGAGTAGGCGCCAAAGCCGATCAGGCTGTCGCCCCAGAGCCGCGGCGTCATGCCGGAGATCTCGGTCATCCAGCCGATCACAGTCTCCGCGTCGGCACGCCGGCCGGGCGGCTCGACGCCCGCCAGATAGGCTGTGACGCTCTGATCCGTCTCGACGGTTTTCATCTCGCTCATGCCGCGAGAGTACCAAAGCCGCCAGATGATTGCCATGTGAAGGACGACACAGATGAGACGCCGGTCACGCTTGAAGGGACCGGCCCGATCTGACAACGATTATTGCATGCGTCGTCTCTATCACCAGCCGTTGTCGCCCTTTTGCCGAAAGGTTCGGCTCGTCCTCGCGGAAAAGCGGATCGAAGTCGATCTCCAGGAGGAGCGGTTTTGGGAACAGCGGATGGACTTCCTGCGCCTCAACCCGGCGGGCAAAGTGCCCGTGCTCCGGATTGATGGGCTGATTCTGGCGGAGTCCGGGGCGATTTGCGAGTTTCTCAACGAGACGCATCCAGAACCGCCGCTCCTGCCCCGCACCGCGCCCGAGCGGGCGGAAGCCAGACGGCTCGCCGCCTGGTTCGATGACAAGTTCCATCATGAGGTGACGGCCAACCTCCTGCATGAGCGGATTTACCGCCGCCTGATGAAGACCGGCCACCCAGAGAGTGAGAAGATCAAGGCGGGTGCGCGCAACATCAAGTACCACATCGACTATATCGGCTGGCTCGTCGAAGGCCGGCGCTGGCTGGCAGGGGATGCGCTCACAATCGCCGACTTCGCGGCGGCCGCGCAGCTCTCGGCGCTCGACTACATTGGCGATGTCGACTGGGAGCGGTCGGACCCGATGAAGGACTGGTACGCCAAGATCAAATCCCGCCCGGCCTTCCGCTCCATCCTCGCCGATCACATTCCCGGGGTTGTGCCACCGCAGCACTACGCCAATCTCGACTTTTGAGCCATGTGCCGGAGGCGGCGCCATCACCGAAGAAGACGCACTTAAGCGCGCGCTCGCGGAGGAGGCGACGCGGTTGGGCTTCTCCAAGATGGGTGTGTGCCGCGCGGATGCCATTCCCGAGGCCCCAGCCCATCTCGAGGCGTTTCTCGGCGCCGGGTACCACGGGCAAATGTCCTGGCTTGCCGAGCGGCGGGCCTGGCGCGGCAGTCCGGCGCTCCTCTGGCCCGATGTCCGCTCCATCGTGATGCTGGCTGAGGCCTACACGCCTGACGAAGACCCGCTCGCTGCGCTGGCGGCGCACGATCGGGGCGTGATCTCGGTCTACGCCCGCGGGGCGGATTACCACGACCTGGTGAAAAAGCGGCTGAAGCGGCTCGGGCGCTGGCTGATCGAGCGGGCGGGCGGCGAGATCAAGGTCTTTGTGGACACCGCACCCGTCATGGAAAAGCCGCTGGCCGCAGCGGCGGGGCTTGGGTGGCAGGGCAAGCACACCAACCTTCTCGGCCGCGACATCGGAAACTGGGTGTTTCTGGGCGCCCTCTTCACGACCGCCGCGCTGCCCCCCGACACCCCGGCGGAGCCGAGCTGCGGGAGCTGTCGCGCCTGCCTCGACATCTGCCCGACGCGCGCATTCCCCGCGCCGCACCAGCTCGATGCGCGGCGCTGCATCTCGTATCTGACCATCGAGCATCGCGGGCCCGTTGACCCGGACCTCCGACCGCTCCTCGGCAACCGGATCTATGGCTGCGACGATTGTTTGGCCATTTGCCCCTGGAACAAGTTCGCAGCGGAGGCGCACGAGACCCGCTATGCGGCTCGGCCGGAGGCGGATCTGCCACCGCTGGCGGAGCTCTCAGCACTCGACGATGCGGCGTTCCGAGCGCGGTTTCGAGGCTCCCCAATCAAGCGGATCGGTCGGGATCGATTTGTGAGAAACGTCCTCTATGCGATTGGAAACTCTGGGGATCAGGTGCTTCTGCCCGCCGCCCGCGCTCGCCTCGACGATGCCGAGCCGAGCGTGGCGGACGCCGCGCGCTGGGCCGTTGCGCGCCTGACGGGGACCGTGCCGCTCTGATCAGGGGCGCAGACGCGGGCGCGGCGCCAGCACGCCGCCCTGCGCCGATGGAAGTCGCGCAGCGAGCGCATCGGCCTCCGCCCCGGGTGCCAGATCGTCGAGGCGGGCCGCAGCATCGGCGTAGCGGCCAATCTCGATCAGCGTCCGAATGGCAAGGCGCACCACTTCTGGATCGACCGGCGGCGTCAGGCTGCCATCCGACACAGATCGGGCCGCGGCGCGTGTTTCAGCGGCGAGGGCCTCAGCGCCAATCTGGTCCCAAAGCACGCTTGCCTCCCGCAAGAGCTCTGCCCGCATCTCCGGCGCCAGGACCACCCCACGGTCCTGCGCAAGCTCCGTCATGCGAAGCGCGGCCACCCCCGTGGCGCCGAGCGCTTCAAGCGCGTAGGCCTCGCAAATCCGGGCCGCAGCACGTCCCCCCAGCACAATCCACCGGGCCGCTGCCTCCCGGGCCTGCGCCGGATCGGCGCGGATCGCCGTCTCACACTCGCGCAGCGTCGACATCGCCGCGGCCGGGGCACCGCCAGCCAAAACGCCCAGTAAGATCAGCCAGCGCATACGCATCCTCCCTCGCCCTTTACCATCGACGAAAACCGCCGCCTGGATCAATCCAACTGGACACGAGGCGCCAGCTCGGGGACATCAAGCTATGTCGCAACCGCATCTCCTCGCCTTCGGCTTTGGCTACAGCGCCCAAACCCTCGCGCGCCGCCTCCGTTTGGAGGGCTGGCATGTCACCGGGACGACCAGAACGGCCGAGGGCGCCGCCGCGATTGAGGCGCAGGGGATCACCGCGCGGATCTGGCCGGGCACGGATCTCGCGGCGGAGCTTGCGAGCTGCACGCACATCCTGTCCTCTGTCCCGCCGCGCGGGCCGGCGGGGGATCCGGTTCTGCCCCTCATCGCGGATGCGCAGCTTCCCAACCTGCGCTGGGCGGGTCTCTTGTCGACCACCGGGGTCTATGGCGATCATGGCGGGGCATGGGTGGACGAGGCCACGCCGCTCGTGCCCTCTGGCCACCGCGGCGGTGCAAGAGCGACGCAGAACGACGCCTGGCTGTCGCTCGGCCTGCCTGTGCACCTCTTTCGGCTCGCCGGGATCTACGGCCCCGGACGGTCGGCCTTTGACAAGCTCCGCGACGGCACGGCGCGGCGCATCGTCAAACCGGGTCAAGTCTTCAGCCGGATCCATGTCGACGACATCGCGACCGTTCTCGAAGCCTCGATCGCGCGGCCCAATCCGAGGAGGGCCTACAACGTCGCCGACGATCTGCCGGCGCCCCCCCAAGACGTCATCGCGCACGCCGCGCATCTCCTCGGCATCGAACCGCCGGCGCAGATCGATTTTGAGGCCGCCGATCTCTCCCCGATGGCGCGGAGCTTTTATGCCGACAACAAGCGCGTGTCGAACCAGCGCATCAAATCGGAGCTCGGCGTCCGCCTTGCCTTTCCCGACTACAAGAGCGGCCTCGCCGCAATTCTTGCAGGCGAGCAGCACCGCTGAGCCTGCGGCGCGCTGTCAGCACATGACACGTGACAATGAGACCGCTCGGCCGATATGGTGACTGAATAAGCGGCACTAAAAAAGGCCGCGTGAAGGGAGGGACACGTGACCTCAAATGTCCTGATTGTCGAGGACGAGCCGAACATTGCGGATGCTCTGCGGTTTATTCTCGATCACGCCGGCTTCGATGTCGCGGTCGAGCGCGACGGTGCGCGCGTGGTCGAAACGCTGGGACGGCGACCGTTCGATGTGATGATCCTCGATGTTATGCTGCCCAACCGGTCGGGCTACGATGTGCTCCGTGACGTGCGCGCCGGCACGCAGCCCGGCCTGCCGGTGTTGATGCTGACCGCCAAAGGCCGCGATCGGGATCGACAGACCGCTGAGGATCTTGGGGTCAGCGCGTTCATCACGAAGCCCTTCTCGAATGCAGAAGTGGTCCAAACCGTGCGGCGCCTGGCGGGCGTCGCGTGAGCGCGCCGCCATCCGACGGCGCCGAGGCCAGTTGGCTGCGACGGCGGCGCGAAGATGCGGCCGCGGCCCTGCCTGCCCTCGGAGTGCTGCTCCTGGCCTCGCCCGTGGTCGACGCGTTTGCAGGCCTCGGCGTTCTCGGACCGGTTCCTTTCGGGTTTTTGTACCTCTTTCTCGCTTGGGCCGGCCTGATCCTGCTCACCGCGCGGGTGTCGCTGCGTCTCTCTGCCGAGGACTAGGGCTTGGCGCTCACCGTCCCGGGGTTGGTCGCGGTCTCTGTTCTCTACGCGACGCTTCTCTTCTGGGTCGCGGCCTGGGCGGAGCGTCGTGCGGAGGCAGGTCAACTCACCTGGATCCGCTCGCCGCTCGTCTACACTCTGTCGATCTCGGTCTATTGCACGGCCTGGACGTTTTACGGCGCAGTCGGTTCGGCCGCACGCAGCGGGCTTGAATTCGCGGCAATCTACATCGGCCCGTCGCTGGTTTTCTTCGGCTGGTGGGTGCTCCTGCGAAAGCTCGTTCGGATCGGTCGGGCGGAGCGGATCACCTCGATCGCCGATCTCATTTCCTCCCGCTATGGCAAGTCGAGCGCGCTCGGCGTTCTCGTGACGCTGCTCGCCCTGCTCGCGTCAACGCCTTACATCGCGCTCCAGCTGCAGTCGCTGACCCTCTCCTTCGATGCGTTGACCACGTCCGATGGCGGGGCGGCCCCGCCGCGGACGCTGACGGCGCTCTCCTTTGCGGCGGGCCTCGCGCTCTTTGCCATCTTCTTCGGCACACGGCGGATCGACGCGAATGAGCGGCATCCGGGTGTTGTCGCCGCGATTGCCGTCGAGGCCGTGGTGAAGCTCGGCGCGCTCCTTGCGGTCGGTCTCTTTGTCGTGGTCGCGACCTCTGGACCACCGCTGGCCCTGCCCTCGGAACCCGTTTTCACGCCGCGCTGGGCCACCCTCACCTTCCTCTCGGCCACGGCGATCATCTGCCTGCCACGGATGTTCCAGGTTGTGGTTGTCGAGAACAGCGCAGAGCGGCACCTGGCCACGGCCGCCTGGGCCTTCCCGACCTATCTCCTGCTGATCAGCCTCTTTGTGCTGCCGATTGCGCTTGCCGGGGCCGTACAGCTCCCCGAGGGGTCCAACCCCGATCTCTACGTGCTGACTGTGCCGCTCAGTTTCGGGCAGGAGGGGTTGGCGCTCTTTGCGTATCTCGGCGGGTTCTCGGCCGCGACCTCGATGGTCGTTGTCTCGACGATCGCCCTCTCCACTATGGTCTCAAACCACATCGCAGTGCCGATCTGGCTACGGCTCCATCCCACGCCGAGCTCCGGTGATCTGAGGGCCGCGATCCTGACCAGCCGGCGGACCGCCATCGCCGTGATCATGTGCTTTGGCTATCTCTACTTTCTCCAAACGCAAGGCGCGAGCGGCCTCGCCTCGATTGGGCTCCGCGCGTTTGCCGGGATTGCGCAGATCCTGCCTGCCCTGCTCGGCGGCCTCTTCTGGCACGGCGCGACGCGCGCAGGCGCGATCAGCGGCATTCTCACGGGCCTTGCGGTCTGGATGTGGACACTCTTCCTGCCAAGCTTCGGTGCTCAGTTCCTCTCGGTCGACACGTTGGCGGACGGGCCTTGGGGCCTTTCGATGCTGACGCCGACCGCGCTTTTCGGATCCACGATCACCGACCCGCTGGTCCACTCGGTCTACTGGTCCCTGTCCCTCAACACGGCCGTTTTCGTGGCCGTCTCGATGCTCAGCCGGCAGAGCCCGCTTGAGCAGGCGCAAGCCCGCGCCTTCGTTGACGCGTTTTCCACCACGCCGGCCCGGGTCTACCAAGGCCGGATCGCCACGGCGGAGGATCTCTATGCCCTTGCGGCGCGCATTCTGGGGCCGGAGACCGCGCGGCGTCTCTTCGCCAGAATTGCCAAGGCGCAGGGCACAGCCAAGCAACTCCCCGACGCAAACGATGATCTCATTCTCGCGGTTGAGCGAGAGCTTGCGGGATCCGTCGGCTCGGCCTCGGCCCATGCGCTGGTCGCGCAAATCGCCAAGGGCGGTCAGATCTCGGTCGATCAGATGATCCGGATGGCCGACGAGACGGCGCAGATCGTTGAGTACTCTCACCGGTTGGAGCGGCAGTCCAAAGTGCTGGAGCGTACCGCGGCGGAGCTCCGCACCGCGAATGCGCGCCTGACCGCCCTCTCAGCGCAAAAGGACGCGTTCCTCTCGCAGGTCAGCCACGAACTCCGGACACCGATGACCTCGATCCGGGCCTTTGCGGAGATCCTGCGCGACCACGGCGATGTGAACGCCGGAGACGCGCAGCGCTTTCTGACGATCATTCACGACGAGAGCCAGCGCCTCACCCGCCTCCTCGACGAGATCCTCGACCTCTCGGTTCTTGAGAGCGGGCGCGCGCGGCTCGATATCGACACGGTGCCGATGCGCGCCGCCATTGAGCGCGCCGCGAGCGCCACGGAGGGTCTTCGCCACGCTCAGGGCATTCGGCTTGAGCTGCCGGACGATGCGGGCGAAGTTCTCGTCCGGGCCGACATCAATCGGCTCGCGCAGGTGATCATCAACCTGATCTCCAACGCGGTCAAATACGGGACATCCACCGATCCGAACGTCGCCTTGTCCCTCTCCGAACGAGAGGGACTGATCGCCCTCGACGTCATAGACCGTGGTCCCGGGATTCCGGAGGAGCACCGCGAGCATGTGTTCGAGAAGTTTGCGCGGCTGGGCGAGATGACGCTGGCGGGCTCGGCCGGACTTGGGTTGCCGATCAGCCGGCAGATTGCCCGCGCTCTCGGCGGGGATCTCGTGTTGGTGCCGACGGAGAAGGGGGCCTGCTTTCGCCTGACGATCCCGCGCGCTGAGGCCGCGGAAGCGCCGCGCGCCGTTGGGGGATCACGCGGTTTGGCGTGACGGGCCGAGATCCCCGTCGAGCACATCCGGCACCCGAGCCGCCTCGATCGCCCGACCGAAGAGGTATCCCTGCCCTTCCTGGCATTGACGTCGCCGCAGAAACCGCTCCTGAGCCTCGGTCTCGATCCCCTCGCCCACCACATAGATGTCGAGACCCCGAGCGATCGCCAGAAAGCCCTCAATGATGATCTCGGCGGAGCGGTCGCGGCCAATCCCGGCCACAAATCCCGCATCGATCTTCAATTCATCGACCTGCAGCTCTTGCAAGTGCCGGAACGAGCCGTAGCCGGTTCCGAAGTCGTCGAGCGAAATCCGCGAGCCGGTCTCGCGGAGCGTTTGGATCGACTGTCGGATCCTGTCGTTCGCCCGGGCGATCAGCACATCCTCTGTGATCTCGCATGTGATGTGGCGCCCGAGCCCGTCATCGGCGAGGAGCCACAGGAGCTCCTCCAGGCCACGATCCGTCGCAAGGATCGCCTCTGGGATGTTCACAGCCACTTTCGTGGTCTCGGGCGCGATCTCGCGCCAGTGCCGCATCGCGTCGATCACCTGGCGCACCATCGAGACGGTGAAGTCGACCTGGAGCCCGTGATCCTTGATCGCGCCGAGAAACTGGCGCGGCTCAAGAAGGCCACCCTCGCGGTCCACCCACCGCGCGAGCGCCTCAAACCCCGTCAGTGCCCGCGTCGAGAGGGACACTTTGGGTTGGAAGAATGGTTTCAGCTCCCAGGTTCGGATCGCCTCGAGCAGTCGCTGCCGGGCAAAGACCGTCAGTTCTTCCGCGCGCTCCCGAGGATCGTAGATCGAAAAATCGGTCTCGTTCACGGTTTTGACCGCGTACATGGCGCGGTCGGCGGCGCTGACGATCTCCTGCAAGCTTTGCGCGCAATCGGAGAAATAGGCGATCCCGATGCTGGCCCGCACTTGGAGCCGGCGCCCGTTGAAGACCACGGGCTCCTCCAGCGCGGCAATCAGGCGCCGTCCCACATCGACGCAGGCCTCGCGGGACGGCAAGCCACTGACCAGGGCTGCAAATTCATCCCCACCAATCCGAGCGACGGAGACCGCATCGCCGAGCGCGCTCTGAAACCGCTCCCCCGCGGCAATGAGAACGGCGTCGCCGGCGTCATGCCCAAAGGTGTCGTTGATCGGCTTGAAGTCGTCGAGGTCGATGATGGCACAGCAGTGCTCATGCGCGCCGTCCGAGGCGAGGAGGGCGGAGAAAGCCTCGTCAAAGCCCTTGCGGTTGGCGAGGCCCGTCAGCGCATCCCGGCGCGCCGCCGCCTCCGCTTCGACGCGGGCCTGCTCAAGCTCCTCGACCGCGCGCTGCAGTTCCGTGAGTTTGGCGCTGTGCCGGATCCCGTGAGACGCAAGCGGCAGAAAGAACCTGAGCTTGTCGCGGTCGCCGAGCCCGAAGGCAGCGCGACGCTCTGCCAGGCAGACCAGAACCGTCGGGCGCTCATTGGCCAGAACGGGCTGCAGGATGGCCGAGCCCGCTGCCCCTCCTCCGATGGTGCATCCCGCATGCGTTGCGTCGTTGAGCACAACGACCTTGCCCTGAAAGGCCCGCATCAGGGGGCCGGCGGTCACCTCTGCGGGCAGCGATGTGGTCATCCCGGCGGACGCGAGCACATCCAAGTGGCCTCGTTCGGTCTGGCTGACCAGGCAGACGGCGTCGCAGGACAGCGTCGACAAGAGGATGGAGAGCACACTCTCGAGGCTGTCCATGTGCGAGCGTGCGATCGAGAGGCGCTGCAATCCGTCGAGCAGCATCTCGACATTGCGCCGGTTGACCACTTCGCGTTGGCGCAGATGGTCAATCTCGAGGATCGCCTGGCGCAACGCCTCGACGCTGTCGGGCAACGCGTCCGACATCTTAGCCGCCAAAGACCGACGAGGAAATCATCAGATTGCCGTGCTGCCGCTCTCCATTGAGGAAGCTGCCCTGCTCCCCAAAGGTAAAGACGGTCAGGAACGGCGTGTCGCCATAGGCGGCGCGGACATAGTCGGCAGCCGGGCCGATGTCGTCGCCGAGTGCCAGCATGCAGCCGGCGCAGAAGACCATCAGCGCGCCATCGGCGGAGTGGCCGGCCTCCACATGGCGGGTGAGGGCGGCGTTGGCGACAGAGGCGGGACGGACCGTCAGGTTCTCCCGCGTGCCGCTCATCAGCGTGAGATGCGTGCCTTCGGCCACGTCAGCAAAGAGCATCAGCTCCCCTTCGGGACCGACACTCGCCGGGTGGACCAGGCAGAAGTAATCGATCCAAGCCTTGCTGTCGGTGCGGATCTGTCCCTGCACTTTGCCGAGGGGGGCCCAAGTCGCCTCCCCCAAAATCGAGCGGGCGGGGTCGTTGACCGCAGGTGCGATCAGACCGCCGGTCCAGGAATTGTACACCTCGGCGGCGGGGCGGCCATCGATCTCAATCAGGCGGCGGCCATCGGCGCGGGTGGCAATCCCGCTGTGGCCGGTCGGCACATACCCGTTCTCGAAGTGGTGGGTCACCATGGCGTCGCAGAAAAAGAGCGCCAGACCGATGCCCATGCCAGCGACCCCGTCTGCGCCGAAGGCCGACCAGTTGCCCTCAATCGTCTCATCCGCTGAGGATCCGCCGGAAATCAACACCTCGGAGCCGAGCTGGGCCCGGATCGCCGCGATCACGCGTTCCTCAATCCCGGGCCGCGCGTGGAGCCAGACCAGATCTGGCACTTCGCCGACCCGATCCGCATCCGCCTGTGCGCGGCGGATGAGAGTTGCCGTCAGTGCGTCGACACAGTCCTCACTGACTTGCACGGCATGGGCCGCACCGAAGGCCCCGTCCGGGTTTCGAACCGCAAAGACCCCAACGGCCGGCGCCCCGAACCCGACGGCGCCCGCATTCGAGATCACGCCCCGGCAGGTGGAGGATCCGAGAAGGGCCGTGTCGGGAAAAGCGGAGATCAGACCGGCCTGCAGGGTTGGCGCGTCGTGATGCACTGTGTAGGCGACAACCAAGAGGTCCGGCGCGCCGCCGAGCTTGGCGCGCACGTCCTGAGACAGACAGTCCAGCGCGGACCGCGTGATTGGACCCTCATAAGTGGCAGCCGCAATGTGCATTGGACATCCCTAACACCCGGCGCCAGCATGCCGATCCGATGTTACACTCGGGTTAAGCGCACAGGCCGGCGGGCAGGCGTTAAGGCATGCGCCCTTCGGCGTAATGCGCGAGGGCCGTCGCAGTGCCCTCTTGCCAGATCATGCGCAGCCAGCGCTGAAAGCCGTCGGTGAAGGCCGGTGCCGAGGCGAGTTCGCCATAGATCTGCGACTGGGCGAGCCAGGCCTCGGGCTTGGCCCGGGCTTCCTCTGCAACCAGATGGAGCCGAGACCAGTCGGGGTCGTTTGGGGCGATTTCAGTTCCGTCTTCGCGCACGCCCGCGCACATCCGCGCCCAGAGCGCCTCAACCAGCGCAAGGCCTGCCACAGGCGCGCCCGCGGCCACACGCTCCCGCACCATCGGCAGAACAAAACCCGTGTGTCGGGAGGCGCCGTCGAACGCGACGCGCCGCGTCGTGTCGCGGATCTCGGGGTTTGCGAACCGGGTGGCGATCACCTCGACATAGCGCGCCGGCGTCATGTCCGGCACGGGCTCGACTTGCGGCGCAATCTCCTCGGCCTGAACGCGTTCGAAGAGGCCGCGGATCAGCGGATGCGCCATGCACTCAGCGATGGTCTCGACCGAGAGAATCTCGCCCGGGTTCGCGATCACCTGGTGGCCGGCATTGAGGATCCGAAGCTTCATCGTCTCGTAGGCGTGGACGTCGGTGGAGAACGTGGCCCCGACACGGTCCCAATCCGGGCGGCCCGCGCAAAACCTGTCCTCGATCACCCATTGGCGAAAGCTCTCATGAGTGACGGGAGCGGCGTCGTCGACGCCGAAACTCGCCGCAAGCGCCCGCTCCCGCGCGCCGGTCGCGGGAACGATGCAGTCGACCATCGAGTTCGGAAAACTGCAGCTGTCCTCAATCCACTCGGCGAGAGCAGGGTCCGACATGCGGGCGAGCGAGACCACCGTCTGCCGCAGGACGCGCCCATTGCCGAGGAGGTTGTCGCAGCTGAGACCGGTGAACGGGCCGGCGCCGCGATCGCGTCTGAGGCGAAGCGCTGCCACGATCGCGCCAAACGCCGTCTTCGGCCGCTCGGGGGTCGCTGCGTCATGGCGCATATCCGGGTGATCTGCGTCGAAGGCCTTCGTGACCGGATCGAGGTAGTACCCCCCCTCCGTCACGGTCAGCGCGACGATCCGGATCGCGGGTTCGGCCATCCGGGAGATCAGAGTGGCATTGTCGTCCTCAATCGGAAGATACCCGATCATCGAGCCCACGACCTCCGCCGACATATCCGCCGGATCGAGCGAGATCAGTGTCGTCAGCCAATCCTGCGCGCGGAGCTTCTCGCGCATCTCAGTGTCGTAAGCCCTCACCCCCGCGCCGAGCAGAGCCCAATCCTCAGCCGCGCCCATCTGCATCAGACGGTGCAAATACCAGGACTGATGCGCGCGGTGAAAGTTGCCGACGCCGATGTGCACGATCCCGGGTGTCAG
>JBCDHQ010000045.1:0-19576 GCA_038749815.1 Pseudomonadota bacterium | reverse complement strand
CGGATCGACAAAGGCATAGTCGATCGTTCTTTCCGCGTTGAGCCCTTGGGTCAGCACCGACACGGAACCATCGGCGCCGAACCCATCATTGCCAAGCTCCTGAAGGGCGAAAACCTCCCCTTCGGTCGCCAGAAGCTGGGCAACCAGTTTGTCGGTCTGGCGGTCGAGCTCCGACTGGCTGTCTGCCCCCCGCGGATCGAGCTCGCCCGGCCCGACGCCGGCATCGCCGATGTCGAGCGTGGCGAAGTAGTTGAGAACATTGGCCGACACCACTTGCAGATCTCCGCCCACGTCCTCGAGCTCCGGGCGCGCGCCGGAATTCGTGCTCTCGTCGATCTCGAGAAGCGTCGTGGGGATCACTTTGTAGTCGCCGAAGCTGAAATCCATCACGCCCTCGATGGGCGCCGTGATCTCCGTGCCGAGGCGGAGCGTCGCCCCGAGGCCGTCCTCGCCGCCGAAGTCGTCGCCTGTGTCGAGGAAGCCATTGCCGTTGTCGAATTCCTCCGGCACCGGCACGTAGCGGAACTCAGTCGGGTTCTGAGCAGAGACACCATCGTCGAGGAGGAGCGTGTTGTTCGCATTCGCCTCGGCAAGTGCCGCGACCTCCGCGGCCTCGTCCTGTGGGTCGAACTGCTGGGTTGGCTGCCGCTTGTTGCCGGCGGAGATCTGGAGCTCGCCGAACCGGTCAAAGTTGAAATTCGCCGTGATGGTCAGAGGATCGTCGGTGGCCGAAGAGACCGAGACGCGCATGCCCTCGACCGCCTCGTAGTCGGCAGCCTCCGGGCCCACAAGGATCGCCGCCGCGGCAGGAAGCGCCACACCGCTCATCACAACGCTGGCCGTGCTCAACGCAATCTGTGTCCGGCCGAAGCTCTCCTCGACTGTACCGGTCACCTCGACCAGATCGCCGACACTGACGGCGGAACTGTCGCCCGAAACAAAAATACCCTCCGAAGTCGCCGCGTTGCCATCGCCGTCGTCCTCTTCCTCCTGGAGAAAGAAGCCGCCGTCCACGATGGCGGTCACCACGGCCTCGACGACGACCGTCTCACCCACCAGCGGGCTCGCATCGCCGGCGCCCTGGATCGCAGAGATCAGAACAGCCTCGCCGGCAGGTGTGTTGGTGCTGCCCGGTGTGTAGTCTCCGGTCGAGGAAAAGGAGGTTTGGACGAAGTCGCCGCTGCCATCCTCGATCCGCTTCGCGCCCGCCGCGAGGAAGGTCCCATCCGGTCCAACCACCGGCACGCCGCCGTAGAAAATCGATGGGCCGCTGTCGGCAAGCGCCACGCCATCGACGATTTGAAGCTCCGCGTCAATCAGCCCGTCATCGTTGGCATCGAGGTCTGTGCCCTCGCCCCCGTCGAAATCCCGGACCAGGAGGACGGTGGAATCGAAGTTCTCAAAGCTGTCATCGGGGATCTGAAGATCGCCCACCACGCCGAAATCGGCCTCCGCCTCCGGCGAGGCGGCCAGGAAGAAACCGTCCTCGCCGATCACTTGCCCGTCGAGTGACACCACTGTCAGGATGTTGCCGGGATTGAACGCCGTCCCGGCTTCGACTTGGATCAGGCTGTAGCCGTCGAGGGACGTGCCCGCCGCGCCGAAGATCTCGAAGAACTCGAAATCGGGGCTGCCCGTCGTGCTGACCGCGATCTCGTTGAGAAACACAGCCGCCACGACCGTGTTCGCCGCGCCCCGCGTGTCCGCGCGCGGCGCGTCCCAGAGATCGCCCTCGAGACGCTGGAGCGAGAAGCCCACGGGTGTGCTGCCGGTCTCCTCAACACCAATGTCAACGGAGGTGGCACCGTCCGCGGCGCCCCCAACGGCGACGAAGCTGCCCTCGTAGCTCAGAAACTCGATCAGCGCGCCATCGTTCGAGAGCGCCAGACCGTCGGGACTGCCGTTTTGGATCCCGTTCGTGGGCAGCTCGATCACGTAGTAGTCGAACACCCCGTCGCTCCGTACGGAGATCGCGTCATCGGTCTCGACATCGCCGAGTGCGGACGTCGAATAAACGGCACCGGTCGTGCCATTGTAGAGTTCAACGACCAGATCGGAGGCATCCGCCCCGGCGCTCGTGCGGATTTCAACAAACTCCCCGACATCGAGGCTGACATTGTCGTAGTGGATCTCATTGATCCGCGCCTCGATCGGCTCCGCCTCGCCCTCAACCGTGATGCTGATGGTCGCAAGCCCCGCGCCGCCGCGACCGTCATCGATGGTGTATGTGAACGTGGTGATCGCCGTTTGGCCGATCAGCAGGTCATCAAAGTCGCCGTCAGCATCGAAATCGACCGTCCCGCTCGCGTTGACGGTCGCGCGCCCGCCATTGGAGCCGGTCTCAGAGAGGAGGAGGAAGCTCTGCAGCTCATCGCCGTCGAAATCGATGTCGTTTTCTTTGAACTCCTGAAGCCCAAACGTCGTGACGCCCGCCCCGGACGCCCTCACCTCGTCATCTTGGGCAAAGACGGCATTGTTGGTGCCATCAAGGAACACGGTGAGATCCTGCGCCTCAAAGGTGATGGCCTCAACGCCCGAGACGCGGAAGGTCTCCCCGGTCTGCGCTGACGTAAACTCCGTTTGGCGGGTCGGACGGCCAACATGCAGCGTTGGGAAATCGTCCAGGTAGTCGAAGAGATTGCCCTCGGAGACCACAACCGTGTCGTGGCCCGAGCCGCCGACGAACCGATCAGCGCCCGCGAGATACTGGAAGGTGTCGTCGCCTCGGTTTCCGAACAGAATGTTGTTCGCAGCCGACGAAAACAGCGTGTCGTTGCCGCCGAAACCGAAGATCACATTCGAGCCGGGGCCGGACGGGAGCGTGTCGTCGCCGGGCGTTCCGAACACCAAGGACCGACCGAAGGGGAATCCAAAGGGAAAAAGGGGCATGCCGAGCTCATCCAATCATTTTAAGACAGTTCGGAGACGTATCCAAAAGATACGTCAGTTTTGCGTAAAAGGCGAGGAAAGCAAGTGTGATTTCGCCTGGCAGTCTTCTGATATACGTATGTTTTTCAATGCCTTATCGCACCACCGGCACTGGAGGGACACCTCCGAAGGTCCTGAGGACAAACAACCTTTTCGCGACTGACATCAAGCGAGTGGCCGAAGCGAAGGATGACCCCGGACTGACTAGGCAGGGTCCCCTGCTCTCATTCGAAATCGGGGGCAAAGGTCTGTGCGGTCCCCACCCTGAGCGTCGCACAGCGTTACGACGCGGCCGCCGCCTGCACTTTGGTCGAGTGCGTGCTCCTGCCGTGACGTGTGCCGAAGCCACGGCTTAACGACTCACACAAAGCCGAGCCCACATATGCGACGTCGCCCCGCGCCGACACCCTGCCAAAAAGCAATCCCCAGATAGTGACCTGTGGTCCGATTGGATTCGGACCAGAACGCGCAACGCCATCGATCCATGAGCGCACCCATCGAGGCGTCTCCGGGGCACATTCGACGCCCAATACCCCATGCGGCAAGTCACGATCAGCTCACCGACCGGGGTAAGGACGGCGTCGACTTGAGCCTCCCGTTTGCAGCATCCGCGATCAGGGATGTTCGGAGAGCTCGGGGCTCTTTTGCACCGAAAGCCCTGGTTCCAACGACATGTCCACTAAACCCTCTCGACTGACGAATGACATGACTTCGATCGGCGGTCTGCCTTGGTTCCGTCAGCCCAGATGCGGGCGCTTTGTGGTGTGGTGGACGAGCCAGGCATCGAGGTCGGTCTGGAGTGTCTCATGAGACAGGTCTCGCGGCTCTTCACCCGGAAGACCTCGTCGAGAGCGTGCCGCAGAAGCGCCCGACGACGCCGCTGATCTGAGGCGATGTCACCGTCGTGCCGCGGTGCTCGATGTCGTTCTGATCGAGGTCGAGATCGTAGCGGTGTGCCGCAGGACCCGCGGCCGTTGTCGGTGAGCACCGCTGGCAGGTCGAGACTGCGGAGGAGCGCCAGGACGTCGCTCGGCAGCACCGCCACCATGGCTTCTGGCCGTTTCGAGACGTGCGAGGCAAGCGGAAGGCTCAAATGCCGCTGAGTATCGACCACCGCGTGCAGCTCAATCCTGCCCTCGCCCTTGAGGAAGCCCAAAAGGGAAGGTGTCGGCCGACGAGAGCCCGCCCGGAGCGCACGATGCCACGTGTCTTTCCCGGAAGCGGCTTCTCCGGGAACGCGGCCCGCTCTGAGGTGACCTCGATGGCTGTCTCGGCATCCAGTCACTCGGACCGTCGTCATCGGGGCTCGGACCGGTGGCGCCACGCGATGGCGACCATTCCCATGGCCCATTCTTCGGGTGGCTCTTGGGGAGCGGCGGCAGGCCCTTGAGCCGGTTTGCGGGCTGATGCGGCCGCACCGCGGCCACGGACCCTCAGGCCTGGAACCGGCGCGTCCACTCGTGGAACCCGGTCCAATCCCCGCCGGCGGCATGCGTCCGCCACTTTGCCAAGCTCTCCGGCCAGCTCCAGCGTGTCCACGCGCCTGGTGCGGCGATCGCCGAGGCCGCGATCGGGCCCCTGGACCTGAGACTGCGGGGGCGCACTGCGAAGTGGGGCGCGCGCGGTGGCTGGGGCATCCTCGCTCGTCTTCTGGACGTCGGCGCCGGTCCAGGGGACAGGAGCCTCTGACGGCATCCAGGGTTCTATCGGAGACGATCTCCCGAAGCTCATTCTCCTTTTGGAGACGCTTCAGCTCCTTCAGCCGGTCAATTCCCATCTCGCCATCGCCCTCGTCCTCGGACCGATGGCGGACAAGGCTCTTTGCTGGCGCCGGTGGGAATGGGTCTGCTCCGTGATGCGCCCCTCGCGGATCGCATCGCCCCTTGCGATGCTTTGCCCGCAAAGCACGTCAACCCGCTGCACCTCCACCGCAGAACCTGAGCCGTGAGGGGCGCATTCGCGTGGTGTCGAGTGTACGTGCCACCCGAGCTTCTCGGCGTGCAAGTCCCGGGACGATCGTGTCGCATTGCGGGGATGCGCCGCCTGACACGACCGGACAACCTCCGCCGAGTGCATGCAACTCTTTCAAATCAGCCCGTAGCAGCGGGTCCTGCGATGTGCATTTTTGAAGCGCCCAACTCACCACCACAGTGCAGCGGTGAGGTCACCAGTTTAGCTGAGGTAGCACCCCCGCCCGGTGTCGACGCAAACCCCGCCGTTGTCTCGGAGTGCCCGATCGATCCACCGCTGTGTTTTGGAAACGGCGGACAAAATTGCGATCAAGCAGCAAAACCCGGAGGACACAGTCCGTAAGCCACAAAAAAAGCGGGCGTGGAGGCCCGCTTCCTTGGTGGTGGTGTGCCGGCTCAGGCGGCGGCGCGGTTCCCGAGGACGGCGCCCACACGCTCCTGCGCGCGGAACTCTTCGATCCCGTTCACGGCCGCGACCTCACGCGTCAGCCGCTCGAGCGCTGCCTCGTAGAGTTGCCGCTCGGAGTAGGATTGCTCGCGCTGATCGTCGTTGCGGTGCAGGTCGCGCACGACCTCCGCGATCGAGATCAGATCGCCTGAGTTGATCTTCTGCTCATATTCCTGCGCCCGGCGCGACCACATGGCCCGCTTGACCCGCGCACGCCCCTTGAGCGTGTCCATCGCCTTGCCGACGATATCAGGCGTGGACAGCGACCGCATGCCGACCGAAGCAGCTTTTGCAATAGGAACACTGAGGCGCATTTTGTCTTTCTCGAACGTGATGACAAAGACCTCGAGCTTGATGCCGGCGACCTCCTGCTCCTCGATGGACACGATCCGCCCGACGCCGTGGGTCGGATAGACCACGAAGTCGTTCGGACGGAACTCGGCTGCTTTCTTCGTCTTGCTCATCGGCGCTCCTACTTCGTTTGGGGCACGGGCCCCGTTCGCACGCGAATGCCCGATGCAAGAAACCGGGCCTGCCCTCGCATCCGGACTTCATCGCATTCGGGTTAAGGACAGCTTAACCGTTAGGCTTTGGTAACCACCTTTGGCGCTGTCGCCGTGCATTCACACTGTATAAAGCAAAAGGGATGAGAAATAAAGGTTCGAGCGGTGATAAAGCCGCTCAACCCAGTTTTTATGGTGTTTTCTGGACATCCAACATCAACCCCTGCTGCAGGTCTGCAACCGGGGCGTGTGAGCGTCAGTCGCCGTCCCCAGGCTTTTCCGAGAAGTACTTCATCTTCCCCTCTTCGCCGTCATGCGTCTCTGCGTCGGGCATCGGATCGAGCTTGGTCGTCAAAACCGGCCAAACGGCTGAGTACTTGCGGTTGTGATCCACCCAAGCCTCCATGTTGGGCTCAGTATCCGGCCGAATTGCATCGGCGGGACACTCGGGCTCGCACACGCCACAATCGATGCACTCATCGGGGTGGATCACGAGCATGTTCTCCCCCTCATAGAAGCAGTCGACGGGACACACCTCCACGCAGTCGGTGTATTTGCACAGGATGCAGGCGTCGGTCACGACATAGGTCACGGTCGAGAACCCCTCTACAGTTCGGCGCAATCGATGCCCGAGCGTTCGGGGGAGTTCAAGAGGGCGCGGTGCCGCTCACCTGAACCTGACCTGGCTCCAGGTCTTCATAGAGGCGCTCTGCCTCTGTCGCAGGTCCGCGCCTCAGCGCCGTCCCGATCACGCGCACAACGCGCACGCGTCCCGACTGCGGGAAGGTCAGCACATCGTTTGGCCCGACAGCCTGCGCCGGTTTGTGCACCCTGGAGCCGTTGAGGCGCACCCTCCCTTTGGCAACCAGCTCCGCAGACAGGCGGCGCGTCTTGAAGAACCGCGCGTGCCAGAGCCATTTGTCGAGGCGGTCTTTGTCGGGCTTCACTGTTTCGCTTTGAGGGCCATCAGCGCGGCGAACGGACTGTCAGGATCAACGGGCTTCTCGCGTGGCTTTTGGGGGGCACGCTTGGCGTCCTGCTTCGGAGAGCTGTCGCCGCCCGAGCGTTCGCGCTTTTTCTTGCCCTTTTGGGATGCAGGCGGGCGGCTCGATTTCTTGCGCTCCGGCCTGTCCTTTTGGGGCGCGCTGCGGCGACGCGGTGCCCAGGTGAAGGTGTAGAACGTCTCGAGCTCGGCCTCCGCCGGCGTTGTTGGAGCGCCTTCGGCGGGCGGTGTCGCCTCCGCGGCCGCATCTGCAACGACCGGTTCGGGCTCCGGCGTTGGCGCAGCATCTCCGCCGGGATCTTCTGTCACAAACTCATCGGCGACCGCGACCTCTGCCGCGGATGGCTCTATCGCAGTCTCGATGGCGGCTGTGGTGTTTTGGGGTCCAGTCTCCCCTCCGGCGGGCGTCTCGCCCCCCTCCCCGACGTCGGAGGCATCCGGAGTGCTCTCGCCCGTCGGCTCGCTCGAAGCGGCCGGGTCAGCGCGCGCCTCATCCGGCTGCCCGCCTTCGGGAGCGGGAGCCTCTGGCACCTTGCGCTGCTTGGGCCGCTCCCCCTTCTCGGCGGCATAGCCCATGCCCTGCATCAGATCCACGAACTGTTCGAGCGTCAGACCTGTGATCGACAACATGTCGGGCGTCGCCTCGAAACCCTTCCTTGTGTCCTGAGACCGGATCAGATCGGCCAGTCGCTCAAGCATGTCGATGCGGATCGCCCGCGCGCCGGACAGACGATATCCGGCATTCGGATAGTACCCCGCCGGCGCATCGACGAGCGCGGGCACAGTCACGAGGCCCGGCGGCGGCGCGGACGGAAAGTCATCGAGCCCCTTTGCAAGCCCCCACAGCACCAGACGCAACCGGGTCGGAGCGGGCTTCAACAGGAGCGGCATAAACAGCGTGAACTGCCCAAAGCGAACGCCATGCTTCCGCAAGAGCGCCCGCGCGTCCTGTTCGAGGGATTTGACGTCATCGGCCACGTCCGCCCGCGGCAGAACGCCGAGCGCCTCGATCAGGCGGAAGGCGATGCCGCGGGCGAGCCCGCTCATCGCCTCATCGGCGCCGAGCGCAATCAAGGGCTCGAAAAGCGCCGCGATCCGCCGGTCGATCCAGTGCTGGAGACGGCGCGCGACCTTCTCGGACAGCTCCGCCCCCGCCTCTTCATCCACAAAGGGCTTGATCTGGGGCGAGAGTGCATCGGCGCCTGCAACCAGCCGCCCAACGGCGTGCTCCCCCCACATAAGACCGCCCTGCTCCGTGACGTCGATCTCGGTGTCAGGTGCATTGTAGAACGTGTCGACGCGCAGCTGGAAGGCCGGCGCCAGCGCCGCAAGCCCCGCGGCGCGGAGCGTCTTCGCCTGCTCAGCATCGGCAGACGGATCCAGGCGAAACCGAAATCCCTCCAACCGGCCGATGAACTGGTCCTCGATATGGACCTCGCCCTTTTCGTTGACCTGCGCCACCAGGCTCTCCTTCTGTTTCAACCGCCGCATCAACACAGATGTGCGCCGGTCGACAAATCGCTGCGTCAAACACACGTGGAGCGCATCCGACAGGCGATCTTCTACAGCACGCGTCTCCTCCCGCCAATGCTCCGTGTCCTCGACCCAACCCTGTCGTTGGGCCACGTATGTCCAGGTCCGGATGAACGCGAGCCGGCGCGAGAGCGCGTCGATGTCGCCTTGTGTCTTGTCGATCCGATGGATCTGCCTCGCGAGCCACTCTCCGGGGATGTGCCCCGCCTCGTGGAGAAACCCGTAGATCCGCTCGCAGAGCGTGGTGTGCTCCGCCACGGCGAGCTTCCGGAAATCCGGCACTTGGCAGACATCCCAGAGGAGGCGGACATCCGGTCCACCCCGGACCCGGTCGCGCATTGCAGGCAAACCCCAGAGCGACTTGAGCGTCTGGAGGTCATCGGCCTCGCGCGCTTTGGTCAGCTCGTCGCCCGGCGCCGGTGCCTCGAGGCTCGCGATCAGGGCGTCCGGGCTCCCGAACTCCAGCCGGTGGTTCCGCCATTGGAGTTTGCGAATCGGTGTGAAGCGGTGGCTCTCGATGGCGTCCACCACATCCGGCTCCAAGGGCGCTGCCTCCGCCGTCACGCCAAAGGTGCCGTCATCCGTGTAGCGCCCGGCCCGGCCCGCGATCTGAGACAGCTCGTTCGGCGCGAGTTGACGGTGCCGGCGTCCGTCGAATTTCGAGAGACCGGCAAAGGCCACGTGGCGAATGTCGAGGTTGAGCCCCATGCCGATCGCATCCGTCGCGACCAGATGATCGACATCGCCGTTTTGGTAGAGCGCCACTTGTGCATTCCGCGTGCGCGGGGAGAGCGCGCCCATCACAACGGCTGCCCCCCCTTTTTGGCGGCGGATGAGCTCCGCGATGGAGTAGACGCCATCGACCGAGAAACCGACGATGGCCGAGCGCGGCGGCATCCGGCTGATCTTGCGCGTGCCGCTGTAGCTGAGTTTGGAGAACCGCGTGCGCCCGACAAAGCTCACCCCCGGGACCAGGCTGGCGATCCGTCCCCGCATGGTCTCGGAGCCGAGAAAGAGCGTCTCCGAGAGCCCCCTCGCGTTCAGAAGCCTGTCGGTGAAAATGTGGCCGCGGTCGGGATCGGCGCAGAGCTGGATCTCGTCGACCGCCAGAAAGTCCGTCCCGAGATCGACCGGCATCGCCTCGACGGTGCACACCCAGTAGGCGGCGCGGGAGGGCACGATCCGCTCTTCCCCCGTGACGAGGGCAACCACCGAAGGGCCGCGAAGCGCGACGATCCGGTCATAGACCTCGCGCGCGAGGAGGCGAAGCGGCAGGCCGATGACCCCGCTCCGGTGTCCGAGCATGCGCTCGATCGCGTAGTGCGTTTTGCCGGTGTTGGTCGGGCCCAGCACCGCTGTGACGCGGCCTTGGGGGAACGCCATAGGCGGATGTCTCCAGGCGGATGCTCAGAGCGTCGCGGCACCGATCGAGAGGCGGAGCCGTTCGCGCGCCTCCCCGGTGGCCTCGCTGTTTGGGTTCAGGCGGTGCGCCTCTTCGATCGCGCTCAACGCCAGTTTGGGGCGTCCGATCTCCTCATAAATGACGCCGAGGCCCGTGAGGGCCGCAAAATGGTTCGGATTGAGACTGAGCGCTGCCATCAGATCGTTGATGGCAAGCCCGTACTCCTCAAGCTGGAACCAGGCTTGCGCCCTGGCATGCCAGCCCTCCGCAAAATCCGGGGCATGATCCGTCAGGGCCGTCAGATGCTCGACCGCAGTCATGTAGTCATCGGCCTCCATCGCGTCGCGTCCCCGCTGAAGGAGGAGATCGGCCGTGTCGGATCCCGACTGAGACCAGAGCCGGAGGAGACGTTGCTCCACCGCTTCGAACGTGGCAAGACCCGGCGTCGCAAGTTCCGCAAGGAGGGCGTCTGCCGCCTCCACCTCCTCAGCGATGGCCGTTCGCGATTGCGCCAAAACTGGTCCGCTGAGAAGAGCCGCAACGGCGAACGCCGCGGAAAGGGTTTTCATCCGCATCATGCCAGTTAGAGTAACATTCGCGCGGCGAATTGCGAGAGGCGCAGGCCGCTTTTTCGGCACAGAGGGGGGATGATGAGCGACATCATCGAGGGCGCGGTCAAGGCGCTGAGCGAAAAACTGGACGGAAACGTCTTTGACGGCAGCGCGAAGTTCGTGATCGAGGGCCTCGGCGCGATCCGGATCGAGGGCGGCTCGGTCGAGATCAGCGACGCGGAGGCAGACGTGACCATGAGTGCTGATGCAGACACGTTCAAAGGTATTCTGACGGGCGACATCAACCCGACGAGCGCGTTCATGTCCGGCCAGCTCTCCATCGACGGAGATATGGGCAAGGCGATGGCGCTCGGACAGGTTCTGTCCTGAGCGACCGCGCGCCCCTCCACGACCTGTCGGGCGTCCTGCCCGAAGGAGGCGAGGCCTACTGGATCCGGAGCGTCGACGGACGGCGTCTTCGCATTGCCGTCTGGCCGGGCGACGGCCGCGGGACCGTTTTGGTGCTGCCCGGTCGGACCGAGTACATCGAGAAGTACGGTCCCGTTGTCTCCGAGATCCTGACCCGGCGTTTCGCCGCGGCAATCATCGACTGGCGCGGTCAAGGCCTCTCGGAGCGGCCGCTGCGCGGCGTCTCGATCGGGCATGTTGACGATTTCAGTGAGTATCAGCGCGACCTGGCCGCGTTGTTGGCGGCGCCCGAGGTGGCATCGCTCCCGGGCCCGCGGGCCATGCTCGCGCACTCGATGGGCGGATGCATCGGCCTCCGTGCGCTGTCCGAGGGCCTCGATGTTGCCGCGAGCATCTTCTGTGCGCCGATGTGGGGCGTCGTTCTGCCCGCGCCCGAGCGGATGAGCCAACTGGCCATTCGCACCGCCGCACGGATCGGTCTCCGCCGACGGTTCGCCCGCGACACGAGCGAGACGACCTACGTGCTGACGACCGACCTCGAGGAGAACACGCTGACGGCGGACCGGAGCGCGTTCGCGAGGTTCCAGGCGGAGGCGCGAGCGATGCCGGAGCTGACGCTCGGCGGACCGAGCTACGGCTGGCTCGCCGCCGCTCACAGGGAGTTCGACGCGATCCGCAAACGCCCTGCCCCGTCCGGGCCGATCCTGACCTTTCTTGGCTCAAAGGAGGCGGTTGTGCTGCCCGACCCAATCCGGCGGGAAAGCGCACGACAGCCCAACGCCCAACTCGTCGATCTCGACGGCGCGCGCCACGAAGTCCTGCTCGAGACGCCCCATATCCGCGCCGCCGTCTGGGCTCAGATCGACGCCTTTCTCAACACCCAGATGGGGCGCTGATCTCAGATCAGATCGGACAGGATCTCGAGGGCAGCCGCGTGGAGCGCCGGCGTCGCGGCGGCAAGCGCACGCCCGCCCTGATGCGCCGGACCGCCGGACCAGTCGGTCACGACGCCGCCGGCGGCCTCGACCACGGCAATGGGCGCCTGGATGTCATAGGGCATGAGACCGGCCTCAATCACCAAATCGATCTGACCGAGGGCGAGCAGCGCGTAGCCGTAGCAATCCGTGCCGTAGCGGACCATGCGAACCCGGTCGCGGACGGCCTCGAACGCCACTCTCTCCTCCGCGGTTCCGATTTCGGGAAACGTCGTAAAGAGCACGGCATCGGCGAGGTCCGTCGTCTGCCGCGTGACCATCGGGCGCGGTGCCTCTGCACCGCGGGTGTAGGAGGCGTGGCCCGCACGACCGTGGAACCGCTCCTCCATGAAGGGTTGATCGATCACGCCCAGAACGGGCCCCGACACGTCCGTGAGGGCGATCAGGACGCCCCATGTCGGCATGCCAGAGATAAAGGCTCGGGTGCCGTCAATGGGGTCGATCACCCAGGTCAACCCTGTCGAGCCCGCAACGGGCGCCTCTTCCTCGCCGAGGATCCCGTCCTGCGGACGCTCCTCCGCGAGGACCTGGCGCATCGCGCGCTCGACGGCTCGATCGGCCTGCGTCACAGGATCGAAGCTTGATGCGCCCTTGTCCTCAATGGGCACACCCGCCCGAAAGTAGGGCCGCACCACGCGGCGCGCAGCATCGGCCATGCGGTCAGCGACGCGGACAAGCTCCGCGCCGCTCTCGTCGTTCACGTTGCCCTCGTGTCAGGCGACGTCGCTGAGCACGCGCGCCAGATCGAACAGTTTGCGCCGCTGTTCCTCCGGGATCGCGTAGTAGCTGCGAACGAGTTCCAGCGCCTCTTTGTCCGCAAGCAGATCACCCGCAGGTTGAGCTGCCACCGCATCCGCCTCGTACTCTGCGTCGAGCCCTTCGAAAAAGAAGCTGACCGGCACATCGAGCACACGCGCGATGTCCCAGAGCCGAGAAGCGCTCACGCGATTCATACCAGTTTCATATTTTTGAATCTGTTGGAACTTGATCCCAACGGCTTCACCGAGCTGTTGCTGCGTCATGCCGAGCATCCACCGACGATGCCGGATCCGTTTGCCCACATGTACATCCACAGGATGCTTCATTCGTGATCTCCCATGTCACCACCACACCACTTAAGATGGACGTGCATCGAGGGCCGCTCCGGGCTTCGGACACTGCTCCACGGACACCTTTGGCCAGATCAGACACACGACCTGACGCAGGTATAATAGGGACACGGTCAATAAAACACAACTTTGAAGAAAGTTGGTTAAGTGGAAAGACGGAGGTGTGGCTAGCCCTGCCCGATCCTCACTCACTCCGCCGCGACGCGTGCTGCACGCTTGCGCTCATGCGGGTCCAAGTGCCGCTTCCTTAGGCGGATCTTGCCGGGCGTGACCTCGACAAGCTCGTCATTGTCGATATACGCGATCGCCGCCTCGAGTGTGAGGCGACGCGGCGGCGTCAGAACGACGGCATCGTCCTTGCCCGAGGCGCGGACATTGGTCAGCTTTTTGCCCTTGAGCGGGTTCACTTCGAGATCGTTGTCGCGATTGTGTTCGCCGAGGATCATGCCCTGATAGACCTCCTCCCCGGTGCTCACAAAGAAATGACCCCGATCCTCGAGGTTGAAGAGCGCGTAGGCCACCGCAGTCCCGCTCTCCATCGAGATCAGAACGCCTTGGCGCCGACCCGGGATCACCCCTTTGAAGGGCGCCCAGGCATGGAAGACACGGTTGAGAACGCCGGTCCCGCGCGTGTCCGTCAGAAACTCGCCATGATAGCCGATCAACCCGCGGGAGGGGACGTGGGCCACGATCCGGGTCTTGCCCCCAGCGCCGGTGCGCATGTCGGCGAGGTCACCCTTGCGGACCGCCAGCTTCTCCACCACGACGCCCGAGTAGGCCTCGTCCACGTCGATCGTGACCTCTTCGACGGGCTCGTGACGGACGCCGTCGATGTCCTTGAAGAGGACCTGCGGGCGCGAGATCGACAGCTCGAACCCCTCGCGGCGCATGTTCTCAATCAGGACGCCCATCTGAAGCTCACCCCGCCCGGACACCTCGAACGCCTCGCCGCCCGGCGTGTCGGCCACGCGGATGGCGACGTTCGATTCAGCCTCCTGCATCAGGCGCGCGCGGATGACCCTGGACTGAACCTTGTCGCCGTCGCGTCCGGCCAAGGGCGACGTGTTGATCCCGAATGTGACCGAGATCGTCGGTGGGTCGATGGGCTGGGCCGGGATTGCCTGTGCCACCGAAATGTCGGCGAGCGTGTCGGCGACCGTTGCCTTGGCCATGCCCGAGATGGAGACGATGTCCCCGGCCTCCGCCACCTCGATCGGCTGTCGCGAGAGGCCGCGGAACGCCAGGACTTTGGAGGCGCGAAACCGCTCGACCTCCGTGCCATCGCGGGAGAGAGCCTTGATCTGCTGTCCGGTCTTCAACCGCCCACGCTCGACCCGCCCCGTCAGGATCCGGCCGAGAAACGGGTCGGCGGAGAGGGTCGTGACAAGCATCTGGAAGGGCTCGTCCACCGCGGCCGCCTGCGCCGGCGCGGGGACGTGGTCGACGATCAACTCGAAGAGCGCAGAGAGATCCTGGCGCGGACCTTCGAGCTCGGCATCCGCCCAGCCAGACCGGCCGGACGCATAGAGTGTCGGGAAATCGAGCTGATGCTCGTCCGCATCGAGACCCGCAAAGAGGTCGAACACCTCGTCGAGCGCGCGGTCAGGTTCCGCGTCGGGCTTGTCCACCTTGTTCAGCACCACGATCGGGCGAAGGCCGAGCGCCAGCGCTTTTGATGTCACAAACTTCGTCTGCGGCATCGGCCCTTCAGCGGCATCGACCAGCAGAACGACGCCGTCAACCATGGAGAGGATGCGCTCCACCTCGCCGCCGAAATCGGCGTGGCCCGGAGTGTCCACGATGTTGATCCGCGTCCCCTGCCACTCAACCGAGGTTGCTTTGGCGAGGATCGTGATCCCTCGCTCGCGCTCGAGATCGTTTGAGTCCATCGCGCGTTCGGCCACAGCCTGGTTTTCGCGGAACGCGCCGGACTGCTTCAGAAGCGCGTCGACGAGGGTTGTCTTGCCATGGTCGACATGCGCGATGATCGCGACATTGCGGAGCTCCATCCGAGCGGCCCTTTCGCAAAGCAAAGGTCCCAACCGGAGGGTTGGGACCTTGATTGCGGGTCAGATAGGCCGGACCTGCCAAAAAAGCAACGGAGAAAGGGCGATCAGCTCTCCGCTTCGACGAGACTTTTAAGGTTTGCAAGCCCCTCCTCGTAGTCGGGCCCGATCCATCCATCCATCATCAGACCCAAGTACCGTCCGATCGGGTTCATCCCCATGTCGGTCTGAAAGGTCCAAGAAACCTCGGTTCCAGTCCCTGCGCCCGCCACACTCCAAATCGCGGTGGACCCCATCCCATCGAACTCCACCGATGTCTCAACCCGCTCCCCCGGGGTGATGGCCACGATCTCCTGCGTGCCTGAGCCGAGTTGCGGATCGTCGCTCGACCACGCCATCCGATTGCCAACGCCCGTGTCGGGTCCCGAAAACTCCGTGACCATTTCCGGATCACGCGCGGCCCAGGGCGACCACGCATGGAACGCCTGCAGGCTGTCGAGGTGAGCGAACACCGCTTCGGGCTCAGCCTCAATGACGATTGAGCGCTCGACACGCACATCGCTCGAAATCAGGAACGACCCGGCGGCCAAAGCCAAGACGAGAACGAGAAGCCCGCCACCGATACGAAGAATCCAGCGCATACCCCCACCTCCTTTTGCTGAAAGGGTACATCATGGGCGGAAGGTTGTCTTGCCATTCCCGCACTCTCTCGGCAGATGGGAAGGCGAGAACGGAGGATCAGATGCGCGCAATGCGACTCAAGACCTTGGGGGCCCCGCTTGTCCTTGAGACCGTTGAGACGCCGCGTCCCGGCCCGGGTGAAGTCACCCTCGATGTTGCGGCCTGCGGGATCAACTTTGCCGATACGCTTGTGGTCCAGGGCCGCTACCAGGAGCGCTTCGATCTCCCGATGACACCTGGGATGGAGCTCTCGGGGCACGTCACGGCGCTCGGGCCCGGTGCGACCGCGCCCGCCATCGGAACCCGCGTCGCCGCCTTTGCGGGACAGGGTGGATTGGCGGACTGCGCCGTGGTGCCGGCGGCCGCTTGCGCGCCGGTGCCCGACACCCTCTCCGACATTGAGGCCGCCGCGTTTCTTGTGGCCTACGGGACCAGCCATGTTGCGCTGGAGACACGCGCAGGCCTGCGCCCCGGCGAGACGCTCCTCGTGCTCGGGGCATCGGGGGGCGTCGGCCTCACCGCAGTGGAGATCGGCAAACATCTCGGGGCGCGGGTGATCGCCGTCGCGCGGGGCAGAGAGAAGCTTGCCGTTGCAGAGGCCGCGGGTGCCGATGTCCTCCTCGACAGCGACACAGTCGATCTTCGGGCGGAGGTCAAAGCGCTCGGCGGCGCTGATGTGGTGTACGATCCCGTGGGGGGTGACCTCTTCGAGGCGGCTCTTCGCGCGACCAATCCGGGCGGGCGATTGATCCCCATCGGGTTTGCGAGCGGACAGGTCCCCGCCATCCCGGCGAACATCCTGCTTGTCAAAAACCTCACTGTGATCGGCCTCTACTGGGGGGCCTACCTTAAGTTGGACCCCTCCGTGATCACGGAGAGTTTCGCGCGCCTCTTCACCTGGCACGCGGAGGGGCGCCTCAGCCCTCATGTCAGCCATGTCTTGCCGCTTGAGGAGGCAAACGCAGCGCTTGATCTCCTTCGAAACCGCGCCGCAACAGGCAAAGTCGTCGTGGAGATCCGTCGGTGAGGGCCGCGCTGCTCCCTCTCCTCCTCCTCCTCCTGGCCTGCGCCGGCGAGCCGGGCCCGAGCGAGGCGGATGGCGACGTTGTCTTCGGCTCCGCCAGGGCGGACGACCAGGGGCGCGGGCTCTGGGAGGTGGCTGTTCGCATCGACAATCCGACGGACTTTCTGTCGGCAGAGAGATACGCGGAGTGCATTATCGCAGGCTCCGCGCGCGACACGGGCGGGGTGTGGGTTGAGCGGCTGCGCGGTGCGCGACGGGTGCAGGGACAAACGGAGGAGCTCGCTGTGCTCTACCGGGTGGAGCGGATCCGCCAACCCCAGGGCGAGGCGGTCTTCACGGCGGCGCTGAGCGCCAAGCTCTGCGAGATCGACGGCGTGCCGACGGCCCCTCAGGTGGGAGACCCGACGCGGCCGCTCCCTGCGCTGCCGGGCGTGGGCCCGGATGATATTGAGAACCCAACCGCGACCGCGATTCCGCCGGCACCGGGCGCCGCCGCCCTCCCCGAACCCGAGCCAGCGCCCGCCGAGGATCCGGTGGACGGGATCTAGCCCCGTTGCCTTTCCGGTGCCGACATCTATGACTACTGGCAGCAATCGGAGACGCTGATGCCCCCCCATTCCCCCCTGCGCCCGTCGTCGACCCGCACGAAGCGGCGCAGCCCGCTGACCGGCGAAAAGAACGCGCCAGCGACGACCGAGATGCGCGCGTGCAGCGCCGGACCCTCGCGAGGGCACGCGTGATGGCCACGGACCTCGCCACACTCGCCCATCAGACCCTGGACGCCGCCAAGCGCGCCGGTGCAGAGGCGGCCGATGCCCTCGTCACCGAAGGCGACGCAATTGCCATGGAGATCCGCGCCGGCAAGCTTGAGACGGCGGAGCGGTCCGAGGGCGTTGAGATCGGTCTGCGCGTGCTGATCGGCCGGCGCCAGGCCACTGTCGCGATTTCCGACAGCAGGGCACCCGCCATCGATGCCATGGCCGAGCGCGCGGTTGCCATGGCCCAAGCGGCACCGAAGGATCCGGACCAGGGCCTCGCGGACCCGGAGCTCCTGGCTACCACACGCAATGCCGACGGGCTCAACCTCCTCGACACCGCCCCTCCGCCGAGCCCTGAGGCACTGGCGGACGCCGCGCGCGCGGCGGAGGCCGCAGCACTTGGCATCGAGGGCATCTCGCAGGTGAGTGAAGTTGGGGCGCAGACCAGCCTCTCTCACTTTCACCTTGCCGCCAGCAATGGCTTCGACGGCGCCTATGCGCGGAGCGGTCACCAGCTCTACTGTGTTGCGATCACCGGAGAAGGCACAAGCATGGAGCGCGATTACGCGGCCGAGGGGCGCACGCACCACGCTGATCTGCCGGCAGCGGAGGAGATCGGGCGCCTCGCGGCCGAACGCGCGCTGGCGCGGCGCGGTGCGATCCAACCAAAGACCGGTGCTTTCCCTGTCCTGTTCGATGAGCGCGTCGCGTCCGGTCTGATCGGCCATCTTCTGTCCGCAATCAACGGTGTGTCGGTCGCGCGAGGGACGAGCTGGCTCAAGGACGCCATGGGCGAGATGGTTCTGCCGGCCGAGCTGAGCATCGAGACCGATCCGCTGACGCCAGGCCTCTCGGGCACGCGCCCCTTTGATGCCGAGGGGTTGCCTGCCGGGAAGCGCGCACTTGTGGAGGACGGCAAGCTCGTCTCCTGGGTGCTCGATCTCGCCAGTGCCCGCAAACTGGGTGTGCGCCCGACGGGCGACGCCACGCGCGGCCCGGGCTCAGCCCCGCGGCCAAGTCTCGGGAACATCGTGATGACCGAGGGGCCGCAGGACCGTGCAACGCTTGCGTCGGAGATGGGCGAGGGGCTCCTCGTCACCTCCCTGATGGGCGCGTCGATCAACCCGAACACAGGCGACTACTCTCGCGGCGCCTCCGGCTTCTGGGTGCGGAACGGAGAGATTGCCGAAGCGGTCAATGAGTGCACGATCGCGGGCAACCTGCGGGGCATGTTGGCGTCAATCACACCTGCAAATGACGCGCGGCATCACCTGTCGCGCCGTATCCCGTCGCTTCGGGTGGAAGGGCTGACGGTTGCCGGACAGTGACCTCGCGCTGCTGATCGCCGCGTCGCAAACCGCTGGAGCGATCGCGATGCGGCACTTCCGACGCGATGTTGCCGTCGAAAAAAAGGCAGATGACAGCCCGGTCACCGAGGCCGATCTCGCGTCAAATGCCTTTCTAGAGCGGCGTTTGCGCGGCGCGCGGCCGGACTATGGTTGGCTCTCGGAGGAGAGCCCTGACGATACGGATCGTCTGGCGCGCAAACGTGTTTTTGTCGTCGATCCGATCGACGGCACGCGCGCCTTCATCGCCGGCGGCGCCTCCTGGGGGGTCGCCCTGGCGGTGGTCGAGGACGGTCAGGCACATGCGGGCGTGTTCCACATGCCAGTGCAGGACAAAACATACTGGGCGACCGTCGGGGGTGGAGCCTGGTTGAACGGACACCCGCTTCGAACCGGCACACGGGCGGAGCTGTCGGGGGCGCAAGTTCTCGCCACCAAAGCGGGCCTCGCATCCGACAACTGGGACACACCCTTGCCGCCGGTGGCGATCCACTATCGGCCGTCGCTGGTCTTGCGGCTCTGTCTGGTTGCGGAGGGCCGGTTCGACGCGACGATCACCCTCCGCGACAGCGCAGACTGGGACATCGCCGCCGGCGCCCTGATGTGCCTGGAAGCCGGAGCGAGGGTCACAGACCGAGCCGGCGGACCGGTCGTCTTGAACCGTGAGAGACCCTGCACCGCGGGCCTTTTCGCTGCGAACAGCACGCTCCACTCGGAATTTTGCCGGCACGCGGTTCGCGAACCGCGTGCGGCGGTGTAAGGACCCGGGGTGCGGGGTTTACTCGAGGATTTTGGAGACGACGCCGGCGCCGACGGTGCGGCCGCCTTCGCGGATGGCGAAGCGGAGTTTTTCCTCCATCGCGATCGGCGCGATGAGCTCGACGTCGAAT
>JBCDHQ010000044.1:0-19901 GCA_038749815.1 Pseudomonadota bacterium | reverse complement strand
TGGAGCCGCACGCGGGTGATCTCCCACAGCCTCAAGGTCCGCCCGGGCGACCACTTCGTGAACCACCAGCAGGACCCCTATGGCAACTGGCTGGCGCGCTTCGTTTTTCCCGAGCCCGTGCGCGAGTTTCGGATCGAGGTCGACCTCGTCGCCGACATGACGGTCTACAATCCCTTCGACTTTTTCGTCGAAGACGCGGCGGAGACCTGGCCCTTCGTCTACCCAGACGACCTCGGCCCCGATCTCTCGATCTACCGCGAGGTGGAGGGCGGCGGTCCGCATCTCGACAGGTTCATCGCCGGGTTCGAGATGAAGGGCGAGCGGACGATTGACGTGCTGGTGGCTCTCAACCGCCAAGTGGCCGACGGGGTGGAGTATCTCATCCGGATGGAGCCCGGCGTGCAGACGCCGGCCGAGACGCTGCAGAAACGCTCAGGCTCCTGCCGAGATTCGAGTTGGCTCCTGGTCCAGGTCCTTCGCAAGCTCGGCTTCGCGGCGCGGTTCGTCTCGGGCTACCTCATTCAACTGAAGCCCGATCTCAAGGCGCTCGACGGCCCCTCGGGGACCGAGGTCGATTTCACCGACCTGCACGCATGGGTCGAGGTGTATCTGCCGGGCGCCGGCTGGGTCGGCCTCGACCCGACGTCCGGGCTTTTGGCAGGGGAAAGCCACATTCCGCTGGCAGCCACACCCCATTACCGGAACGCGGCGCCCATCGCGGGCGGGTTCACCTCGGCGACACCGCCTGAGGTTGAGTTTGACTTCGACATGAGGGTCGCGCGGGTGGCAGAGCATCCGCGGATCACCAAGCCCTTCTCAGACGAGGCGTGGCAGCGGCTCGACGCGCTGGGCAAGAAGGTCGACGAGGCGCTCGACACGGGCGATGTGCGGCTGACCATGGGCGGGGAGCCCACCTTCGTCTCGATCGACGACTATGAAAGTGAGGAGTGGAACACGGCGGCCGTCGGCCCGACCAAGCGGGACCGCGCCGATCAGTTGATCCGGCGGCTCCGCGCGCGCTTCGCCCCCGGCGGGTTCCTGCACTACGGTCAGGGCAAGTGGTACCCGGGCGAGACGCTGCCGCGATGGACCTTCTCGCTCTTCTGGCGGCGGGACGCAAAGCCGATCTGGCACGACCTTGAGCTCGTCGCGGAGGAGAGCGCGGAGGGCGCGACGGCCGAGGGCGCCGAAGCGCTGCTCACCGGGATTGCGGAGCGGTTGGAGGTCCCCACCGAGAACGTTCTGCCGGCCTATGAAGACCCTGCGGAGTGGATCGTGCGCGAGGCACGACTGCCGGACAATGTGAGCCCCGCGAACTCAAAGCTCGAGGATGCCGAGGCCCGGGCGCGCATCGCGCGGGTCTTTGACCGGGGGCTCACCACGCCGGCGGGGTATGTGCTGCCGGTCCAGCGTTGGCAGACGCGCGCGGCGCGCGGCTGGCGGTCAGAGCGGTGGCGGCTGAGACGGGGCAATGTCTTCCTGGTGCCAGGCGACAGCCCCGTGGGATTTCGACTGCCGCTCGGCTCCCTCCCCTATGTGCCCCCGATGCAGTACCCCTACGTCTACCCGACCGATCCGACCGTACCGCGCGGCCCTCTTCCGGACTATGCGCCGATCGCGCCGAGCCAGCGCGTCGCGGAGCGGCGGGCCGATCCCCCGCGGGCCGAACAGATCCCGCAGGAGCTCGGCGAGGTCGGCGGCGCGGTCCGAACTGCCGTCGCGGTGGAGCCTCGAGACGGCAGGCTTTGCGTCTTTATGCCCCCTGTGGAGGACATCGAGGACTATCTCGAGCTCCTCGCCGCCGTCGAAGGCGCGGCAGCCGCCACCGGCCTTCCCGTTCACATCGAGGGCTACACGCCCCCGAACGATCCGCGCCTCAACGTGATCCGGGTGGCGCCCGATCCGGGCGTGATCGAGGTCAACATCCACCCCGCCGGCACTTGGGCGGAGTGCAAGGCGATCACCGATGCCGTCTATGAAGAGGCGCGCCAGACGCGCCTCGGTGCCGACAAGTTCATGATCGACGGCAAGCACACCGGGACAGGCGGCGGCAATCATGTTGTGGTCGGCGGCGCGACCCCGAATGACAGCCCGTTCCTCCGCCGCCCCGATCTCCTGCGCAGCCTGATCCTCACCTGGCTCCGGCATCCCTCGCTCTCCTACCTCTTTTCGGGCGTTTTCATCGGCCCGACCTCGCAGGCCCCGCGGATCGACGAGGCGCGCCATGACAGCCTCTATGAGCTCGAGATGGCCCTCGAGCAGATCCCCGCGCCTGGGAATGGCGTGCCGCCGCAGCCCTGGCTGATCGACAGGCTGCTGCGGAACATGCTGATCGACGTGACCGGCAACACCCATCGGGCGGAGATCTGCATCGACAAGCTCTTCTCCCCGGACGGACCCACTGGGCGTCTCGGTTTGGTTGAGTTCCGTGGCTTTGAGATGCCGCCCGACCCACGGATGAGCCTGGCGCAACAGCTCCTCCTCCGCGCGTTGATCGCGCGGCTCTGGCAAACACCCCTCAGCGGGCGGCCTGTGCGCTGGGGCACGGCGCTCCACGACCGGTTCATGCTGCCGCATTACGTCTGGGCGGACTTCCTCGAGGTGCTGCGCGACCTCTCCGATCACGGCTTCCCGATGGACCCGATCTGGTTCGAGGCGCAAGCCGAGTTCCGCTTTCCCTTCTGCGGCGAAGTCACCTACGAGGGCGTGACGCTCGAGGTCCGCCAGGCGCTCGAGCCCTGGCACGTCCTCGGCGAGACCGGGGCGATCGGCGGCACAGTGCGCTACACCGACAGCTCGGTGGAGCGCTTGCAGGTCAAGCTGACCGCCCCGAGCCCCGAGCGCTATATGGTCGCCTGCAACCGCCGCACGGTCCCCCTCCGCGAAACCGGGGCGCCCGAGACGCGCGTGGCCGGCGTCCGGTTCAAGGCCTGGCGGCCGCCTGAATCGCTCCACCCCGTGCTGCCGGTCGACGCCCCGCTCACGTTCGACATCTTCGACACCTGGGCCGGGCGGCCGATCGGCGGGTGCACCTACCATGTCGCGCATCCCGGCGGGCGGTCCTACGACACGTTCCCGGTCAATCAGAACGAGGCCGAGGCACGGCGCCTCGCCCGGTTCGAGCCAATGGGCCACAGCGCCGGCGCATACTGGCCGGCGCCCGAAACACCGCATCCAGAATTCCCGTCGACCCTGGATCTGCGCCGCCATCCTGGGATCTGAGACGTGGCCGAGGCGGAACCCTCACCGACGGATGCGCTCGACGCCTTGATCTCAGGGTATGCGGCGCCCGAGAGTGTCGCGGATGAGATGCTCGGACCGGATGGCCTCCGCCCGGTCTGGCGTCCGTTTCTGGAGGAGTTCGCAAAGCTCGACCGCGCGGAGGTGACCCGCCGCTTCGCGCGCGGCGATCAATATCTGCGCGACGCAGGTGTCTTCTACCGCTTTCACGAGAGCGGCGGCGCGACCGAGCGGGACTGGCCGCTCGCCCACGTGCCGGTCCTTTTGGGCGAGGCGGAGTGGCGCGGGATCGCGGCCGCGCTCCGTCAACGGGCAGACCTCTTGGAGGCCGTCTGCGCGGACCTTTACGGCGCTGGCGATTTGGTGCGCTCGGGCATGCTGCCGCCGGCGCTCGTTGCGCAAAACCCCGCCTGGCTCCGCCCCCTTGTGGGGGTCCGACCGGCGAGCGGGCATTTCCTCAACTTCCTCTCTTTTGAGATCGGGCGCAGCCCCGATGGCTCCTGGTTCGTGCTCGGCGACCGGACGGAGGCCCCCTCGGGGGCAGGTTTTGCGCTCGAGAACCGGGTCGCGACCATGCGCACGTTCGGCGAGCCGTTTCGCCACGACCACATCCACCGCCTCGCGGGCTTTTTCCGCGCCTTCCGCGAAGCCATGGGCGCAGCGCGCCCGACGGATGGGCGGATCGCAATCCTAACGCCCGGTCCCGGCGCCGAGACCTACTTTGAGCACGCCTACATTGCCCGCTACCTCGGCCTCATGCTCCTCGAGGGCGAGGATCTGACAGTCCGGGGCAGCCAAGTTGAGGTGCGCACCGTCGCCGGCCCGAAACCTGTCAGCCTGCTTTGGCGGCGCCTCGATGCCACCTTCGCCGATCCGCTTGAGCTCGATGACCGGAGCCATATCGGCACGCCGGGCCTCGTCTCGGCCGTGCGTGCGGGCAATCTGGAGCTTGTGAACGCGCTCGGCGCAGGCGTGCTCCAGACCCGCGCCTTCATGGCATTCCTGCCCCGGATCGCGCAGCGCGTGCTCGGCCGGCGCCTCCTGATGCCCAACATCGCAACCTGGTGGTGCGGCCAGGCCGCCGAACAGGCGTATGTGATCGACAACGCCGAACGGATGACCATCGGCCCCGCGCTCTCGCTCGATCTGCCCTTCGAGGCGACAGTGGACACGGCCATCGCCGGCACATTCCGCGGTGAAGCGCCCGACGATCTCGGTGCTTGGATCGCCGCCAAGGGCGGGCGGCTCGTTGGGCAAGAGGCTGTGACCCTGTCCACAACACCTGCGTGGGACGGCGCGGGGCTGCAGCCGCGCCCGGTCCTCCTGCGGGTCTTTGCGGCGCGGACCGGAGAGGGCTGGCACGTGATGCCCGGCGGCTATGCGCGGATTGGCCAGACAGCGGAGGCCACGGCACTCTCGCTCCGGGCGGGCGGGTCGGTTGCGGATGTCTGGGTGCTGAGCGACAGGCCAGTCCAGGGCGAGACGGTGCGCCCGGCCCCCGATGTGCCGTTCCACCGCGCCGGCCAGAGCCTTTTGCCAAGCCGAGCGGCGGACAACCTCTACTGGCTCGGCAGATATGTCGAGCGTGTGGAGGGAACCATTCGCCTCGCGCGGGCCTACCATTTGCGCCTCGCCGAGACTGGCCGCACCGACGACCCGAGGGTTGCCCGGATCGCCGAGCATATGGAAAGCCTCGGGGTCGAGCATGGACCCGCCCTGCCCGACAGCCTGTCCCACCAGATCGGGGCTGCGATCCGCTGCGCCGAGAAAGTGCGGGATCGCTTCTCGCCGGACGGCTGGACCGCGCTCCGCGCGCTCGACGCGGCGCTTCAGCGCCGCCGGCCGAG
The DNA here is from genome assembly GCA_038749815.1 of Pseudomonadota bacterium. GTDB lineage: Bacteria > Pseudomonadota > Alphaproteobacteria > Rhodobacterales > Rhodobacteraceae > Algicella. Next base: position 14,814 of record JBCDHQ010000044.1, on the reverse strand, counting down.
AATCGGACCGGGGGACGAGGCGGCCCGCGCGCTGGGCCTCCTCCTCCGGGGCACGGCCGGGTTCGGCGGGCTTGTCCATGACAACATGTACCGGTTCACCGGCTGGCGGTTCCTCTCGATCGGCCGCGCGCTTGAGCGTGCGATGGCCATGGCGGGGGTTCTGGCCTCCTTCGCATCCGCTGAGGCGCCGGATGGCAGCTTCGACATCGCAGTCGAGATCGGCGACAGCGTCATGACCCACCGGCGGCGCTACTTGATCGAGACCAACCGCTCGACGGTGATCGACCTCCTCGCGCTCGACGACCGCAACCCGCGCTCAATCCGGTTCCAGATCTCGGTGATGCGGAGCCTTGTCGAGAAGCTTCCGGGCTCCGACGTGAATGGTGAGCTCTCGACGCTCGCGCGGGCGGTCCTTCGGACCGAGACGACGCTCGCGACGGCGGATGTGGCCGCGATGGATGACGCTGTGCTCCAGGCACTCAAACGGGAAATCGCGGACCTGTCCGATCTTCTGAGTGCGGCGTATCTGACATGACACCGATGATCTACGATCTGCGGGTCGCGATCCGCTACGACTACGACGCGCCCTCGCTCAACGCGCGCAACCTCCTGCGGGTGATGCCGATGAACCGCCCGGGCGTGCAGCGCCGGATCACCGGTGCGCTGTCGATCGAGCCCGGACCGGACGCGCGATCCGAGCGGCAGGACTTCTTCGGCAACGCCGTCACCGAGGTCATCTTCCAGCGCGCCGTCGCCGCGCTCGAGTTCACGACCGTTGCGCGGGTGGAACGGCGCCCGCCACCCGAGCGTCTCGATCTCTCGCCGGAACTCGACCGGTTGCGTGCGGAGATCTCGGAGGGGCGGGATCTCACGGCCTCCTCCCCCCACCATTTTCTGGGCGCAACGCCACGGGCTGGGCACAGCGCCGAGATTGCGGCCTTCGCGCGCGACACCGCGCCGGCGGGCGGCACAGCCCTGGAGACCGTGGCCACGATCGGACGGGCGCTCCACGCCGAGATGCGGTTCGAGGCCGGAGCCACCGATGTCGACACACCGCCGGAGGAGGCGTTCCGCGCGCGCCGGGGGGTCTGCCAGGACTTCACCCATGTGATGATCGTGGCGCTTCGCGCGCTCGGCCTGCCGGCGGGCTACGCGTCCGGGCTGATCCGCACCGAACCACCGCCCGGACAACCGAGGCTCGAAGGGGCGGATGCGATGCACGCATGGGTGCGCGCCTGGTGCGGGCGCGAGACGGGATGGGTCGATTACGATCCCACCAACGATTTGATGGTGGGCACAGACCACGTCTCCGTCGCTCATGGCCGGGACTACGCCGACGTGGCTCCGGTCAAAGGGGCGCTCCGGTCCTCAGGGGCGAGCCATTCGAACCATGCCGTCGACCTGGTGCCCGTGATCTGACGCCACGAAGAGCGGCGGCCGCCGGTGTCGACGGCGCGTCCCGCGCCGTCCGCGCGCCGCCGCGCGGGTTCGGGGCAGAGCCCCGAACCGACACCTCCGCACCCGGCGACCCAAACCGCGTTTCCTCCTCCGTTTCGAGTTTGTGTCCGTCGCACTGAAGGTGGCGGATGGAGAGATCGCGGGTCAGCGATGAGCCGCTCGCCTCTATCCTGAACTCTCAGGAGGGCGGTGGTGCGACAGCGGTTGTCGGCCGGACACCAGGGATCCGCTCATGAACGGGGACCCGAAGCCGAAGCGGCTTTTCGCCGAACAGGCGTCGCAACTGCGCACCCACAGCGGCCGGACGCGACGGCTCGGCGTGTGCGGGCCCATGCCGGTGCTGGACTGGCTCAATGAGCGCCGGCGTCTCTGGTGCGTCGGTTGGCGGTTGGCGGTTTCGGCGCAAGTGGCGGGGTCCGAGGCTTGCCGACGGGGCAATCCCTCAACGCGGGAGGCCCAGACTCGATTATCGCTCTCGGCCAGTGCACGCCGCCTTTGTCGTGGGCCTTAACGGCCGCTTCCGCAACGCTTTGTCCTCATTGCTGGCGCCGCACAAGAGCACGGCTCTGACAGGTGCCATCACGTCGAGCCGAGGCACCAAGGCCGACTGGGGCCGGGCATCGGCCGACGGATGTTCCCGAAAACCGGAAGGGCGCAGGGGCTCGGGTCACCAGGCCAGTCGGACGTCGCACGCCCTATCCGCTGTTGGAGGGATCGCTGGCGGCGGTCGCCCGCAGCGTTTCTGCGCGGATGTGTCTCTTGCATCTGCGCTGCCGGAGCTGTCCTCAAGCGGTCACCCAATGATCTCGAACGCGTCGACATCGACAAGGCCGCGGTCCGTGATCTTCAGGTGTGGGATCACCGGCAGCGCCAGGAACGAGAGTTGGAGGAACGGTTCTTGGAGCGTCACGCCGAGCGATCCCGCTGCCGTGCGCAGCGCACGGAGGTCGTCGGCAACGGCTTCAAACCGGGCGAGGCTCATCAGACCGGCAACCGGCAGCGCGAGTTCCGCGAGGATGCTGCCCTCCCGCGCAACCACAAAGCCCCCCTCGATCTCTCCGAGACGGTTCGCGGCCAAGGCCATGTCGGCGTAGTCGACACCGATTGCCACGATATTGTGGTGGTCATGGGCAACGGTTGCGGCGATGGCGCCCGACTGGAGGCCGAAGCCGCGGACAAAGCCCGTGGCCATATGGCCGGGGCCGCCATGGCGCTCCACCACCGCGACGCGGATGAGATCCCGACCCGGATCAGGCGCTTTGTCGCCGGCGACGATTGGGATCTCCTCGCGCAGGTGCTCGGTGATGATCTTGCCCTCGATCACGCCGATCACCGAGGTCTCGGTCCGGTTGTCCTTGGCGCGGAACGCCGTCGGCTCGAGCCGCGGCGCGCGGACCGAGTGCCGACCAGGTGCATCGAGCGTCCCGCGCGCAGCAAACGCCGCGGCATCCGCAATCCGACCGCCAGCCAGAACGAGGGCCGCGCGGGCCTCCGCGAGATCGGGCACCGCCACGATGTCAGCGCGGCGCCCCGGGGCGATCATGCCGCGATCGCGGAGGCCAAACGCCTCCGCCGCCGACAAGGACGCAGCGCGGTAGGCGGCGACATGCGGAACGCCCCGCGCGATCAACCGCCGGATCATTGCATCGAGGTGCCCCTCCTCGTCGATGTCGAGCGGATTGCGGTCATCGGTGCAGAGGCACATATACGCAGCCGTCCCCTCCGTCAGCACCTCCGCGAGCGCATCGAGATCCTTTGAGACCGACCCCTCGCGGATCAGCACACGCATGCCCTTGGACAGCTTCTCGCGCGCCTCCGACGCCGAGGTCGCCTCGTGCTCGGTTCGGATCCCGGCGGCGACATAGGCGTTCAGATCCCGCCCGGTGAGGAGCGGACAGTGCCCATCGATATGTCCGTTCGCAAAGAGCCGCAGCTTGGCCATGGCACCGGGGTCGCGGTGGATGACGCCAGGGTAATTCATGAACTCTGCCAGCCCGATGCCGGAGGCGTGACCTCTGAGCGCCGCAAGATCCGCCGCCTCGATCCGGGCCCCGGCGGTCTCCATCTCAGTCGACGGCACGCAGGAGGAGAGCTGAACCCGGAGGTCCATCACAGTGCGCTCGGCCGCCGCCTGGAAGTACCGGATCCCCTCGACGCCGATCACATTGGCAATCTCATGTGGGTCGCAGATCGCCGTGGTCACACCACGCGGCGTCACGCACCGGTCGAACTCGAGCGGGGTGACGAGTGAACTCTCCACATGGAGATGGGTGTCGATAAAGCCCGGGACGAGCGTCAGTCCTGCGACATCGATGACCTCCAGCGCGTCGTACTCCGCGCCAATGCCGACGATGGTGTCCCCGAGCACGGCCACATCCCCTGGGATCTCCGCGCCTGTCACGACGTCGAGGACACGCCCCCCGCGCAAGACCAAATCGGCAGGTCGATCGCCCCGTGCGGCCGCTATGCGCTCTTCGAGTTGATCCATCCGCACCTCCCTCGTTGATCCAAGAGAAGCGCAATCGCGGCGCTGCCGCAATCCAAGGCGACCACCCTGCGCCCCAACCGAGCAAGATCCAAGGCCTGCCCCCGCCGCGAGGCCGGAAATCGCACACCGGCACTGCATGCCCTTCTGCAGTCCAATCCATAGAGATTGGCGAGACCTCCGCGGGCCAAGGTGCCCCTACGGATGGGTCCTGCAGCGCTTGTGCGGCGGTTCTCTTCATGGGCCGTCTGATCGTGATTTGGATCTGCACCTCTCTCTGGCACTTTTTTGTTGGAACCCGTTGTTAGGGCGGAGCGCAGTGTTTGCTTCGAAATGTGTGGGCGGCGAGCGCAGCCCAGGGGATCGATGATCTCTGAGATCTCGAGGCTGGACGCTCTTGAGCGATCTGTGAAGCCACCTGCACCGGTTTCAAGTCTCACGTCCCTTGGGGCGGGCGTGTCGTCGCAATCACGAGCCGATTGGGCCGGCCGACCAGCGCGCGTCTGATGTCGCCAACCGCTCAGACTATCGCGTCATATCACCAACGGCGCGCACGCCGCGCAACGTGCAGAGCGGTGTCCGAGTCACCCACCAACGCGCCGCTGCCATTGCGGTGACGGGGACCGGGCGGCTCGCGGAAAAGGGCCTTTGCATCCTGACCCCCGACAAGGCTGGCGGCGCCCTCACGCATCAAAGCGCTGACTTCGAACGCCAGCGCCGATAGCCGCTTCGCCCACCCCGGGCAAGACGCAGAAGGACCGCCGAACCAAGCGGCAGGCTGCGAGAGCGATCCGCCCTCTGGGTCGGCGCCTGCGCACACCATGTGGCCGGAACGAGGTGCTCGACCGCCTACTGAACCCGCGCGACGACAGCCCGTTCGCACAGCCATTCGGCACGATCGAAGTTTGGGTGACCGCTGTGCATTTCCGGGAGAGGCGGTTGAAACCCATCGCGCCGGCGAAGCATCTGCCGCCCGTTGCCGACCCCGTCCAGCGGCGGATCAAGACCATCGGCGGCCCTCAGCGACCCGCGGGGAGCGACGGCCGAGCACTCTTGAGAGACGCGGCGCTGGGCGCCGAGCCTGCGGCTGGCAGCCTCTCCAGGTAGGTTGCCGGTGGGTCATCGAGACACCCGCGAGCGGACCGCCCTCCCGCCAATCGGCAGCACTGGTCCAGAGCCCTTGCGCTCAGATCCCTCCATTTATCGGACATCTGCGGCGTTTCAAACGACCCGTGATCAACGCTCCCGCCAAGACACCACCGAAGCGACGCGCGCCGACCGGACCATCGGATCGGGGAGGCAACGCGTTGCCCCAATGGCTGCGTGAGGAGCCTCGAGATACGCGCGCCGTCGAATGCGACCGGAGCCGGGCCGCGCGCAAGCGGCGCGACAGCCAGCTTGAAGCAGGAACCCACAACCCGCACAGAGCGGAGACTGGATGCGCCATCGGAGCGTCCATCGGGGCGTTTTCTGAGATTCTCGCATCGGACCTTTTGAAGCCTCGCAGCAGAGGCGAGCCCCATTCTCCCTGGAGTGCACTCGCACCCGGCCCTCGGGATCAAGGCCCTGAAGCGGCAGCCTACCACGCACCACGTCAATGCGTGCAACCGCCGCTCAGGTGAGCCTTTGCGGCCGCTTCAATGGCCGTTTGGGGTGGCTTTCGGACGCGACTTCACACAGGTCCCTGCGACGTGCGGTGCGAGCGCCGGCTTGCATCCAACCTGAGTGCCACTCCGGTGGAGCCCGCCCCCCACACCGGACCTTGTCATTCCCCGCCACCCGGATGCGCTCACGTGTTGCAACGCGGGTGCGAGACGAGCTCCACCGGAGCGCCAGACCCCGCGGCAACGCTCCACGCGGTCGCAGGCCGAGGTGCGACGGGCCTCGCAACCTCACAAGACATGGGCCGCGTGCGGCGGTGACCACGCCAACTGCCACTATCTGATGGCGCACGAGCACGGGATGCCACGCCATAGAGCCCGACATTGGGGAGCATGGGCGGCAGCCTGCTGCCCGGGCACGCGCTGGAGCCCCCAATCCCCAAAGGGTCAATCCGGCGCAGGCACGGAAGCCGCCCTGTCCGGAGCGGCCATGGACAGAGACCTGCCTGGCGCCCACGTGGCAGCTCAGCGCTTCGCGAAACCCGTGCAGGCTTACTCGGTGCTGGGACGCGCGCATGTGCGACCAGCAGGTTCACAGCTCCACGCCGGGACCGTTTGGGCGCCAGTCGCCGCATCGCGCGCTCGGCGTGACCCTGACCGAGCCCACACCGTCGGGCCTTGTCACGAACGGAGGACACGCCGGCCGAAGGGGACGCGCTGCTTGCACGGCAGGCCAGTTTCGGCCACCTGTGAGCCATGCAAGACCCCGCTCGGACCGAGCCCACCCCACCAGCGCCGCGTGCCCGAGAGGCCATCCTGGGCATCGCACTGTCGCTCGGGCTTGGGGTTGGTGGCGGGCTGCTCTTTGCGTGGGCGACGATGCCGCTGCCCTGGATGCTCGGACCTATGGTGGCCAATACGCTCGGCGCGGTGTTTGGCCTGCCACTCCGCTCTCCCGGGGCCGCCCGGCCTTATGTGGTTGTCGTGATCGGCGTGATGCTCGGGTCGGGCTTCACGCCCGCGCTCTTCGAGCAAGCGGCGGCTTGGGCGCTCTCCCTCCTGTTTCTTGGGCTCTATCTCGTGATCTCGGGCGCCGTCACAATTCCATTCTACCGCCGCGTGGCGGGCTTTGATCCCGTCACGGCTTATTTCGCCGGCATGCCGGGCGGGCTCAACGAAATGATGGTCATCGGCGGCGAGATGGGGGGCGACGAGCGCAAGATCGTCCTCGCCCATGCCAGCCGGATCCTGATCGTCGTGGCCCTCGTGGCGATTTGGTTCCGCCTCATCGAAGGGATTGCACTCGGCGACAGGTCCGCGTTCGGCACGCCGTTTGTGGAGATCCCAGCGCTCGACCTGGCGATCCTCGCGGCCTCGGGCGTCATCGGGTTCTTCCTCGGCACGCGACTGCGTCTGCCCGCACCGACGCTCCTCGGACCGATGAGCGTCAGCGCCCTCGTCCATCTCGCTGGCTGGACCGCGAGCCCGCCCCCGCAGGAATTGGTCCTGCTGGCCCAACTTGTCCTCGGCACAGCGATCGGGTGCCGATTCGTCGGTGCCGGCGCGCGGGCGATCCTGACATCCCTCGGTCTCAGCGCATGCGCGAGCCTCTTGATGCTGATCGTCACCTTCGCATTCGCAGCGGCCTTCCACGGCTTGTTCGGGCAGAGCTTGCTGCAGGTCGTCCTTGCCTACTCGCCCGGGGGCCTCGCCGAGATGAGCCTCGTCGCCCTCGCGATGAACGCCGACATCGCCTACGTCTCCACACACCACCTTGTGCGCATCACGCTCGTGATCCTCTTTGCGCCCCTCGTCTTCACACTGATCAGACCGCGGCGACCGTCCGATGCCGACACACCGAAGATGCGCTAGACGTGGACCCACTCGGGCGACCCCGTGCGGCCGCCTGTCCGGTTGGGGTCCATCGCAAAGAGGCGCAGTGACGGCCCCGGTGTCAGGCCGACACCGGAGCAAGCCCGGCGCTGTCGTCACGACCGCGCCGGAGGCCCTGACATCTGTCCGAGCTCCCAAAGGAGGGCGGCGCCGGTGCGGATGCCGTTCAGGAACAGACGCAACTCGATGTTCTCGTTGGGCGCGTGATTGGCCTCATCGGCATTGGCATATGGGGTGACAAGGGCCGGCACGCCGAGATCCTTGGTGAAGACGTAGTCCGGCAGGCTCCCACCGACGACCGGGTAGATCAACGGCGCTCGCCCCATGCCACGCGCGACCGCCGCGACGACGGGATCGGCAAACGGACTGTCGAGCGGTGTCTTTGACGGCAGCATGCCGCCCATCGGCACGACCTCGACCTCCGGCGCGTGCTTGGCGACATGCGCTGTGACGGCGTCGAGCGCCTGGTCGGGTGTCATCGCTTCGACCAGGCGAATGTCGCACTTGGCCACGGCTTCGGCTGGCAGCACGGTTTTCGAGCCGGGACCGCCGTAGCCGCCGTGGAGACCGTTGATGGTCAGTGTCGGGTGAAACATCAGCCGGTCGTAGAAGCCACGGTCCAGCGGCTGGTCCAGCTGCGTCATGCCGGTCTCTTGCAGGACCGCCGCCACGTCCAAAGGCAACGCCCGCACCGCCGCCCGCTCAGCCTCGGTCGGCGGGATGACGGGGTCGTGGAGACCCTCAATCGTGATTGTGCCATCCGGTGTCTTCATGGTTCCGAGGAGATGGACCAGAGTCCAGATCGCGTTGGGCATCACCCCGCCGAAATTGCCGGAATGGGCGTCGCGTCCGGCCGTGCGGGCGCGCAACTCAAAGCTCACCATGCCGCGGACCCCAAACGTGACGATGGGGTGTCCGGACGGGTGCTGCGGTCCGTCCGCCGTGACCACGAGATCGACATCGAGACGGTCGGCATGGGTGCGAACAAACTCCGCAATGTGCGGGCTGCCGACCTCCTCCTCTCCCTCGAGAAGGACAACGACGTTGCACGGCAAGGCCCCGTGCACGGCCAATACCGCCTCGATCGCGAGGATCTGCGCAAAGTGTTGACCCTTGTTGTCCCCCGCACCGCGCGCCCAAATCCGGCCGTCGCGGAGCGTCGGCTCAAAGGGCGGCGAGATCCAGGCCTCGAGCGGGTCGGGCGGCTGAACGTCATAGTGCCCATAAAGGAGCACCGTGGGCCGAGCCGGATCGGTCACCATCCGTCCGAGAACGAAGGGATGACCCGCGCTCTCCACGGCTTCGGCCTGCATGCCAAGGGCATCGAGCTCCGCGACGAGGAGGTCGGCAACTTCCCGTATGCCAATGTTCTGCGCACTGATGCTCGGATGGCGCAGATAGCTCAGAAGTCGCTCGACGTAGCGGTCGGCGTTTGCGGCGATGTGCTCGAAGACAGGCTCAAGTGCGGGGGCGGCGCTCATGTCGGCTCCTCGCATCGCTCAAGTAACATGCTGCCAAAGGCTTGCACGCGTCCCCGCCAGCCTTTGGCAATCAGCGTTGTGGTGTCGAGTTGCGTGACGATCGCCGGACCGTCGATGATCGCGCCCGCACCAAGCGTCGCTCGGTCGATCACGGGCACGTCCGTTGGGCCATCGGGCAGAATGATCTCCGTCGTGCCGGTGCGCTCGACAGTTGCATCGACGGGCAGCGATGGCGCGGCGGGCGGCTCGGCCGCGCCCGTCGCCTCGACCCGCAGGGTCACAAGTTCGACCTCTGCCTCGAGACCAAACCCGAAAAGGGCGCGGTGCGACGCGGTGAAGGCCGCGCGCAGAGCCTCCGGGGGCGCGCACCAGGGCACAGCAAGCTCAGAGCCCTGACCGCGGTAGCGCATCAACGCAACGCGGGTCAGCCGCCGCCGCCCGGACGCAACGCCTTCGGCATCGAACCAGGCGATGGCCTGGCGCTCCAAGCTCGCGAGGAGCGTGTCGGGCGCGGCCTCGGCGACCGGGACCGCCGCTGGGAGCGCCTGGCTGAACTCAGCCTTTAGATCGGCCTCGAGCAGCCCATCGGCACAAAGCACGCCGGGCGCGCGCGGGATCAGGACACGGCGCGGTCCTAGGAGATCGGCCAAGGCGCACCCATGGAGCGGGCCGGCCCCTCCGAACGGCACCAGCGTGAAGTCCCGCGGATCGTGACCGCGCTCGACCGATACAACCCGGAGCGCGCCGACCATGTGATTGTCCGCAATGGCCAAAATACCGCGGGCCGCATCTTCGATCGAGAGGCCCAGCGGCCGCGCGACCGCCTCGCCGACCGCGTCCCGCGCCCGGGCGCGGTCAAGCGGCATCCGTCCCCCGAGGAGCAGTGCGGGCAAGTGACCCAGCACCACATGCGCGTCGGTGACCGTCGGTTCGCGCCCGCCCCGGCCATAGGCCGCGGGGCCGGGCACAGCGCCCGCACTGCGCGGCCCGACGACGAGCGTGCCGTCCACGACCGCCGCCACCGAACCGCCCCCCGCCCCGAGCGTCACGATGTCGACCATCGGCAGGGGCAGTGGCCAGTCGCCCACATGACCGGATTGCGTCAGGGCGATGTCACCGTTTCGGATCAGACTGATATCCGCGCTGGTGCCCCCGATATCGACGGTCATGATGTCCCGAAACCCGGCGCGCGCGGCCTCCGACAACGCGCCGACCACGCCGGCGGCGGGTCCGGAGAGGGCCGTCAGAGCAGGGGCTTTACGGATCTTGTCGGCCCCAGCGACCCCTCCGTTCGACTGCATCAGCAGGAGTGGCGCTGCCACGCCAGACTGGCGCAACCCCTCTTCGAGCCGCGCGACATAGCTTGCGATCCCGGGCATGACAGTCGCGTTCAGCACCGCCGCGAGCGAGCGCTCATACTCGCGCACCACCGGAAACACATCCGTCGAGGCGGTGATCGCGCTCCCGGGCAGTCTGGCGCGCAGGATCTCGACGACGCGGCGTTCGTGGGTGGGGTTCGCGAAGGCGTGGAGGAGGCAGACCGCCACCGCCTCGACCTCCATCTCCGCAAGCCGATCGGCGACGGCACGGGCGCTCTCCTCGACCAGAGGCCGCTCAACCGCGCCGCCTGGCTCGATCCGTTCGTCCACCTCGAGGATGTCGGCCGGGGACACAGGGCGCTCCGGCTTCCGCCACGTGTAGAGATTGGCGCGACGCGGAATGTCCTGTCGCCCGATGGCGAGCACGTGGCGAAAGCCCTTGGTGGTGACCAGGGCCGTTCGGGCACCGCGGTCCTCGAGGATCATGTTGGTCGCCACCGTGGTTCCATGGAAGACCGCGCGGACCTCGCGCGGCGCCTGGTCCGCCGCCTCGAGCGCGAGGTGCATCCCCGCCAAAAACCCCTCCGACGGATCGTCGGGCGTGCTGGGCGTCTTTGCCCGCCACACGTGGCCAGTGGCGCCGTCGCGCACCGCCACATCGGTGAACGTCCCTCCGATGTCGACGGCGATGTCGAGCTGGCCCTCAGTCAAGGACATCCGCGTAGGCCTTTCGATGAAACGCTTTCGTGTCTGGCCGGTCCCGGCGGAGCGCCTCGGTTGCGGCGCCATCGACAGCCCCGTCGGCAATCGCGACGCCGTAATCGCGCGCGGCAGCCTCTCGGCTCACATACCCGGCCCGCACATCCGCGAGAACAAGATCGGGGGGCCGGTCGAAGGGATGGCCGCAGCCCCCGCCGCCGCCGGTCTCGATCCGCAAGACATCCCCTTTGAGGAGCGCATTGCCATCGGAGAGTGGGCGCAGCACGCGCTCGCCCGACTGGCCCGGATTGACGACCACGCGCCCCGGTCCCCCCGACTGCCCGCCATCGATGCCCCAGGGCGGGTTCTCGACGCCGTCGACCCGAACCCCAAGCGTGCCGGTGTCGGCCAGGATCTCGTACTCCCGCACGATCCCGACACCGCCCCGCCACCGCCCGGGGCCACCCGAATCGCGGGCCACCCCGTATTCCCGCAGCTTCACAGGATAGGCGAGCTCCAGAAACTCAACGGGATAGTTCTCCTGCGCCACAAAGTAGACTGCGTCGATGCCGTCCGCATCGCGCCGCGCTCCGTAGCCGACGCCAATGCCATCGGCCATCAGGATTGAGCGTGGGGCCGCCCCAGGCACGGCCACCGTCAGCCGAAGGATCGCAATGACGTAGGCGGCGTGGGCCGCCGGCGCCCCGCCCCCCGCCACGTTGACGAGGCCGTTGAGCGCCGAGAGGGTCCGCATCATCGTGAGCCCCCGCATCCCCAGCGGCGCGGGCCAGGCGGGCTGGACCAGCGATCCCTCTCTGAGCCGCACTTCGTCGAGCGATTGCGGCCCGCCCGCGTTGCAGACCTGGCTCGCCTCGCCCCCCAGATAGTAGAGCCCGAGCGCCATGCCCGGCACACCTGGGTTCATCAGAAAGTTGACCGGCCCCGGCGCCTGATCGTCGGTCTCGGTGGCATCAAAGATAAAGCGGTCCCCGTCCTCGGTCCTTTCGCGGGTCAGCGCAAAGCGGAGGCGGTAGGGCCCGGCACCGTGCCCATCGCCATCGATGCGGTCGGTGAAGCGGTGCGTGCCATAGTCGAACGTCTGAGCCAGCCGGGACCGGACAAGCGCGCGCGTGCGGCGGAGCAACTGGTCAAGCCCGTCCGCCAGCACATCCGCCCCAAAGCGCTCAATGATCTCCGCGACCCGCTGCGCACCGAGATCGACGGCGGCCATAAGCGCACTCATGTCGCCATGGCTCTGCTCCGGAAACCGGGAGTTGCGGTGGAAAATGGCGAGCGCCGCGTCGTTGAGGACACCCGCATCCATCAGCTTGGTGGGCGGGACGATGATGCCCTCCTGGAAGATCTCGGTCGTGTCCGGGCTGATCGAGCCGGCGCGCATGCCCCCGATATCGGCGAAATGCGCCCAGCCCATCACGAAGGCGCAGAGCCGCCCGTCGTGAAACACGGGCTTCAGCAACACCTGATCGTTGGAGTGCGAGACCGCGCCCTGGCTGCCATAGCAATCATTGTACCAGTAGAGATCGCCGTCCTGCATGCCGTCGCGCGGAAAATGGCGGAACACCGGGCCTGTCATGTCGCCGAAGACCGGCACCATCGAGCCCACTGCCATCACCCCGTTTTCGTCGAAAAGCGCCGTGTAGAAGTCCTTCTTCTCCCGGATGAAGGCCGAGATCGCAGTGCGCTCCACCAAGGCTTCCATCTCGCGCTGAGCCGCTGCGATGGCGCCGCGAATGATCTCGAGCGTGATGGGGTCGCAGAGCGCCTCTGCATCGGGCGTGTCGTCTCTCATGCGGTCTCCCTGTTCGGTGGTGCGGTGGCCTGGGCGGGGTCAAGCGCCACCACCACATTGGCGGGCGCACCGGCCTCAACCATGTCATGGGCATGCGCTGTGTCCTGCCACGGCACGATTTCAGCAATGTCGGGACGAAGGTGGCCCGCCTCGAGAAACGCGTTGACCGCCTGGCTGGCCTCGGAGAGCTGCCGGGGCGACAAGAGCGCGCCTTGCACGAAATCAAGTCGGGCCGATTTGCGGGCAAAGCCGTAATAGTCGAGCGTTGGTGTCCGGTTCTCGGAGCAGGAGTACGCGGACACGGTCCCGTGCTCTGCCAGGGCGGCAAGGGTCACCTGTTGATTGGCGCCGAAATCCACATCGATGACGCGGTCGACCCCACGCCCATCCGTGACCTCCTGCGCGATGCGCGCGACATCGTCGTCATGTCTGTCGAGGACGATGTGCGCACCTTTTTCCGTGGCGATCGCGCGACTTGCGACATGTCCTGCGGTTGCGATCACGCGCGCGCCGCTCCGTGCGGCCAACTCAACCGCGACCCGCCCCACGGCGCCGCCCCCGCCCTGCACCAGGATGGTTTGGCCCGTCACCGGACCGTCGCTGAGGACCGCAAGCCAGGCTGTGATCGCCGGGACGCCGAGGGCCGCACCCTCGGCAAAGCCGAGTGTCTCCGGCAGCCGGATGGCGCGGTCTGCGGGCAGGCAGACATACTCCGCCGCCGTGCCCTCGGGCCGCGCGCCGACAAGCCAAACGCGCTCCCCAATTCGGTGCGACCCGACGGACGCGCCGACCGCGTCGATTGTCCCGGCACCGTCGCTGTGCGGTGTCACGCCGCCCTCGGGCACGCCCGCACTGGTCCACCCCGACCGGCCTTTGGTGTCATGCGGGTTGACACCCGACATCGCCACGCGGACCCGAACCTCAAAGGGCTTCGGTGCCGGCATCGGACGCTCGATGAACCTCAACACATCCGCAGCCGGCCCAGTGCGGTAGTAGCGCAGCGCCCGCATTCCGTCGGGGTCCGCCCGGCTCAGAGAGCCGCCTCGACACGCCGCGTCGCCTCTCTTAGGGCGGCAACCAGCCTGTTGCGCCCGCGCAAGAGCTGCGTCAGGGCAAAACCGATCTTGTCGTCGGGCATCGTGCCGAGGGCGGCCGCCTCCGCAATCGTTGGCAAGGGCGGCACGTTCAGCGCCGGATCATGCGTGAACCGAGGACCACGGGTGTAGTTGATGGGTATCAGGATCCGTGCCAGGGCCCGGTTCGTTGCATTTGCCGAGGCCGGCGCGATGGCCTCGGCCTCGAGTGCTCGGCTGAAGCGATCGAGAGCGCCCGTCAGGGCCTCGACCGCCTCGACGGCGGGCGATAGGTCGAACATGTCACCGGCCGCGCTCTGATACGTGGCGAGCGTCTCCGCGAACTCTCTGGTCGTTGCGCGCCAGTCGATGGGGACGATCTCGTCGTTCGCAAATCGCTGGACCGCCTCGAGATAGAGCGCGATGTCCTTCTGAAGCACCGTCTTGTCCGCAATCTCGAGCGTGTCGGCTTCGGTGTGCCAGGCGATGTTGCCGCCGCAGCCGCCCACAACGTAGTAGCCGACCTCCGCCCGTTTTTCCGCCGTCATCATCGACGACGCCATAAAGCAGGCCGAGATCCCGATGTTGTTGAACGTGTAGTCTGAGTTGCGCTGCGGACGCTTTCGGGTGGCCCTTTGGCCGGTCACGTCCGCCACGATCTCCTGCACGGCGCGCTCCGTCTCGGACATGCAGGACACCGAGGAGTAGTCGGTCGCCCAGCGACATCCCGGACTGTCGCAGTTCATATGCGCCACGCAGTTCTCAGCCAGATCGAGCGCGAATGTGTCGGCATACCAGGCCGAACCACCGTAGCGCCCCGTCGAATGCCCCGCCCACCAGGCCAGTCGCACGGATCGGCGCAGGTGGTCGCGCTTGGCCCAGAGGATCCGTGCGACCTCCAGCATGCAGGCGTTTCCCGTGCCGTTGTCGCCCACACCCTCGCGCCAGGAATCGTAGTGTCCATGGAGCAGCACAAACTCCTCGGGCTGCACCGC
>JBCDHQ010000043.1:0-20123 GCA_038749815.1 Pseudomonadota bacterium | reverse complement strand
GCTCGCAGCCCGCCCCTTCCCTCTGACTGTTTCGCCCGGGATCACACCCGGTGCGCGTTGAGGTCGTGATCTATGAACTCCGCCGCCCTCGCTCGTACGGCCTACCGTCAGACGACCGCCATCGCGGCGTCCGAGCGCACCGTTGAATACCGCGTCTTCGCGAAAGTCTCGGCCGACCTCGCGGCCGCAGGGCAGAGCGACGATGCCGCGGCGTTTCCGCGCTTGGCCGAGGCCATCGCCAGCAATCGCCGCCTTTGGACCGTTTTGGCGAGCAATGTCGCCTCCAACGACAATCAGCTGCCGGACGCGCTCCGGGCCCAGATCATCTCGCTGGCGAACTTCACGTGGGAGCACTCCAAGAAAGTGCTGCGCCGGAAGGCCGGCGTCGGACCGCTGGTGGATGTCAACACGGCCATCATGCGCGGCCTCCGCGGCGCGTCGCCCAATGGCGACGAGGACTGACCAAGATGACCGGCCTCGTCCTCAAACTTGGTCCCCGCGAGCGTGTGATGATCAATGGCGTTGTCATGGAAAATGGCGACCGACGCACGCGCCTCAACGTGATCACACCAGATGCGAATGTCCTCCGCCTCCGGGATGCGATCCATCCGGAAGAGGCCAACACACCGGTCAAACGGACCTGCTACATCGCGCAATCCGTCCTTGCCGGGCAGGCCGACCCCGAAGAGGGCCGGCGCCAACTTTTGATGGGGATCGAACAGCTCTCGCAGGTGTTTCGCGACCCCGAGAGCCGCATCCATCTTGATTCCGCCACCGAACACGTGGTCTCGGGCAAGTTCTATCAAGCCATGCGCGCCCTCAAAAACCTGATTGCCCGCGAGGCCCGTCTGCTCAATCACAGGAGCGAGGAATGACCTACTCCGTCGCTGTTCCGATCAATGGGGTCGCCGGGTATCGGTTTCTGGTGGCGACAGAGGCCAATCAGCGCACCGCGCTCGAAGAGAGCGCCCAGATCTCGCGTGAAGTGCAGTACTTCAAGGACAACATCTCGAATGTGACATCGGCCGAGGATCTGGTGAACGACCGGACCCTTCTGAAGGTCGCCCTCGGTGCCTTCGGTCTCGGCGAAGAAATCGACAAAAAGGCCTTCGTGCGGGCGATTCTCGATGGTGGGACAGACGACCCGCAGTCCCTCGCCAATCGCCTGGTCGACCCGCGGTATGAGGAGTTTTCGGCGCGCTTCGGCTTTGGCAACGCCCTCGGATCGCGGGTGGGCGAAGCCGACTTCGCCACACGGATCACGACACAGTACATCGATCAGGAGTTCGAGGTCTCCGTCGGCCAAAGCGACACGAACCTGCGCCTTGCGCTGGAGTTCAGCCGCACGATCAGCTCCTATGTCAATCCGACCGGGACGGTGACCGGGGACTGGCTCAGCATTGTCGGAAACACCGCGATGCGCACCGTCTTTGAGACGGCCTACGGCCTTCCCTCGCAGTTCGGCGCGCTCGACATTGACCGCCAGGTCGAAGTGTTGAGCGAACGCACGCGGGAGATTTTCGGCTCAGGTGAGGTGTCGGTGTTTGAGAACGCCGAGACCGCCGATCAGATGATCAGTCGCTTTCTCGCCATCGCAGAGGCTCAGGCAGGTCCGACCGCGCTGACACCCGGCTTTGCGGCGCTCTCGCTCCTCGGCGGTTCGGTGTCGAGCAGCGACGCGACGGTCAACCTCCTTCTCTCCAACACCTAGACCGGCGACCGCGTCAGGTGCGCCGCCTCTGCCGCGGCGCCTCCGGCGCGGGCCCTCGTCCGAGGCAGAGGCCGAGGTCCTTAAAGGCGGCCTCCGGTCCAGCGCTCGACGCACCGAACAGAGCATCGAGTTTCGGCCAGGCGGCGATCGCAGCATCGATCTCGGGATCCGATCCGGCCGCATAGAGGCCTGCCTGGATCATGGGTGCAGCTGTCTCGTACGTGCCGACACGCCGACGGGCATCCTCAATCAGCGCGTTTTCCTCCGGCGTTGCCGCATCCGGGAGAGACCGCGAGACGCTCCGGCGGACGTCGATCGCCGGGAACCGCCCACGCTCCGCAATGTCACGCGAGAGAATTATGTGACCGTCGAGGAGGCCGCGGGTCATGTCCGCCACGGGCTCCTCCATGTCGGAACCTGCGACGAGCACGGTGAAAATCCCCGTGATGGCGCCGCCATCCGGCAGACCGGGGCCTGCCCGCTCCGCAAAGCTGGCAATTGTGTTTGACGTCGACGGCGGAAACGCTCTGAGAGACGGCGCCTCACCTGCGGTCAACGCAACCTCCCGGTGCGCCTCCGCGAAGCGTGTGATCGAATCCGCGAGAAACAGCACGTGGCGCCCCTGGTCCCGAAAGTGCTCGGCAATTGCCATCGCAGTCCAGGCCGCGCGCCGCTTGAGGAGCGGCGACTGGTCGGAGGTCGCCGTGACAACCACTGAGCGCGCCATGCCCTCGGGACCAAGCACGCGATCCGTGAAGTGGCGGAGCTCCCGCCCCCGTTCGCCGATCAGCGCGAACACGACGACATCCGCCGCAACACCCCGCGCGAGGCGCGCAAGAAGGGAGGACTTGCCCACCCCGGAGCCCGCGAAAATCCCGATCCGCTGGCCCTTCACCAGGGGCAGCACCGTGTCGAGCGCCGCAAGCCCAGTTGCCACACGCTCCCCAAGGGGGGCTCGACCCGCAGCCTGGGGCGGCGGCGCCTTGATGTCGACTTCGTCGAGCCCGCGGACGAGCGGGCGCCCGTCAAGGGGCGCACCAAACGCATCGAGGATCCGACCAATCCACCCATCATGCGGTCGTGGCCCGCGAAGCGGGCGGAGCCGCACCACGTGCCCGAGCCCGACGCCGTCGCAGGACTGATAGGTCATCACCCGCGCGCCAGCGCGGGAGAGCGCAACGATCTCACCCGAGGCGGGCGGTCCGCTTCCCATATCGACCTCGACCCCATCGCCGACGCGCGCGGCAGGACCGAGGCCCGTCACCTCAAGAGAGGCCGGGGCGACGGCCTCCACGTACCCGCAGCGGGAGATGGGGCGAAGCTCGGCGATCTCGGAGGTCAGCGGATCGAAGGACGAAAACATCAGCCTACCTAAAATGTCTCGGGTTTCCTGCACCGTTTCTCAACCGAAACTGCTTAAGGAGCGATTGAGACCGAGAAAGGGAGAAGCCCTTCAATGGATTTAAACCTCGAGATCCTCCGCGCCGCGCGCGGCCTCGCGGCCTATGCCACGGCGCGACACGCCGTCATTGCGGAAAACGTGGCCCACGCCGACACACCCGGCTACCGCGCGCGCGATCTGACTGACTTTTCGGACAGTTTCCGCAGCCGCGGCGATCTCCCCTTCGCGATGAAGGCGACGCGGGAGGGCCACATTGTCACGTCGCCGCCGCGTCACAGCGCCGATGTCGTTGAGCGTGCGCTCTTCGGGGCGGAGGCGCCGAATGGCAACAATGTGAGCATCGAGGACCAGATGATGCGCGCGGTCGAATCGCAGCGCCAGCACAGCATGGCGCTTGCGGTCTACCGAAAGAGCCTCGACATCATCCGTACCACTCTCGCACGACCATAAGGGGCTGAGCATGAACGATCTTTTGAAAGCCATGGGGGCCGCGTCGAGCGGGATGCACGCTCAGTCCGCGCGCCTCCGGATCTCAACCGAGAACATCGCCAACGCCGACACGCCGGGCTTTCGGCGCAAAATTGTCACCTTCGAGATGCTCGATCCGGAACGCAATGCCCGCGCCGTGACCACAGGGCGGACATACACCAGCGAGGCGGAGCTCCAGCGGATCTACGACCCGGCCCACCCGATGGCGGGGGAAGACGGCATGTATGACGGCTCCAACGTGAACCTCGTGGTGGAGCTTGCGGACGCGCGTGAGGCGCAGCGCAGCTACGAAGCCAACCTTCGCATGTTCGACCAGGCCCGGAACATGGGCACCGCACTTCTCGACCTCATCCGACGCTAGAAAGGCCGCTCGCATGCAGATCCCATCCCACGTCGCCTCGCAGCTCTACTCCGACGCACAATCGGCGACCCGGCCAACGCCCGAGACGTCCGAGGGCGGAAACACCTTTGCGTCGCTGGCGGCGGACTTCATGGCGGCGATGCGCCAGGCGGAGGTCACCGCGACAGGCGGATTGACGGGCCGTTCGGACCCTCAAGCGGTGGTCGAGGCGCTCGCCGCCACCGAAATCGCCGTGCAGACCGCCGTCACCGTGCGCGACCGCGTCGTCGAAGCCTACCAGGAAATCCTTCGGATGCCCGTTTGAGCGATGGAGGACGGGGCCCTCATGGATGTGTTCCGCAAGGGATTGTGGCTCGCCGTACAGATCTCCGCACCCGTTCTCGTTGTGGCGCTGATCACGGGCCTTCTGATCGGCCTCATTCAGGCGCTGACCTCGATCCAGGAGCTGACGCTGACCTTCGTGCCGAAGCTCGGCGCGATCCTCGTCGCCTTTTGGCTGTCGATGTCCTTTTCCGGCATGCTTCTCGTGAATTTCTATCAGGAGACGGTGATCGCGCTCATTACCCAGCGCTGACAGGACCGACGTCAGCGCTTCCTTAACGACGAATCGCCGATGGTGCGCGCAAAGGCCGCCCACCAGAACGGAGAGAGGCAGATGGACACGAGCGGATACGTCACGCTCTCGCGGCAGACTGGTCTGGCACGCGAAATGCAGAACGTTGCCAACAACATAGCGAACTCGTCGACTGTCGGCTACCGGCGCGAGGGAATGGTCTTCGCGGAGCATATCGAAGCCGTGCCCGTTGAGGGCGGTGGCATCGCCCTCACCACGGCGCGGGTGCGGTTCACGTCCGATGCACAAGGTGCGCTCGAGAAGACCGGGGGGACCTTCGATCTCGCGATCGAGGGTGCTGGGTTCATGCTGTTGGACACAGCCGCGGGCCTTCGTCTGACACGGGCTGGCAGTTTCGGGCCGAACGCCCAGGGGGAGCTCGTGAACTCTCTCGGCGATCGGCTCCTCGACGGAGCGGAAGTGCCGGTGATCGTCCCGCCCGACGCGGCCTCGGTCGCCATCGCGCCGGATGGCACGATCACCGCGAACGGGCAGCCGATAGGGGAGCTCGGCCTCGTTCAGGTCAGCGATCCGACAACCCTGTTCCGCGAGGACGGTGTGCGCTTCCGGGCCGATGGCCCCCTCCTGCCCGTCGCAAACCCAAACCTCCGCCAAGGCTTTCTCGAGGCCTCGAACGTCAACCCGGTCGTCGAGATCGCGCGCATGATCGAGGTGAGCCGCGCCTACGAGGCCGGCCAGCAACTGATGGAGCGCGAGGATGACCGTCTGCGCGCCGCCACCCGCCTCCTCGGCGCCATCTCCCAGCAGTAAGGAACCCAGGCCATGAGAGCGCTCAACATCGCCGCGACCGGCATGGACGCCCAGCAGATGCGGGTCGAGGTGATCTCGAACAACCTCGCGAACATGTCGACCACCGCCTACAATGCGCGACGCGCGGATTTCGCCGATCTCCACTACCAGCAGATCAGCCGCGCGGGCACGGTCAATGCGGCGGACGGAACGGTGTTGCCGGCCGGCGTGCAACTCGGGCTCGGCGTCCGAGCCTCCGCCATCTCGATGGAGATCCAGCAAGGCACGTTGCAACAAACCGGCGGGACGCTCGATCTGGCGATCGAGGGGCTCGGATACCTCGAGGTTGAAATGCCGACTGGTCTTGCCGCCTACACCCGAGACGGCGCGCTCAACCGAACGGGTGACGGGCTTCTCGTCACAGCCGATGGGCACCCCGTCGTCCCAAACATCACAATCCCGGACGAGGCACGACAGATCTCGATCAACGCCGATGGTGAGGTCTACGCCTATTTCGACGACCAGGTCGCCGCGCAGCTCATCGGTCAGCTGACGCTCGCCTCGTTCTCGAACGAGAAGGGGTTGGAGGCCATCGGCTCCAACCTTTTCCTCGAGACTGAGGCGTCGGGCCAGCCGCTGATCGGCAATGCCGGCGAAGAAGGGCGCGGAACCTTTCGACAGGGCTACCTCGAGGCCTCCTCGGTGGATGCCGTCCGTGAAATCACCGACTTGATCGAAGCACAGCGCGGCTATGAGTTGAACTCCAAAGTGATCACGGCCGCTGACCAAATGCTTGGGGCGACAACACAAATCCGATGATCAGAGTATTCCTCATCCTGGCGCTCTCGACGCCAGTTGCAGCGCAAACGGTCGTTGCAACGCAGCCGATCCCATCGCGGAGCGTCGTCACAGCACTCGACGTCGAAGTCGTGCCGCAGACAGTGCCGGGCGCCGCATCGCGCCTCGACGATGTCATCGGCCTTGAAGCAAGGGTGACGCTGTATCCAGGCCGCCCCATCCGAATGGGCGATGTCGGGCCACCAGCGCTGATTGAGCGCAATGAGATTGTGACGCTCCGTTTCATCTCGGGCGGCCTTCGGATCGAAACCGACGGCCGCGCCCTCGAGCGTGCCGGCGCAGGCGACATGGTCCGGGTCATGAACACCTCGTCCCGAACCACGGTGACCGGGCGCGTCTTGGAGAGCGGTGTTGTGGAGGTTGGACGATGAAACGTGTCGCTATGGTTGTTTTGGCGGCCGTCGCCGTCGCCGGATGTGATCGTCTGGCCAATGTGGGTCAGCCACCTCAGCTCTCCGCACTGGATGCGCCACAACAACCCTTGCCCTACGCTGTCTCGCCGGCACGGGCATCCCTCGCCGTGCCACCGCCCGTCGCGTTGCGCCAGGGTCGGGAGCGGGCATCGCTGTGGAATTCGGGTCCGACGTCGCTCTTCGGCGATCGTCGAGCACAAAGCCTCGGCGACATTTTGACAGTGATCATCGAAATCAATGACGAGGCTCGGATCGAGAACTCGACGGCCCGATCACGGTCCGGGAGCGAGAACCTCGGAATCCCGCAACTCCTTGGAATACCACAGATTCTCGATCCACGCCTCCCGGAGGGCGCAAGTTCGGCCAACCTGGCCGACGTCACGTCCAATTCCTCAAGTGCCGGCGAAGGGTCGGTTGAACGGGCAGAGGAGATTACGCTGCGGGTTGCCGCGACCGTGGTGCAAGTCCTCCCCAATGGCCATCTGGTGGTCCAGGGCAACCAAGAGGTCCGGGTGAACTTTGAGCTTCGTGACTTGCAGGTGACGGGCATCGTCCGCCCGGAAGACATCAGCCGCCAAAACACCATCACATACGACAAAATCGCCGGCGCGCGCGTGTCCTACGGGGGCCGTGGTCAAATCACTGACGTCCAGCAGCCCCGCTACGGTCAGCAGATCGCAGACATCATCCTGCCTTTCTGAGCCAGCCAACGACGAGGATCCAATGTCGAAGCTCCTGCCGATTCTGCTGGTCGTCATCGGTCTTTTGGCCGGTATCGGCGCAGGCTTTGCACTCCGCCCGCCTTCGCTCGAGGAAGAGTGCATGAAAATGGCGGAGGACGGGAAGATGTCGGCGGACGGCATGGCCGGAGAGATGGACGAGGACGCCTGCAAGGAGATCGAGAAGGAAAAGGAACCGAAGGAGAAGGTCGCAACCGCCTTTGCCGAGCTCGAGCGCCAGTTCGTCGTACCGATTCTGGCGAACGAGAAGGTCGTGGCGCTTGTGGTGGCCTCGCTCGCGCTCGAAGTTGATGAGGGAAGCGAGGAGGGTGCACTCGGCCTCGAACCAAAACTGAGGGATTCATTTCTGACGGTTCTCTTCGTTCACGCGCACTCCGGTGGGTTCGATGGTGACTTTACGTCGCAAGCGGCGATCGAGGATCTCAAGGGTCGTCTTTACGAGGCCGCCTCCGACATCATCGGGGACACTCTGCACGACGTCCTCTTGACCGAGATTGTCCGGCAGGAACTCTGACCCTCTTCTCCGGCGAGGGCGTTCACCAACCTCTTCCCAGGACTCTCGGCTCGTCGCACCCCAGCCAGTGCAAGGGCGCGCCTGGGATGATTTGCTTGTCGTGGGCAGAAGTGCAGTCGCTGACAGAGAGGGCGGGGATCAGATGGGCGCCAGAAGCATAGAGCCACGCTGCGGACCTGTCTGCCCCAACGGATCGCGATCTGATGGCGTCCACACATCCTAGGCTTGATTGCATCGAATGCGGCAGCGCGCGGGGAGGCCGCACACCCCTACGGAGATCTGCTGGGGCAAGCCTGTCTGTGATCCATGGCGCACCACCGCCCCAATCTGCCAGGGCTTGGACAAGCGCGTCCATACTCGTGCGTGGGCAAAGGCCAGAATGTGCCGCGGTGACAAGCCTGCCGTCTCGTAGGCGCTGATCACAGATGCCGTTCTACCCGCCGGACAACGCGACGGGAGCCGTTAAGACTCGGACCAGTCACTATCCGCAAGACGCGCTGGTCGAATGCGAAACGGTGTCGAGCCTCTGTCGCCAGCGCGGCCGAACCGGCGCGCAGGTGCCCGCGGCATTCCTCCCGAAGCAAAGACGGCCGAGGGTTGACCAATCGGAGAGCGCCCGCACCAGCAGACACTGCCTTTTGGAAGAACTGACGATTGCTGTCGCGCACGTGTCCCCAACGTCGGTCGCGGGGCCAACTGTCGGAGAGGAGAGCGCAAAGACCGCTGTCCTCCCGCCAACTGCGCCGATGCCGGCCAAGAAATACACAAGATCCAAGCCTGACGGACACGTCGAAGGGAGTGGGCTGCGCGGGGCGTCGCTACTCTTCGTAGGGCTGGCCAGCCCGCTCCATGGCACGGTTGCGGACCCTGCGCTCTTCGTCCTTCGCCTTCTTTTGGAGAGCCTCCAGCGCTTGGGTCTGTCCGAAACTGCGGCGCAACAGAGTGCGAGCGGCCTCCCGCTCAGCCTCAAGCGCGGTTTCGGCAGCATCCATCTTCCGGCGCCACACATGCGTGGCCTGCGACCAACGCCCATACGCCGCGAGCACTGCGGGATCGTCGGCACCCAATCGGGGGAGCTCCTTCCACGCAGCCTTGCCGAGGCCGTCGCGGGATGCCCCGAGCTCTCCGAGGCGGAGCGAGATGCGGCGCATCTCGGCCATATCCCTCGATTTCTGGAGCGCAGCGAGGCGCAGGAGAGCCGTCACCTCATTTGCTTTCATAGTGCTCGCCCCTGCGCCCTTGCTTTGGCGCGCATCTCCTCTGCGAACCTGATCGCGGCAGCGACTGCTCTGTACTGCTCCACCGGGATCTCTTCCCCGACATCGGTCAGTTCATAGAGCGCCCGGGCGCACGCGACGTCCCGGTGGAGCGGCACACCGGCCTCATCCGCAATTTCGCGGATCCGCAATGCCATCTGGTCGACCCCCTTTGCCACGCAAACCGGTGCCGTGCCAGCCTCCCTCGACCAGGTCAGCGCAACGGCCACATGGACCGGGTTGACCACAACGACATCCGCGGTCTTCACGTCGGTCAGGGACTGCGCCTTCAGCATGTCGACGGCGCGCTGGCGACGTCTGCTTTTGAGTTGCGGATCGCCTTCTGCCTGCTTTTGCTCGTCCTTCAGCTCCTGGAACGACATCCGCAGACGCCGCCGGTGGTCGCTGCGCTGCCAAACGAAGTCGATCGCCGCGATCACCACGGCGACGACCAAGATCCAGATCATCATTTGCACGAAAAGGTCCGCGAGGAGCGAAGCAAACCCCGCCGGCGTCGCCCGTGCGGCGCCCACAATCTCGGACACCTGGCCCGCCAAAACGCCAAATGCAATGAGCGAGATCGCGATCAGCTTCGCCGCGCTCTTGGCAAACTCGACTAGGCCCGTCGGCCCAAACTTCTGCTTTGCCGTTGCGATCGGACTGATGCGGGAGAGCTTTGGCGCCAGTTTCTCGGGGCTCAGAACGACAGCCCGCTGAGCGATGTAGGCCAGCAGCATGGCCACCAATGGTGCAAGGAGCAGCGGTGCGAGCCCCACGGCTGAAGCCCCCACAATCTCGGCTGAAAGGGCGAGGCCCCCAGGGGCCAGGATAAGCCCCTCGAGGTCGTCAGCCCGATCGAGAAAGATCTTCAGCGGGGCGCCGATCCCCTCCGCGACCTCAGGCCCGGCGAGGGCGAAGACGGACAACAGCGCGAGATAAGATGCCGCGACACCGACTTCGGTGGACTTGGCGATGTCGCCCTTTTTGCGGGCATCCTCCAACCGCTTCTGAGTCGGTTCGTGGGTTTTTTCGCCGCCTTGCTCTCCGTTTCCGTTCATCGAAGCGACCGGAGCGGATCTTCAAGCACTTGATCGAGCGTGCTGAGCCAGACCGTCAGGATCAGCGGACCCGCCAACAAGAAGAGGACGAGTGTGGCCCCCGTGATCGCCGGAGCACCGACAAAGGCCACCATCAGCTGCGGCATCGCACGATTGATGGCACCGAGCGCAACATTGTAGAGGAACGCCGCCACCACGAAGGGCGCGGCGAGCGAAAAGGCGAGGGCGAACGCCTGCATCGCCCGCTGAACACCCCAGCTCGCCGTGTCCCCGGCCGACACCGTCGCGCCGAAGCCGAGGATGTCGTATGAGACGACGATCGCGTGGATGAGCTTGATGTGGAGGTCGAGCGCGATCGCAAGCGCAAGCCCCGCCATGACCAGCATGTTCCCGATGGCCGGCATCGGATCGGGCGCAACTGCCCCGCCAGCGATCTGTGCAAGCGCGGTCGTGTTTGCCGCGATCGATCCGGCAAGCTGGAGTGCCATCACCAGGAGACGAAAGCCGAGACCAATGACAAGGCCAATCGCGATCTCCGCGATGAGCGCCCCCGCGAAACGCTGAAGCGGCCAGGGTCCACTGAGGCTCGAATGGTCGAGCATGGGGAAGACGATCAGCGTGAAGGCGATCGCGGCACCAAGGCGCACGCGCGCCGGCACGAGCTGTTCCCCGAACCCCGGCGCCATGCCGATGATTGCGGCCGTGCGGGCGAAGGTCAGAATCGCGGCGATCAGGGCAGCCTCACCGAAGGAGAGCATGCTCGCAACGAGGTCGTACATCAGGCAACGCCGACGATTGCGGGTTTGGGATGGTGGGCGATTTCGTCGAAGGAAAGGACCGGGTTGCGGATCCCTTTGGCCCGAAGGACAGTTTGGACAAAACGCCGCCGCCGGGTCGTCGCAACGACCGCAGGGTAGCGACCGGCCTGCGCTGCGGCCGCGATCTTGTCGGCGATGGAGCCTGCCAGTCGATTGAACTCAGAGGGGGGCAGCGCAACGTCGAGAACACCTTCGGTCTCCACTTGGTGCTCATGGAAGAGCTCCTCCCACGGAGGCCCGAGCTGCACGAGGGGGAGCGTTCCGTCAGGCTCCAAAAGCTCGGCAATGATCTGAAAGGAGATCCTGTGGCGGACGTGCTCGGCGAGCGCCTCGGGGATCTGCGTGGCGCCAACGGCCTCGGCAATTGCCTCAAGGATGACGGGGAGGTTCCGGATCGACACCCGCTCCTCCAAGAGGAGGCGGAGCACCGACTGAAGTTGGTCAAGCGTCACCTTGTCGGGAATGAACTCATCGACGATCCGCCGATTGCCGTCTGCGCGCGCGGCGTCAGAGGGTTTGACGAACTCATCCATGAGGCGGCGGAGCGCCCGGCGGGTGAAGAGCCGCGCGAAGTTCTGCTTGATCACTTCGAGGAGGTGGGTGGCGATCACCTCCGTTGGGGTGACGACGGAAAGCCCTTCGAGAGAGGCCGCATCCTGGTCTTTGGGGGAGATCCAGCGGGCCGGCGCGCCGTAGACGGGTTCGGCCACGTTGCGCCCGGCGGGCGCCGCCGGCGCCGGATCGGCGAGCAACATCAGCATCGCATCGACCTCGACTTCGGAGCGGGCAACCTCAACCCCGTGGATGCGGATGGTGTAGGCGCCAGGATCGAGGGCGGCGTTGTCCGTCAGCCGGATCTCCGGCAGGACGATCCCAAACTCCTGCGCTATGTGGTTGCGCATGTTGACGATCCGGCTGTCGAGGCCGGTGCCCGCATCCATCACCGTGGCCACGAGGTTCGGTGCAAACTCCATGTGGATCTCGTCGACGTCGAGCATGTCGCCGAGGCGCTTTTGCGGCGCCTCTTTCGGCTCCGCGGCGGCCTTTGCTTCGGCATCGGCGGTCCGCGTCCGGGCCTGAACCGCGAGCACAGCGGAGAGCGCAAGAACGGCTGCGGCGGCCAGGAAGGGAACGAAGGGCAGACCGGGCAAAAGGGCAAAGACCCCAAGAAGCCCGGCCACAGTGCCAAGGGCCACGGGATACCCGCCGAGCTGACCCATCAGCGCCCGATCGGCCGAGCCGAGTGCGCCCCCCTTCGAGAGCAGAAGCGCGGCCGCAATCGAGATGACAACAGCCGGGATCTGCGTGACGAGGCCATCGCCGACGGTGAGGATCGAGTAGGTCTCAAACGCCTCGCCGATCGGCATGTCATGGACGAGGATCCCGATCAGAAGCCCCATAACCAGGTTGAGAAGCGTGATGAGAAGGCCCGCGATCGCATCGCCCTTCACGAACTTGGAGGCGCCATCGAGGGAGCCGAAGAACGTCGTCTCCTCTTGCTCACGCGCGCGCCGCTCGCGCGCTTCGGTGTGGCTGATCGCGCCGGCGGAGAGATCGGAATCGATGGCAAGCTGCTTGCCGGGCATGGCATCGAGGGCAAAGCGCGCGCCCACTTCGGCCATCCGGCCGGCGCCGCGCGTGATGACGATGAAGTTCACGATCATCAGAACCGTGAAGACGACAAGCCCCATCAGGATTGAGCCCCCCATGATGAACATGGCGAAGCCCTCGATCACGCCGCCTGCCGCTTGCGTGCCCTTATGTCCCTCGCCGATGATCAGTTTCGTGGACGAGACATTCAGCGACAGCCGCAGCATAAGCGAGGCGAGCAGGATCGTCGGAAAGGCTGAGAAATCGAGCGGTCGCTCAATGAAGAGCGTGATCGTGAAGATGAGAATCGCGAGCCCGAACGAGGCCGCGAGGCCCAGATCCAAGACCCAGGCCGGCATCGGCAGAACCATCATGACGATGATGGCCATAAGCGCCAAAGCCAGCAGGATTGTTGGCTGGAAGATCTGATCGAAGGTGAGCGTCGGGTTCACAGCGGGCGCCTCAGTAAAGGCCCTGGCCGGGCGCAGTCAGAAGGGGCGGACGACTGGGCAAGTGCTCGATCGCCGCGAGGGATCCCATCGCAGGCGGCGGCGGCACCCAGCCGGGCGGCACTTCGGCGAGGAGCGGGCCTGGCCGCGCCGGTCGCCTCACGTCTTGCCGTCGCGGTTCAGTTCCGCGGCTCGGCAGCTCAAGTCCCTCGGCGGCGGACATGTTGTGCGCATACTCAGCCCCCTCCGCCGGCGGGGCGAGCGGGGCACCCCCGTTCAGTCGGGCCAGGATCCGATCAAATCGCGCCGCGTAACGGGTCGCGACTTTCGGTGTGCGGGAGTGATAGGCGCCTGCGGACTGGCTCCATGAGCCTTTCTCAGCGTAGAGGCTGCGCAGAAAGCGGGCGGCATAGTGCGCGTTTTCGCGCGGATCAAACATCGCGTCGATCGATGAGAAGGCCTGTCCGTGCCAGCGATAGTTGATTTGGAAACACCCGACATCGTAGCTCCGCGCGCCGCGGGCGTGGTGTTCCCTTACGTAGGCGAGCGCGCTCTCGCGGTCCGGGAACCACTTGCCCGTGCCCTCCATGTTGACCGTCCAGGGCCAGGGCCGCTGCCGGCCGTCGATCACGCGGCCGGTCTCGGTCAACGCAATCGCGCGAAGGACATCGACCGGCACGCCGAACGCGCGCGCCGCGTCTGCTCCTGCTGCCTCGCACAACGCGGAGATCCGGTCGGCCTCCCGCGCGTCGGACGCACCAGGGGCGAGGATCAGAAACAGCAACAGAACCAGGCGCATTCTGCACCTCCGGTTGGGACCACGTCCAACCGGGTTAGCGCAGGCGTGGTTACCAAACGGAAAAGGCGGCCGCGTTCAGCGCCGCCAAAGTGGCCGGATGCGGAGGAAGATCCAGTATCCGGCCTCCGCCAGCCAGGAGAAGGGCGGCACATCCAGAAGTCGCGCCAGCGGACGCACGCGTGGATCGTTCCGCCAGATCGCCGTGAACGCCGCCGCCCCGGTCGCCAGCCGGCCATCCGCCCGGCGCACGTGCATCACTTTCAGCGCGTCGGATCGGTCGATCTCACCGACATCGGCAGATGGATCGGTCAGGTCGGTCCACTCGACATCTCGCATCGAGCCGAGGCGCTTGTAGGCGGCGATTTCGCGACTGCAGAGCGGGCAGCCGCCGTCGAAATAGACTTCTTGAGCGCGGGATGTGTCGGTCATGCACGGCATGTGGGGCTCGGCGGTGCGACGTCGAGGGTGGCTCGACGCCGCACGTGGCTGAGTTAGGTGAGCCGCAGGAGGAGGAGCCAATGGACGTCACACCCACCCGTGCCGCCGGGCTTGAGCGGCTGGCGGCCTTTGCCTCCAAGGCCGGCCGCCGCTATGCCGGGCGTCGGAACTATGACACCGGACCGGGAGACACCGCGGAGGTCAGCCGGCTTTCGCCCTGGATCTGTCGCAGGATGGTTCTGGAGGAGGAGGTCATCGCCGCCGTCCTCGGCGCGCACTCCCGCGCCTCGGCCGAGAAATTCGTGCAAGAGGTCTTTTGGCGGGGATACTTCAAGGGCTGGCTCGAGCAGCGCCCCGCAGTTTGGGAGAGCTACCGCGCCGGGCTTCTCGAAGATCGGGCGCGCCTCGCGGACGCGTCTGAGTGGGCGGAGGCCGAGGCGGGACGCACGGGCATCGCCTGTTTCGACGCCTGGGCACAACAGCTTGTGGAGACCGGCTACCTCCACAACCACGCTCGAATGTGGTTCGCCTCGATCTGGATTTTCACGCTGCGGCTGCCCTGGCGGCTCGGCGCGGATTTCTTCCTCCGCCACCTTCTGGATGGGGACGCGGCCTCAAACACCCTCTCGTGGCGGTGGGTCGGTGGGCTGCACACGGTCGGGAAAACCTATCTCGCGCGCTCCGCCAATATTGCCAAGTACACCGAGGGCCGGTTCCCCTCGACACCTGGCCTCGTGGGGAGCGCGGTCCCGCTCGACGAGGGCGCGCTGCCGCCGCGCAGCCCCCTCCGGACGCTGCCACCGCCTCAGCCCGTCCCCAGCCTCTATCTCCTGACGACGGAGGATCTGTCGCTCGCGCCCCTCCCCTCAGCGGAGGTTGCGGGCCTTGCCGCTCTCCCGCTCGCCGCGGACCGAAGCCCCGGCTCGATCAACGCGGCAATCGACGCGTTTGACCACGCAGCCTTTGCCGACGCAGCGACACGGTTCACCGCAGAGCTCCATATGGTCGAGACAGCGGACGCGCTGATTGAGAGAGCCGTGGCCGCCGGGGCGCGGCAGATTGTGACGGGCTTTCTTCATCAGGGATGGGTCCGGGACTGGATTGAGGCCGCGCGCCCAGGCCTCGACGCCTCAGGTTTCTCCGTGGTCGAGGTTCAACGCGACTGGGACCGCGCTGTCCACCCGCACGCCCGTGCGGGCTATTTCAACGTGAAGAAGAAGATCCCCGACATTCTCGACACTCTGGCCCCGGATGCCGAGGCGCTGCCCCTCTTCAGGCGGGCTTGACCCGCACCTCGGTCATCACGGAGTTCGCGATAAAGCAATCGTGGTGCGCCAGCTCGTGCAAGCGCTCGATCTCGGTCGGTGCAGGGACCATGCTGGCCCAGCCAATCCGTGGCCTCAGGTCGACTTCGGCGAGCCACATGCGACCGTCCGGGCGCCGGCCCATTCGTCCGCGCGCATCATCTCGGTAGCTCGCAACCTCATGTCCCGAGCGCCGCGCATGATCGAGAAACCAGAGCATGTGACAGGCCGAGAGCGCCGCGACCAGCGCCTCCTCCGGGTCGAGCGCGAAGGGATCGGAGGCCGGTTCCGGCACCACATGCGGCGACGAGGAGCCGGGGATGCTGACCCCACTGTCGAGCCGGATCTCGTGGACACGGCTGTACGTGCCCCGCGCGAAGTCGCCGTCGCAACGCCAGATGATCTCGGCCCGATGCTCAATCATTCTGTCTGTCCAGAAATGCAGTAATCAGATCGCCCGCGATGCGCGGCGCCTCTTCATGGAGGAGATGACCGAACTCGGGCAGAATCTGCAAGTCAATTCGCGCGTGATCCGCCGCCAAGCGCTGCAACGCCGCAGCCGGCACCGCCGGATCCCGTCCGCCAAGGACGAGCGCAACCGGAACGTCGAGACGCTTGAGCCGAGTGGCGAGCCGACCGACATCCCACCGCGCCATCAGTGCGATCGTGCCGCCGACATGCGCCGGATCGCTGAGGAGATGAGTGTAGAGCGCGACGCTGTCCTCCGTCGCTCGACTGCCGAGGCCTGAGATCATCGCCCGGACACCCGCCCGCGACGTGCCCGACGCGATGGCATAGGGCGCAAACGGGTTCAGCGCTGTCAGCCTCGCAAGGGCCGGCATCATCAGCGCCGCGGGACCGTCGAACGGCAGGATCGCCGGCGCGAAACCAAGCACAGGCGCGCGAAGACCGTCGAGCGCCAGTTGAAGGGCGATCGCCACCCCGGCCGAGTGGCCAACAACCAGGTCTGGGGAGAGACTGAGCGTCGCCAACAGGTCCCTCAGATCCGAGGCCACAGCCTCTAGGCCTCCGCGGCCGGGCGCCTTTGAGCGACTTCCACCCTGCCCCGGCAAATCCGGCGCAACCCATTGGAGCGCGCTGGCCTCCGCCGCGGCCACACCGCGCCAGGACGCACCCGCCCCCCCGGCACCGTGCAAACAGAGAACCGTGCGCCCCTCTCCCGTGACGTCCACACGCCACGCCACTCCGCGTGTCTCGACGACGCGGAGCTCTGTCATCGGAGCGCCGGACAACATCCCGTCCCCTCCGTCACCCGCACTTGGTCAGGCGGGATCTGAATACCCAAGACCGTGGTGCGCCCGGCGGTGAGAGGCAAGGCCGCCGCGCCGAGACCTGCTCGGGCCAAAGTGGCAAGGCTATGGACAGTCACCGGCCCCGCCCGCGCACCGCGCGGTGACGCCAAGTGCCGCCAGTCCGACGTCGGAGGACAGCACGCCCGGCAATGGTCGTGCCGCGCGAACAGTGCGCTGCGTGATCACGCAAGGGCCGTCCGCCGCGCGACCGGGTTTTGGGTGGGCCGGCCTTGCCCTCCGGTCCACACGCGTGTCGCAAACGATCGTCCGGTGGACGAAGTACCCCGGGCTGGATGACGCGTCGCCCATCTCGCAACGGGACCGCCCGCGCACAAAGCACGGAACATGCCCCCCGGCGCGCGCATGGCTCTGCCGAGGTCATCGCGCCATGACCGCCTCAGCCGCACGCTGGATGCCCCGAGCATCGGCGCGGGGCAGCGGGAGGTAGCGCGCGCCCATCGCCTCCGCAAGCGCAGCGGCGGAGGCTTGCGGGCGGGCGCTGGTGTCGATCAGAACGCCCGGAACCGAGGCGGCACGCAGCGCCCGTGCCGCAGCAAGGGTGTCCTCCCGCGCCGCCGCGCGCCCTTCGCGCCCGTCCCGGGCCACATTGGCGCGGCCGTCGGTCAGGAGGACCAAAACCGGATCCGTCCCGCGCCGCCGCGCCCGTTCCGCAAGCGCGAGCGCCGCTTCGAGCCCGGAGGCGAGCGGTGTGCCGCCCCCACCCGGGAGGGCCGCCAGTCGGCGCTTGGTCTGCACGAGGCTTCGCGTCGGGGGCAACAGAAGCTCCGCCGCGCGGCCGCGCACAGCGATCAGCGCGACCTGATCCCGTCCCACATACGCCTCCGCCAACATCAGCTCCACCGCCCCCTTCGCTTCCCCGAGCCGGGCCATGGCGGCCGAGCCCGAAGCATCGACGACAAAGATGGCCAACCGCTCTCGCGTCTCGACGTGGCGGCGCACGCGGATGTCGTCCTGTGTCACGATGAAGTGGTCGGGGGGCTCCGGCGCGAGGCTTCGCCGAAGCGGCTGCCAGGGCGCTGCAGTCCGAAGGGTGGCGACCAGATCGACGCGATCCGGTCCGCGCGGGTCGCCGCGCCGCACCCCGGCCGGCCGGCCGCGGCGACCGGAGGACTGAAGGGCGCCGGCCCCGCTTCGGCCGCCGGCGGCGGTGCGCAGGGACGCCGTCCGGAGCCGCGCCAGAACCTCGGGCGGCAACGACGCACGGACCGCCTCGATCAGCTGATCCGGAGCGACCTCGCCCTGCCCTTGGCCACCTTCCTGCTGCCCGTCTTGCGGCGGGTCCGGCGGCGGTGGCGGCTCGTCCGCGTCCTCCATGTCGACCTCAGGCATTTGCGTTGCGCGGGGGCCGAGGACGAGGCGCGCGGCCCGCGCCGCCTCAACCTCTCCGAAGGACGCACGACCGGCCAGCGCGGCGTCCGCGCGCGCAGCGGCCAGGGCGAACAACGGCGCGCGGAGCGATGCAATGCCGAGAGCCCCGGCAGCCGACGCGAAGAGCTCCGCCGCCCCAGGATCGGCCGGCTGCGCCGACAAGGCCGCACGCGCCCGGTCGAGATCCATGGGCAAATCGGGCAAGGAGCGCCCCTCAACGCCCGTAAAGTCGATGTGAAACGCAAGTCGATCGGAGAGCGCCGCGGGGCAGCGTTCTTCCACGTCGATCCCCTCGTCGAGGGCCAGAACGGTGAGGCCCGTTCCCTCATCGAGCGCGGCGGCGATCCTGGCTGCCGTTCCTGCACTTGCCCGCTCGGCCATCGGCAGAATGAGGGTGCCCCGCCCGACCTCCGCGATCAGGCCGGTGCTTATCACCGGGCGCCCAGCGCCGAGCGTCGCTGCCAGGTCGAGCCCTCCGAGCAAACGATCGTCCGCGATGCCGGGCGGCACGCGCCGGATCGGGCGGGGGGCAATCTCCCGGTGGCGCGCTTCCCAGAGGCTCCGCATCTCGCCAACGCGGGCGCGCAGAAGGATCCCGCCGAGCCCGGGGTCGAGCGCCACGAGGGCCGCCGCACGGAGCGCATCTTCGAGCACATCGATCTGCGCCATCATCGGAGGCGCGAAGCCCGGGAGCCGCAGGCCAGGACGCATCTTCGGCTCTGGGCTTCGCCGTCTGCGCGGCGCTGGGCGCCTCGTTCCGGTGCAAACCACGAGAGGGCCGCGGGCAGCGCTCCAACAGGATGGCGCGGCCGTGCGCGATGGCGGCGAACTCCGCCAGCACAGCTCTTCACCCCGGTCTCGACCAGCATCGACGCCGGCTCCCCCAAAGGCTGGAAGGGCGTGCGACGCAGCGGCTGCCGAACGCTCACGCCGGGTCCACGGCTGCCAGGGACACATGTCATCGGGGACGGCCACCCGGTTTGGCGGCTCGCGGGTGGCGAGGGATCACTGGGCGGATCGGCGGACTGACAAGGGACAGCCGGTCCTGGCCACGGGTTGCCAACGCTAAGACCGACGCTTTGGGCCGCGCACCGAGAGGTCCTGTCACACGCCGATCACGGCGTCGACGGCGCGGAGCACCCGCGCCGTTGTGCCGGCCTCATCCAGCGGGTCGCGACGGAGGCGGTGGCGGAGGGCCGCCGGCGCCACCCGGGCCAGGTGCGTCGGCTCAACCCGGACAACGCCGTCCAGGGCGGCAAGGGCACGCGCCGCCCGCATCATCGTCAGCTCCCCCCGGAGCCCGTCCGAGCCGAGCGCGATGCACAGCTCAGCCGCTGTCCCAAGCACTTCATCCGGGATCTCGACATCGACGATGGCGCTTTGCGCCGCGAGGATCTTGCGCCGGTGCTGGCCCGTCTTCCGCGCCCAGGATTTGACGAAACCCTCCGGGTCCCGCTCATAGGCGTCGCGGCGGCGCACGACGTCGATCCGGTCGGCGATCTCAACGGGCGAGGCGACCTCGACCGACAGGCCGAAGCGGTCGAGGAGCTGCGGTCTCAGCTCCCCCTCTTCCGGGTTGCCGGAGCCCACGATCACGAACCGGGCCGGATGACGGATTGAGAGCCCCTCCCGCTCAACGACATTCTCACCGGAGGCGGCCACATCGAGGAGCAGATCGACAATGTGGTCCTCAAGGAGGTTCACCTCGTCGATGTAAAGGTACCCACGATGGGCACGGGCGAGGAGGCCCGGTTCGAACGCTTTTTCCCCGCGGGTCAACGCCTTCTCGAGATCGAGCGCGCCGGTCACCCGGTCCTCTGTCACGCCGAGCGGCAGATCGACGACCGGGGTGCTCACT
>JBCDHQ010000042.1:0-20195 GCA_038749815.1 Pseudomonadota bacterium | reverse complement strand
TCGCGGTCCGCGGGAACCCAGTTCAAGACACCTGCCGGGACGCCCGCCGCGAGTGCGGCCTCCGCCATCACATAGCTGTCGAGGACGGTGCCAGGGGACGGTTTGATGACCATCGTACATCCGGCCGCCATGGCCGGACCGAGCTTCACGAGCGAGAGGTTGACCGGGAAGTTCCAGGGAATGATCGCGGCCACAACCCCGACTGGCAGGCGTTGCACGAAGGTCTCGGTGCCGAACTGCGACGGGCGGACCTCCTCCAGGACCATCTGGTCGGCAAGATCGGCGTAGTAGTCCAGAATGTTCGGGGCCACATCCCCCTCGAACGCACCCGAGATCGAGATCGGCATGCCATTTTGCGTGCTGACGGCCTCGGCCGTTCGAGGGGCCCGCGCCCGCAACTCCTCTGCAAATCGGCGCATGATGCGCGCGCGCTCCGCGGGCGCCATGCGGGGCCACTCCCCGCCATCGAACGCGGAGCGCGCTGCGGCCACAGCGTGATCGATGTCCGCCGCTTTGGCTTCGGCTGTCGTGCCGACAATCTCGCCGGTTGAGGCGTTCTTGATCGTAAACTGAGCATCCGTGGCCGGTTTGGCCCACTGGTTTCCTATGAAGAACCGGTCATGCAGCATGTCTTTTCCTCCAATGAACCCAACGGTGCCGGGTCCTTTTTCCGCGCAGATCCCAAAGGGTCAGTCCTGGCGAACCCGGCCATCGACATGCCAGATATTGCTTCGCTAGTAATTAATACGGATATGAATTAATCGCAAGAGAATTTTTTCTTGCTTGTGCGAATGCGGTTGACGCAATTCCGTTCGCATCCTAATTATAAATTGCATTGCGCATCGCTTGACGCGAAGCCAAGCTAGGACACGACATGCCAGACACCGCGCTTGCTCCCACCGAAGACGGCCAAGTCGAGAACGAGGCGGGGCTGGTCTTCCAGCACGTTGCGCGCCAGCGGATCAAGCTTCTTGATGCGTTTCTCGCACCGCACGGGCTGACCTCCGCTCAAGTCTATCTGCTGAACTGGCTGTTGCGAGAGGATGGGCGCACGCAGATCGAACTCGCGCGGCTTTTGGGCATCGGTACTGTCGCCGTCAGCGGAATGGTCGACCGGCTTGAGGCCGCAGATTGGGTCGAGCGCCGCCCCGATGACACGGATCGGCGGACCAAACGCGTGTTCCTGAAAGCTTCGGCAACGTCGAAGAAACACGTTCTGAGTGAAGCTGCGGGCCAGGTGAACGCGATGTCTTTCGAGAACTTGACCGACGCGGAGGTCGAGCAGCTCCTCAGCCTGATGCGTCGCGTTCGGGGCAACTTAAGGGACGCGCTGGCCGGCGAGGTGCCCGCGTTGGTCCGCGGCTAGATCGCGCGCTTCACGTCCTTCCAATACGGCGCCCGCAGCTCCCGTTTTTTGACCTTTCCAGCGTCGTCACGCGGAAAGCTCCGTCTTTCTTCCATGTGACGGGGCACCATGTAGGTGGCGAGCCTCGACTTTAGAAAGGCCGTCAGCCCCTCGGCGTCCAGGCTTCGATCCGCCATCGGTTCAATGATCGCGGCCACAGTCTCTCCAGCCGTCTCGTCCGGGATGCCAAACACGGCGCAGTCGGCCACATCGGGATGCGCCAGGATCACCGCCTCTATCTGAGCGGGATAGATGTTGACGCCGTTTGAGATGATCATGTCGGTCTTGCGGTCACTGAGGTACAGGTATCCGTCCGTGTCGAGGAACCCAACATCGCCCATTGTCACGAGATCGCCCGCTCCGGCTGCTGCGCGCGCGTCCGCGCGGTTCAGATACGTGAAATCGGGCAGATCGTCCCGGCGCCCATAGATCTCACCGGTCTCGCCACGGGGGCAGGGGGTGCCTGCCTCGTCCAGGATGGCCACGCGCGCGGTCGCCACGGCGCGCCCCACAGTCCCCGGGCGCGCAATCGCGTCCTCACTCGAGGCAAACGTCACGGCCCCCAATTCGGTTGAGCCGTAGTACTCATAGATCACCGGCCCCCACCACTTGATCATGGCCGCCTTCACGTCCGGCGCACATGGGGCGCCGGCGACCACGACATGGCGCAAGCTGGACAGATCGTAGGACCGCTTAACGTCGTCCGGCAGCCGCAACAGCCGCTGGAACATCGCGGGCACGACAAAGCTCGTTGTGACGCGGTGGGTCTGAATGTCGCGCAACAGGCCCTCGGCCTCAAAGCGTGCCGGCAACACCACACTCCCACCCGCCTTGAGCGTGCCATCCAGAAACCGATGCGCCGCAGCATGGTAGAGGGGGGTGGCGAGCAATGTGCGGGCGGATGCGTCGAAGAAAGCGTCATAGGCCACCCGCGCCGGCTGCGCCGTCCCGAGCCGCTGCACGCCTTTCGGACGTCCCGTGGTGCCGGAGGTGTAGATCAGGGGGTGTGCGCGTGTCTGTGATGGCGTTGCGATGGGCGCCTGCGCCGCCACCATCTCAGGCCAGAGCCGACCATTCTCTGGTGCGCACAAGGCGTCGGGGGCCAAGGAGAAGGCGGTGGCAATGGCCTCAGGTGTCGGCACGAGCAGCACAGTGAGGGTGTCTTTGAGGCGGGTCGGCAGCCCCGCCGCGATGGCATTCCAAAGATCCACATGCGCCACGAGGATCGTCGCGGCGCTGTCTTCCAGGATATAGGCGATGTCCGGCGCCTTGAGATGCCAGTTGAGAGGCAGCGTCGTTCCGCCCGCCTGACGCGCAGCCTCGCTCACGGTCACGAACGCCGCATCGTTCCGGAGAAGCAGAGCCACAAGGCTGCCGGTCGCCCCAAGAGCTGCGAGACCTGAGGCGCCACGAGCCGCCTCATCCGAAAGGGTTTGAAGCGGGTATGTCTGATCCGCAAAAACGATCTGTGGCATCGGTGTCCTCCGTCGCTCACCTAATAATTCGCTTGCTATCTATTTGCAAGTGCACTATTTGTGACGAGGATTGAGAACTCGGCGCGCGATGCGCAAAAAACCTTGGGTGGCAACCGGATGGCCATAGTCGAAACAGCGAATGATCTCCGAGAGAGGCTTCACAACTTCGACTTTCCTGAAGTTGCGCAAAGTTACGCGACGAAGGACTGCATCCTTTATGCTCTGGGCATCGGATTTGGTGAGAATCCGACACATCGGGCCGAGCTGCCATTCGTGTTCGAGGAGCCCAACCTGCGCGTGGTCCCCTCGATGGCAGCGGTGCTTGCAAGCCCGGGCTTTTGGGCGAGGGATCCCGCCACAGGCATAGACTGGCACCGTTTTCTCCATGCCGAGCAAGAGATTGTCCTGCACCGACCGCTCCCCACGAGTGCGACGGTGCGTGCAAAGACCCGGATCACGCGCATCATCGACAAGGGCGAAGCCAAGGGCGCGCTCATCTATCTCGAGCGCGATGTCAGAGACCAATACGGCATTCTGGCCACTGTCAAAGTTCTGAATTTTGCGCGCGGCAATGGCGGTTGCGGAGGCGACAGCGGACCGCAGCCCGCCCCTCACACGGTCCCGTCCGGTCAGCCTGAGGCCCGGTTTGAAACGCACACCGACCCGCGCTCCGCCCTGTTCTACAGGCTGTCCGGGGATCCCAACCCCCTGCATGTCGATCCGGATGTCGCCTCGGCAGCGGGTTTTGAGCGCCCAATCCTCCACGGCCTCTGCTCGTTCGGGATTGCCACACGCGCGATCCTGGCGACCTATTGCGACTACGATCCCGTGCGCCTCCGCTCGATCAAACTGCGCTTTTCCAAACCGGTCTATCCGGGCGAAACCATCCGGGTCGAGATGTGGCGCCAAGGGCCCGACATATCGTTCCGTGCCACGGTGGCGGACCGCGGCGTCACAGCGCTCGACCACGGGCACGCCAAGATCGTTTGAGCAGCTCCGCGCAAGCGCGGGGAGGGTCGGCTGCACTCCGAGGAGCAGCTTCAGCCCAAGAGTGATCCTTGGTGATCGGCACTGGTCGTTGCTGGCTCAGGCCTTGAGCCCGGGCTGTAGCGGCGGCCGGGTGGTCGAAGGCGACGAAAGGGGGTGTCGGGGACGGTCTTTCGCGGGAGTCGGCTGTTTCGCAGGGGCTTCGGAAGAGAGCTCCGGTCTTCGCCCCCGGACCGAGCTTTCGACCCAAGTCGCTGCGTGGCTCGATGTGCGCTCAGGGTCTCGGCGCCCTCCGCCCCGGGGTGATCGCACGCAACCCGTCAAGGCAGCCGTGGGCGAGACGTCCAGACATCGCCAGGTGCCACTCAGAACCACCCGTTCAGTCTGGAGAAGGCGCTGCCCAAGGCAACGCCGCATACGGCCGACGGGCGGGTCTGAGACCCACCCGCTCAGCCATATCCATGAGCTCAGGCAAGGGCGCGCAAGTTCTTGAGCCCCAGCTCATAGGTCTTGCCCAACATCCGGTCCATGAAGAGGCCGAAGATGCGGAAAACGGGGTTGAAGCCCATGTCGGACGTGACGGTCCAGGTGACTTTCGACCCGTCGGCAGACGGCTCAGCAGCGATGACCTGCACGGGCTTCCCCATGGCGCCCAGATCAATCTGATGCGTCACGCACGCATCGGTGACGGCCGTGACGGTCTGGGTGCCCTTGCCCTCTTTTCCCTCAAAGCGAAAGGCAGAGCCGACACCCTCGGCCGGCCCGAAGGGTGTGATCTTCAGATCAGGGTCGGTCGTGCGGTACGGGTTGAAGGTCTGAAAGGCCTCGGTGGAGGCCACGCGGGCCAAGATGTCGGACGGGGCGAGCGCCACGTCTGCGGTTCGCGTGACGACGACCTTCCGCGGCAGGAGGAGCGCCACGAGACAGAGCGCGGCAAGGATGGCAAGGGCAGTGTAGAGGATGGTCATGGTGTGTGTCCTTCGTGACGGTTGGTGGTGATGCGGGGCGTTTTTTTGCCCTTCTGCTGTCACGACGACCCGGCACGCGGCCAATCGACATCTCAGGACATTTTTTTCCTCAGCACGGCATTTTTTTTCTCGAGCCAGCGGCGTGAGTTTGGATCGGTGCAGAGGGAGATTGCCTTTGCGTAGGCCTCTGCCGCCTCTGCAACCCGCCCCAGCTTGGCCAGGCAGTCTGCACGGACAGCATGGACGGGCTGGTACCTCTCAATCTCCGGATAGTCGATGAGCTCGAGGAGCCGGAGACCCTCGGCGGGGCCCGCATCTTCGGACACGGCGGCCGCGCGGGCGACGGCCGCCCCGATGGTTGGGTGCAGATGGACGAGCCCCGCATAGAGTTGCGACACAGCGTGCCAATCCGTGCGCCCGGTGACAGATCGCGCCGCGTGCACCGCTTGAATGGCGGCCTCGAGTTGGAAGCGACCCATCCTGCCGAGCCCTGATGCCCGGGCGAGGATCCCGACCGACCGATCGATCAGCGGCTGATCCCAGAGCGTCGTGTCCTGTTCGGGCACGGGGATCAGCAAACCCTCGCGCACGCGGGCCTCGCGGCGCGCCTCGATCAGTCCGATGAGGGCCGTGAGACCCAGTGCCTCCGCATGGCGCGGGGCGAGATCGGCCAGGATCGTCGACAGGAAGAACGCCTCATGGGAGAGATCGCCCGCCCCCTCCAGCCAATCGACCGCATAGGCGCTGTAGACGGCCTCGAGCACCGCCTCCATGCGCTCCGGATACGCGTCCGCATCCGGGATGACGAACGGAATGCCTGCCGATTTGATCTTCTTTTTGGCGCGCACCAGGCGCTGCGCCATGGCTGTGGGTGAGATGAGAAAGGCGCGGCCGATCTGGTCGGCCTCAAGCCCCAGCACGGTCTGCAGCATAAGCGGGGTTCTCACGCCCGCATCGATGGCGGGATGGGCGCAGACAAAGAGCAGCTTGAGCCGCTCATCGGAGGTCTCTTCGGGGTCGATTGGGGGGGCGTCGGCCATCTCGGGCACCTCGCCGGTGATGACCAAACGGGCATCCTTGCGCGCCTGATCGGTGCGTTTGTTCTTGGCGACGGTCAGAAGCCAGGCCTCGGGTCGGTCCGGGATGCCGCGCTCCGGCCATGTCCGCAACGCGGCGACAAAGGCCTCCGAGAGCGCGTCTTCCGCGGCGATGATGTTGCCGGACCGGCTGGCGATCATCGACAGGAGTTTTCCATAGGCGGCGCGGGCCACATCCTCGGCCCGCGCCGCAGTCTCTGATCGGGTCAATAGTCACCCATGGCGGAGGCGCGGATCTCGACCTTGCCGTACTTGGCCGCCGGACACCTCTCCGCCCAGGCCAGCGCAGCATCGAGGTCCGGCACGTCGATGGCAAAGAAGCCTCCGAGGGTTTCCTTCGTCTCCGCGAAAGGACCGTCCTGGACGCGCTTTGCGCCGTCTTTCAGCGTGATCGTGGTGGCCGTGTCCGCAGGGTGGAGCCAGTCGGTGTCAACGAAGACACCAGCTTCCTGGAGCGCGCCGATATAGGCGCCGTAGACCTCCTTCTCCTTGGCCCAGTCCTCGGGGGTCATGTCTGCAAAGTCGGCAGGGTTGCTGTAGAGCAAAAACGTATAGCGCATGAAACAACGTCCTCGTGTGCGTTCGTGTGGATTAAGGCGCGGCGTGGCTCAGGTTTTCAAGGCCGCGCGCGAAGGGCGGGCCGGTCACGCCGCCCATTGAGAGAGCCGGCGACAGACGCCGGATCAAACCTCCCAGGCTCAGGGGTTGTGGGACCAGTGGCGGGCGAGGCTCTCGCAGCGGCCGCCGGAGGCCGCCCGCCCGAGGCCCACGCCCCGTTGCGCGTCCATGATCGCGGCGCCCGGCCCCCCCGCGCCATGGGCAGAGATCTTCGTCAGGGTCATCTCAATGTCTCCGTCTGTTGGCGAAACGGTCAGCGCCGCTTCACCCACATGACGGTCGGGGCCAGCTTCAATCGACACCTCTCCGGTTTTTTTTGACCGGCGATCTCGAGACTGTGTCTGCACAGCGGCCGCACTCCGCGGGAGAGCGAGGTCGGGCGGAGTGGCTTCGCGCCCAAATGCTGCGCGCAGAATGCACGTTTCAACAGGCAAAAGACCCGCCAGCGTCCGCTCAGTAGGATCGCTGGTCTTGCCCTACGGCTGATCCTCGTTGCGCTCAAGCTCCCGATCCGACCGCTGGGCAAACCCGTCTTGGCGGCGGTTTGGAATTGGCGCGGGTCGTCGTTTAAAGGGGACCCGGCTGTTGCCGTTCTCCCAAAGGACGGGAGAGCAGACGATCACACGGGCGTCACGGAGATCAGGGTGTCCCGCCGCCAGTGATGAGCCGCTGTGCGATATCCCAAGAGCTGAAGAGAAGACGGCTCGGAAGGACTTGCGCCAACCCGACCTCGAGCCTGTTCCTCAGGCCCAGCGCCCCTCGAGCGTTGACGCTCGATCCGCTCAAGGAGGATCTGAGAACGCTCATGGCGGCCGCACCGGCGTATCTGCGCAAAGTCACGGAACGAGGGTATCGAGGCGGCATCACGACCCTAGAGCCTTGGCTGGCGGCTCAATATCCCCCGCCCCGAGAGTATCCGGCATGAGACGCCACCCGCATGCCAATGTCCACCGGACGGCGATCCGGCGGGGCAAGAACAAGGTGTCGGCATTGGTCGGCACGCTCACAAGCTGCAGATTTGTCTCGTGGGCCGACTGTGAGCCGCTGATCGACTGCCAGGAGCGTTTCTTCGATGCGCGCAACGCGGGCGCACACCATCCTCTTCGATCGCGTTCATGGGTCCGCAAGTGGTCCGAGGACAAAGGACGCGACGACGGTGCTGATTGACCGGGCTGCCTGCCGGCCCGGCCAACAATGTTTGCATGCGCGCCCCGTATCGCGCCCGAATGCAGGGCGATGGCGAGCGGATCACCCAATGTCTCAAGCACAGTTTTCTCGGGTCGCCCGAAAACCCGCTGAGGGGCCTAGTCCTCACTGCATCCACTTCAAGTGCGCCTGTGAGTGGCTGGGTGGTGCCAACCCCCGCAACCACGGTCCATGCGGCAGATCGAACACCTCGCGTCGCTGGCATTCCTCTCGCGCAAGGAAAACACTGTGTGCCTTCGCGCCTCCCGTATCGGCAAAACGCATCAGCCACTGCCATGGGCCAAAAGTGCCGGGATCAAGACGCGGTTCACTGCCGCCGCCGGCCTGATCCTCACAGTTGGCGCCGCACAGAGGCAGTGGTGTTTGTCCGAGGGGCTGCGCACTCCCACCGCTGCAGGCTGGGCCCCCAGTCAAACCGGCGAGGGGGCGCATGTCTGATCCGGCGTTTGGACGGCCTGTTACTATCCGCTTTTTCCACTACGACGGGCGCCCCTCACGTGATGCGGAGACGCCGTGGTCCGCGCCACTGCGCGCCGGGAGGCCAAGGCCGTGCGGGCGCTTGCCCGGCGCGCTCGGGGCGCCGTTCGGATCTACTGGCGGGTGTCGGATGTACCTGACAGCGCTCAAACTCCTTAAGAAGCGCGCGTGCTTTCGAGCCTTGCGACGAGATCACACGTCCACGCGGCTTCGCAGAGCTCAACTGGAGCACAGGTGCTGGGACACCTCGGGTCAAGCCAGCTCTCAACGCCATCGAAGCGACCTGAGTGGGTGGGGTTGCACCCACACTCCGCAGACTGACGGGATCCTGTGAGTGAACCGTCGAAACTGGGGGCGTCGGGACAAACGTTGGCGGAGGTGACGTGAGAGCCTATCGGGTGTGTTGAACCGCACTGGGGGGCGGCGCGAGCCCGTGTTGCTCTCCGGAGGAGCCCCGCCGCTATCGTGGTGGATCGTCGAAGACCAGGCGGAAGCCCATGTGTGGGGTTGAGCTGTCTGGCGCGTTGCCGGATCGGGCGGCAATGCGGTAGCGCCAGCAGTAGGACCGATGGCAGAGGAACGAGCCCCCCTTGGCCACGCGGTGACCGCGCATGGCCGCAGCGCGGGCGCGTGCCGCTTTCTTCAGCGACGGAATGCGAAGAGGATCGGCCGTCCACTCCCAGACATTGCCGACAACGTTGAACAAACCGTATCCGTTGGGGTCAAACGCCCGTGCGGGTGCGGTCGCACGGTGGCCGTCGGCGGCGGTGTTGCGTTCGGGAAAACGGCCCTGCCAGATGTTGCAGGGCAGGAACGTATGGTCGTCAGGATCGCGCATGCCCCAGGGGTAGGGGACATCGCCCAAACCGCCGCGCGCCGCATGTTCCCACTCAGCCTCCGTCGGCAGCCGACCTCCGACCCAGGCGGCGAACGCGCGCGCGTCGCTCCACGAGACCTGAGTGACGGGGTGATCCGGATCCCAACAGCTCTCGGCGGTGCCGGGGCCGTTGATGTCGCGCCAGGTCGCGCCGTCGACGCGGCGCCACCACTCGGTTCCCGCAACGCCGCGGGTCTGGGTGATGGTCCTGGGCACGTCCGACCAGAAGACAAACGACCAGCCGAAACGTTCGGCTTCGGTGGCATACCCGGTCGCCTCGACGAACCGCGCGAACTCCGCGTTGGTGACTGTGGTCGCACCGATGCGGAAGGGACGTAGGGTGCCCGACCGCCGCAACTCCTCGCCGTCATTGGGGATGCGCGGCGATGCGGTTCCCAGGACAGGGCGACCGCCGGGGACGGCGACGGTCTCGAGTGCCAAAGGGCTGGTCGCGAGGGCGGGCGGGCTGGCCGATGCCGGGGCCGTCCGGCCATTCCGGGTCGGGGTGCAGCAGCCCTTGGGCCCGGTGGCGAGGACGGTGCGCGCCGCGCCCGGGTCCAGCTCTCCGCGTCGTGGGCCCATGCGCCGCCGGCTACTGCCAGGCGGCCTCGCCCGGCGGCGAGACGATCAGGTGCCGGGCATTGCGCGTCTGAAGTGTGCTCTCGACGTGGAACTCGAGCA
This sequence comes from Pseudomonadota bacterium, assembly GCA_038749815.1. Classification (GTDB taxonomy): domain Bacteria; phylum Pseudomonadota; class Alphaproteobacteria; order Rhodobacterales; family Rhodobacteraceae; genus Algicella. Next base: position 10,404 of record JBCDHQ010000042.1, on the reverse strand, counting down.
TCTCGCGCAGGAGCGCCGCCTTCACCTCGGCCGCATCCGGGGCGCTCCAGAGGTTGCGCGTCTCTCCCGGATCCACGGCAAGGTCAAAGAGCTGCCCCTCGTCCGTGCCGCGGAAGTGAACCAGCTTATGCGTCTTGGAGCGGATCATCGTCAGGTAGCTTGCGCCGGTCATGTTCACGTCGCCGGCTTGCTCGCAGAAGACGTGGCGGCGCCCCTCGAAAGGAGCGCCCTCGAGCGCTGGGTTGAGGGACCGGGCCTCGAAGCTGGGATTGGGGCTGACGCCGGCCCATTCCAGGATCGTCGGCGCCAGATCGAAGAGCTGGACGAGCGCATCGACCGACCGCGCCGCCCCGAACCGCCCCGGCGCCGACACGATCAGCGGCACTCGGGTCACGCAGTCATAGGGCGCCCACTTTTGGCTCAGCCCGTGGTCGCCGAGATTGTCGCCGTGATCGGAGGTGAAGATCACGATGGTGTTGTCCATGTTGCCGCGCGTCTCGAGGGTGTCGAGGATGCGGCCAACCTCTTGGTCGATCATCTCGACATTAGCATAGTAGTAGGCCCGCATGCGTCGCAGCTCTTCCGTCGTGGGGGTGAGCTTCCAGGCGACGCTGTCGTGATCGACCTCGACATCGTGCTGGCGTTTCTCGACCCAGGGGGGTGCGAGGTCGGCCAGTTCCGCCTCGCTGACATCGGGGAGCGGGACGTCGCGGGCCATGTACTTCTCGGCGAGGTCCGGCGTCGGGTCGTAGGGTGGATGCGGGCCGGGAAAGCCCACGACCAGAAAGAGCGGCTTGTCGACCGGTTTGGTCTTCAACCACCAGCACGCCGTGTCGCCGACGAAGGTGTCGGAGTGGAGCCGCGGCGGCAAATCCCAGGTGAACGCGCCGAGACGGTCGGTGTAGTCGGGGCGTTTGCGATAGTCCTCGCGCTGCTGCTTCCGGAGCCCATGGCTCGCGAGCGCCTTGTCCCACTCGTCGAAGAACCAGCGGCCTTCCAGATAGCGGTCCTTGTTCTCGACCACATAGCGTTCCTGGAACCCGGCCTTTGCGTCATAGGGGATCGTGTGCATCTTGCCGATCGAAACGCAGTGATAGCCGGCATCCGCCAGCTCCGAGACCCAAGTCCGGCTCCAGGGCTGACCGTTGGCGAGGACACCGTTCGTGTGCGGGTAGTACCCTGTGAACAGGCTCGCGCGGCATGGCACGCAGGACGGGGCTGTGACGTGGCATTGCGAGAAGCTGACACCGGTCTTGGCAAGCCGATCGATGTTCGGTGTGTCCATATGCGACGCGCCGAGCGCGGCGATCGTGTCGTAGCGCTGCTGATCGGTGATGATGAACACGATGTCGGGCGCGGTCGTCATGGGGATCCCTTCACAGCTTGAGGTCGTAGAAGCGTTCGGCCAGCACGTCGAGATGCGATTGCATCGCAGTGCGGGCGGTCCCGGGGGAGCGCCGGGTGATGGCACGCAGGATCATCCGGTGATCCTCGACCGAGCGTCGTCGGTTGTCGGGGCTGCGGGTCTGATCGTACCACTTGGCCCACATCTCGCCCTCGCGCATCCACCAGAGATGCGCAACGAAGCCCGTCAGCGCATCGTTTCCGGCGGCGCGCGCGATCAGGTCGTGGAACCGCGCATCTGCCGCGTCGAAGATGTCGACAGCGTCGATGGTCGCGGCCATTCGGTCGTTCGCGCGGCGCATCTCTTCGATCTGCTCCTCAGTGGCGAGTTCCGCGGCCAGAGCTGCGGTTTCGCCCTCGATCAGCCGGCGGGCCGCAAGCACGTCCGATGGCGGCGTCGTGTCAGGGGCGAGAGTGGCGGTGGCGCCGCGCTGCGCCTCGTCGAGGACAAAGACGCCGGCGCCGACACGGATGTCGATCAAGCGCATGATCTCGAGCGCGAGGAGCGCTTCGCGCACTGTCGTGCGGCTGACGTCGAGGCTCTGGGCGAGTTCCCGCTCGGGCGGGAGGCGCTCGCCCGAGCGGTAGCGACCTGCCTCGATGTCGGATGCCAGCCGACGCGCAATGTCGAGATATCTGCGCTGACCGGCGGGCAGGGCCAGGAGGTTCATGGCATCTCCTCGCGCTCGCGGCCGCGAGCTCCAAGACGCGCCGCGATCCAGGGCCACGCGATCGTAAGGACCGCGAAGACGAGAAAGGTGAGCGCATAGGGACGGCTGAGGATCTCAGCCACATTGCCGTCCGACATCATCAGCGAGGCCCGCAATTGCTCTTCGGCGATCGGGCTGAGAACGAAGCCGATCACAAACGGGCCGAGCGGGACGCGGCAGTACTCAAGCCCGAGGCCGATTGCCCCGAAGGCGATCATCACCCAGACATCCACGAAGCTCGAGTTCACGGCATAGGAGCCGGTGACGCAGAACACCAGGATCACGGCCATCAGGCCCGACCGGGGCAATCGGACGATCTGCGCGATGTAGCGCACGGCGCCCCACATCATCATCAGCATCAGCACGTTGGCGACCAGATAGGCAGCGATGATGCCGTAGGCGATTTCGGGAGCATTCTGAAAGAGGAGCGGACCGGGTTGCAGATTGTGGATCGTCAGGGCGCCGATCAAGATCGCCTCGGTGACGCTTCCCGGAATGCCCATGGTGATCAGCGGAATCAAGGCGCCGCCGATTGAGGCGTTGTTCGCGCTCTCGGCGGCGATGACGCCGGGCTCGTGGCCCGTGCCGAATTTCTCCGGCTCCTTCGAGAGCTGTTTTTCGGTGGAGTACGAGACGAGTGCCGCGATGTTCGCGCCAATGCCGGGCAGAAGGCCGATCCAAGTGCCGATGATGGAGCTGCGCAGAAGCTTGGGCGCGTAGCCGACGTCGCGCCGGTAGAGCGGCAGATGCCGTTTCGGCATGTCCATCTTGCCGCTCATCTGCGGCGTCGCCGCGTCGCGCAGGATCTGGCTGATCGCGAAGGCTCCGATCAGGACGGGCAGAAGGCCGAACCCGGCCAGCAGCGCGTCCGACCCGAATGTCAGGCGGGCCTGCCCGATGGAGCTGTCGATCCCGGGCAGGGCAAAGGCCATCCCGAGCGCCGCCGCCATCAGGCCTTTGACCATCGAGCCCTGCGAGAGCACGGCCAGCATCACCAGAGCCATGAGGACCAGCGTGAAATACTCCCATGGGCCGAACTGCAGGGCAAAGCGTGCGAGTGCCGGGGACATGCCGGCCAGAAACCCCCACGAGATCAGCCCGCCGACCACGGAGGCCATGATCCCCAAGGCGAGCGCGCGCTCCGGGAGGCCCTTCTTGGCCATGGGGTAGCCGTCGAACGTCGTGACAATCGAGGCCGGCGTGCCCGGCATCCTGAGCAAAATCGCGGTGATAAGGCCGCCTGAGATGCCGCCCACGTATTCGCCGATCAGAAGCGTGACGGCGCTGACCGGGTCCATGTGGAAGGTCAGGGGCAGCGTCAGCGCGATCAGCATCGAGGCCGTGAGGCCCGGGATCGCTCCCACCACAATCCCGAGCGCGGTGCCCACGACGAGAAAGATCAGGTTCTGCCATTCAAAGAGGAGGGAGAAGGCCTCGACCATCGCTCAGCCGATCGAGATGTAGAGAAAGCGCTCGAGGATCGTCGAGATCGCCAGCGCGAGGCCCAACCCGAGGGCCGTGAAGAGGGCGGCGTTGCGCCAGTTGCGCTGCCCGATGCTGAGCCCGACCGCCGCGACGAAGATGACCGTTGCGGGCACAAAGGGCGCGCGGCCGAAATCGAGCGCTGCGACATAGAGGACCAAGGCGCCAAACACCAAGACGCCGCGGCGGGGATCTGCCTCGCTCGGCGGTGTCTCGACCGCGCTGCCGCGGCGCCAGCGCAGCGCGGCGCTGGTCGCGATGATTGCGGCGAACACGATCAGCAGGGCGCCGAGGATCCGGGGCAGCGCGGCCGAGCCGAGCGGCTCCCACCGCGGCGGCGGGAGTTCGGCCGCCCCAACGAAGAGAAGGATGGCCCCCAGGATGATCAAACCCGCAAGAACCAGGTCGGCCATGCTCTGCCGCACGGCTTGGCGCGCGGCGGGACCCTTCTTCATTCTCATCTCTCCCGGGGCGGTCCAAGGGGTGGGCCTCCAGGCCCACCCGTTGCGCTCAGTTGATGGTCGCGGCGACTGCCTTCAGCGACTCGAGCTGTTTTTCCGCGTCGGCCATCGCCTCGTCGCCCGGCGTCCAATAGGGCTGCAACGTGTTGCTTTGGAAGTACTCGACGATCTCCGGGTCGTTGATCGCCGCTTCAAGCGCGTCGGCCAGGATCGCCACATGCGCGTCAGGGGTCGAGGCCGGCGCCAGCCACCAGTTCGGGTTGGCCCAGGAGACGTCGTAGCCCAACTCCAACGCGGTCGGCACATCCGGCAGGTCTGGCAGACGGTCGCGCCCGAAATAGACCAGCGGTTTGAGGCCGTCGCCCTGGGCCAGATACTCGGAGGCGGCAAAGAGCGAGATGTCGGCATTCCCGCCGAGGATCAGGCGCAACCGGTCGGCGCCGGAGTTCGCTGTCACGTAGCGGGTCTCAAAACCGGCCTCGTTGGCGAGCATTGCGCCCACGAAGTGCGGTATGGTGCCGATCCCGACCGCTTCGACGAGCCCACGGGGGTTGTCCTTCAGGTGGGCAATCACGTCTTCGAGCGTGTCGAACTCGCTGTCCTGACGGACGACCCAGACCGGGCTGCCGCCACCGGTGTAGCCAATGGACTTGAAGTCCTCGAGACCGAAATCACCGAGACCCATTGCCATCGCGATCAGCGCCTGGTGATGCCAGTGGACGATGGTCGTACCGTCTTCGTCGCCGCGCTGCATCCGATTGACCGCGTTGGCGCCCGCGCCTCCGTCGGCGTTCACGACCGCCATAGGCTGCGACAGCAGCCCCGCCTCCTGGATCTTTTCGCCGATCAGGCGCGCCACGGTGTCGGTGCGGCCGCCGGGCTTGAACGGCACGATCACTTCGATCGGCTTTGCGGGAAACGCCTGCGCCTCCGCTTTGGTTAGACCAATTGGTCCGGCCGACAGGAGCAGTGTCGCCGCCGCCGCCAGGCTTGCAGCGACTGAACCTCTGAGTTTTGCAATCATATCACGTCCTCCCTTGGTTCTTCTGTTGGGTTTGTTGATTATTGGCCCAACCAATACGATGGAGGCGTCAAATTGTCTAGACCAATCGCCCGTCCGGCAGGACGCCCGAACATCCTGATTGTCATGTCCGACCAGCACGCTGCGCGGGTCCTCGGCGCTGCCGGAGATCCGGCCGCAGAGACGCCTGCGCTCGACAGGCTGGCGCGCTCCGGGACGAGGTTCGACACTGCCTACTGTTCCTCGCCGCTTTGCGTGCCGTCGCGGATGGCGTTCCTCACGGGCCTCGAGCCGCATGTCTCGGGCGTCCTGTCCAATGATGACTTTCTGCCGAGCGACATCCCAACCTTTGCACACGCCTTGGGTGCGGTCGGGTACGACTGTCGCCTTATCGGACGAATGCACTTTTACGGATACGATCAGTTGCACGGCTTTGCCGATCGGCCGATCGGCGATATCGGGCCAGGCTGGCCCGGCGCGGGCGCGCCCGACATCGGACCGCTGACCGCGACGCGGGGCAATCGCGGCGATCAGATGCAGGGATCGGGCGTCGGCGAAACCTCCTACCAGGCTTTTGACCTGGCCGTGGCCGAGGCCGGCATCGAAACGTTGGCCGGGCTTTGCGCTGCGCGGGATGCGGGCGGCGCTCCGTTCCTCGCCCTCGTGAGCCTCTTCTGCCCGCATCCGCCCTACATCGCCCTGCCGAGCGACCACGACGCCGTCGCAGAGAAGGTCGGTCCGCCACGGCTCGATCCTCCGACCACGCGGCATCCGGCGCTGTCGGACTGGGCCGATGCAGGCCGCGTCGGGGACATTGGTCCGGATGCGGCGCTGCGGGCGCGTCGAGCCTATTACGGCCTGGTTCGGATGACAGATCGCTTGGCCGGCCGCGTCATCGACGCTGTGTCCGAGCGCGAGGATACGATCGTGATCTATCTGTCAGACCACGGCGAGGCGCTCGGCGAACGCGGGCTCTGGTGGAAGAGCACCTTCTTCGATGAGAGCGCCAAAGTGCCGTTGATCGTGGCGGGGCCGGGCGTCCCGCAGGGCGCGGTCGACAGACGTGTGACGGGCCTCACGGACCTCACCGCAACGCTCCTGGATTGGGCCGGTGCCGACCCGCTGCCCGAGCAGTCGGGCCGGTCGTGGCTGGCCCCGGGGCCCTGGGACGACCGTGCGCTCTCGAGCTATTACGGCGGTCTGATGAACATCCAGACCGGCGCGCTGCGCCACCGGATGGTGCGGCGTGGCGCCCTGAAGCTCTGTTACTATCACGGCCACGAGTCGACGCTCTTTGACTTGGAGAGCGATCCGGACGAGGTGCACGACCTGGCGGCCGATCGGCCCGACATGGTCGGAGAGCTCCTGACCGAGCTCCAGTTGGGCTGGGACGCAGAGGCTCTGGCGCGCCGGCAGCACCTCACGTCCGCTCGAACGCGGGTCATCCGCAACTGGGTCCAGTCCGTCGCGCCGGAAGAGCGGCTGCGCTGGCGCGACCCACATCCCGAGCGAAACCGCCATCTTTGATCGGCCCGAAGCGCCAATCCTTTGGGGGCAGACCCACGGAGGACCGATGCGAAGGCACTCGGGACTTGGCCTGCCAGAGCACCCAAAGCGACGCGTGGGCCGCCCTCGCCCACGCTCGAAAGAAGGACACACTGTTTTTCGCCCACCGCAAGGGCATCCTGCGGCTGACCCGATGGCGTCTCAGGAGGGGCCAAACAGTGGTCGCCGATGCCGTGCAGGCCACGTCCGCCGGGCTTGGCCTCGCGCTGGCGGGGATGATGGATCTTCACTCGCGGGCGTGAACGTGGCGTCGAGCACGCCCTAGAGCGTCGTTGTTTGGGTTGAAATCGTGTATCTTCTGCGGGCGAGCGCTGCTCTGCTCCGGCTTTTGACCGTGGGACAGACCGCCGATCCAGGGCCGGGCGCCGAGGTCCTGCAACCCAAGCCTCACGACCCAGGTTATCACGCGGTGTTTCGAGAGCGTCTCCCGCGCCGCCGAGAGAGAGCTTTGACTGCATGGCCTCTCCCGACGGATTGTTTGGGTCTGCCCAAGTGCCGGTGGCTCGGCGCGCTGAAGGCCGCAGAGGTCGCGACGGCGATGGCCAATGAGCAGCGGATGGCAGCGTGTCGATGCCCGACACAAACCGCTTGGCGCGGCGCCCATCACCCGTGAGGTGATGGCGAAACGGATCTCGGCGGATTGCGCGAGGAGGCCTACGTCGAGACTTCGCCGCGAGTGAGCGGGAGCATCCGGGCCGACCATCCGCTGAAGCTCTCGCGGGAGCCGGATCCCGAGTGGACCGGCGTTCACATGGCCGACTGGCCGGTCCCGCGGATCAGTCGGGCCCAACCCGTCCGCGGCTCCGTGCTCAAACTGCATGCACGCGCAGCCAGCCTGATCACACGGCGCAAAACCGGGGGACGGGAATGCGTTTGCGCGGCCTGCGCGGAGGGGCAACCTGATCTCTCCGCTGACCATACGTCGGGCGCTCTCCGACAGTTTTTTCTATCCGCGCCATGCCTGCATGGCCAACTGGCCAATCCCGCCGACAAACCGCTCGTCGCAACATCTTTGCGCCGCACGCGCGGATGGCCAGCTCACTGTTTCCGCATTTGAGAAACGGTTAAACCGGGACCAACGCGCCGATGCCCGGTGCGCTGTACTGCGAACCGGCCGTATCGGCTCTTGAGCCATCGGGAGCACTTGGACTGGTTCGCGTTTCCGCGGCGCGCTCGGATGGCGGATCTTATCCTGTCCCTCGTGAACAGGCGAAAGCCGATCACGGCATCGATGATCCCGAAGCATGGCCGGATGGCCGACCTGCCCCTTGTGGTCAGATGGTCACCGTTGCGGCGGGGCCTTCTCGGCCTGCGGACGCTCTCCCGTCGCCGATCACTCCGCCGGGAGGGGGGTGCGGGTGTCGGCTTTTGCGACGCTCCGGTGGATCATCGCATCGAGGGAGATCGCTCCCGCCCCTTTGATCACAAGGACCAAGAGAACAAAGACCCAAAGCGTCCGCTGATCCATGATTGCGGAGGATGGCGTGCGGTCGAAAAGGATGCCGATCGTCTCGGCATCAACGCCATGGAAGGCGATGTCGACATAACTCTGCACAACCACGAAGACGATCATGCCGAGGGCGGCCAGCCGCGTGAAGAGCCCCGCGACGATCAGAACTGGCAGCGCAAATTCCGCGTAAGTGCCGAGGGTCACGACGGTGCCCCAGGGAAAGGCCGGAACCGCGGACGTGTCGTAGCCTGCGGCCTCGACGACGGGCGGGACGATCTGGAAATAGGCAGAATCTTGGACTTGGAAGAACCCTCCGATGCCGTCGCCCACTTTGGTGAGCGCGGCGTTCCAATAATAGCCGAAGAGGACCGAGGCGAAGACGAGGCGCGCCGCAAGGCCGGTCAGCCAGCCGTCGAGCGCACGCTCCACAGCGCGCCCGGCCGCGAAACCTGCGGCGAAGAGTGAGGTGGACATCAGGGGGCGCTCCTTTGGTCGGCGACGGGTTCGGGGAGGAGGGACACTGCAATCCGCAGCTCAAAAAGACTGGTGAGACAGTCGGCGACGCGCGCTTGGTCGTCACCGGTGGCGGCGGCCGCATCGGCAATCGTGCCCCCTGCGGACAGTGTTTGGAGAAAGGCGCTCAGCGCGGGTGTGATCGCGCGGACATCGACGGCGGCGTCGGGCCGCGCGATCAGGACGGCCTCGGACTGGGAGAGGTCCAGGTGTGTCGCGGCGCTCCGGCCCGTTGCCTCTGCCCAGAGCGAGGCGATGGGGAACCGAGACAACAGGAGATGAAGAGACGGGTGGAGCGTCACGCGGGCCAAGGCAAGCTCATCCGGCGGGATCTCCACCAGGTGCGCGATGTCGAGGGGCGGAGCCTCGGCAGCGTTGTAGGCGCGCGTCCAGGCCCATTCGAGCCGAGCGACATCGCCGAGATACGGCACGCCCGCCGCCGGCGGGAACGCGGCGATCCAGTCCGGGAACGCGTCGCCATAGTCGATCATGATCGGCGAGCGGGGCGGGTTCTCGAGGACGAAGGCGCGCGCGGCGGCGCGAAAGAAAGGCTCCCCGACAAGGGCGAGGACGGCGGGGTAGGTGGCGGCGACCGCGTCAATCAGACCGACGACCACGTTGTTGCGGTAGACGTTAAAGCGGTGCGCGTCGGCGACAGCGGCCGGGGCCGGCGTCTCTGGGGCGAGCAGAGCGCCGGCGAGCGCGGCCTCGCCGTCGCGGGTCATTCTGCGGCTGCCGTCACGGCGGCGGCGGCGCTGAGCGCGCGGTCGGCGATGGCGGCCTCATCGAGGAGCACGTCGAAGTCTGGAACATCGTTGTCCCACTCGACGAGGGTTGGCAGCGGGCCTGTCTTCGCGATCACCTGTTTGAACAGCGACCAAACCGCAGCATCGACCTGGCGGTCATGGCTGTCGATGAGAAGGCGCCCCCCGTCGGCCTCGGTCTCGGTCGCGTGTCCCGCCAAGTGGATCTCCCCCACAAGATGGAGCGGGAAGCCGTCAAGATAGGTCGCGGGCTCGAACCCTTGGTTGTTCGCCGAGATGTAGACGTTGTTGATGTCGAGGAGGAGGCCGCAGCCCGTTCGCTCGGCAATGGCGGTCAGGAACCCGATCTCGTCCATGCTGGAGCCCGCAAGCTCAGTGTAGCTCGACGGGTTCTCGAGGAGCATCCGAACGCCGACGGCCTCCTGCGTCTCGTCGATGTGGTCGGCGACGGTCGCGAGTGTTTCGGCGTTGTAGGGCAGGGGCAGGAGGTCGTTGAAGTAGATGTCGTCATGGCTCGACCAGGCCAGGTGCTCGGAAAAGCTCGCCGGACTGTAGCGCGCGACCAGACCTTTGAGACGCTGCAGGTGATCCCGGTCGAGCGGGCCCTCGCCGCCGATCGAGAGGCCGACACCATGAAGCGAGAGGGGCCGGAGCGCGCGGAGCGCTTCGAGCATCCGATGGGGCGGCCCGCCGGCGCCCATGTAGTTCTCGGCATGGACCTCGTACCACGCGACGGCGCCGTCGGCGGCCTCGATCTCGGGGAAGTGGCTGTGCTTAAACGGCAGTCCGGCCGCGGTTGGAAGGGTCATGGGGCGCGCACCTCCGGTCAGAAAGGGGACCGGCGAAACCGGTCCCCGCGATGGGCTTAGGTGGTTGGGAGATCGCGGTCGAGCGCCTCCAGCGAGCCGGTGCGGTCACCCGGCAGCTCGAACTCTGCCATGGTTTCTTCAACGCCGTATTTCAGGCAGTCGCCGGCGGGGACGAGGGTCCAGGCATTGCCTTGAAAGTCCACCTTCGACGTGCCGGCGCAGGT